>CAZCFA010000017.1:0-44044 GCA_964497825.1 uncultured Conexibacter sp.
ATCGCATCGCACCTGGCGAAGTGATCCGCAGCGGTTCGCGCCGCTGAGGCGCGCCTCGGCCGCCGCGGCGGCAAATGAGAATGTAATCTCACATAGAGGATGCGCGAGGGCGGACACAGTCACTCCCACGCCGTTTCGGCGAGCGCCGACACGCGGATGCTCGCGCTCGCGCTCGGCATCAACGTCGGCTTCATGCTGGTCGAGGTCGCGATCGGGATCGTCGCCAACTCGCTGGCGCTGCTCACCGACGCCGCCCACATGCTCACCGACGCCGGCGCGATCGCGCTGGCGCTGGTCGCCGCGCGGCTCGCGACCCGCCGCCCGAGCGGATCGATGACCTTCGGCTTCAAGCGGGGCGAGATCCTCTCCGCCCAGATCAACGGGACGACGATGCTGGTGCTCGCGCTCTGGGTGATCTACGAGGCGATTCGCCGGCTCGTCGACCCGCCCGCGGTCGAGGCCGGCCTCGTCCTCTGGGTCGGGATCGCCGGGCTCGGCGCGAACCTCGGCGCGGCCTGGGCGCTGGCGAAGGCGAACCGGGCCAGCCTCAACGTCGAGGGCGCCTTCCAGCACAACCTGATCGATGCGCTCGGCTCGATCGCGGCGGCGGTGGCGGCCGCGGTCATCCTGCTCAGCGGCTTCGAGCGCGCCGATCCGATCGCCTCGCTGATCGTCGCCGCGATCATGCTGCGCTCCGCCTGGGGCCTGCTCAAGTCATCGGGCCGGATCTTCCTCGAGGCGGCGCCGGAGGGACTTGACGTCGATCGGATCGGCGCCGCGATGATCGCCGTAGAGACCGTGCTCGAGGTTCACGATCTGCACGTCTGGGAGGTCACCTCGGGCTTCCCGGCGCTCTCCGCGCACGTGCTGGTCGGCGCCGCCGACGACTGCCACGCCGCCCGGCTCGAGCTCGAGACGATGCTGCGCGAGCGCTTCGCGATCGATCACACGACATTGCAGGTCGAGCACCGCCCGCCGCGGCTGTTGCAGGTCGAGACCTGAGCGCGGGCTCGACCCCCCGCCAAGCGGGGCAGGGTCGAGGCGGCGGGCCGACGCTCTCGCCGGCGAGAACAAACGGCCGCCGCGTCTCGCTGATGACCGGCAACTCGATCGACGGCTGGGCGGCTGCTGCAGGTCGAGACCTGAGCGCTGGTCGGGCTTGCGGCCGCGGCTGCTGCAGGTCGAGACCTGAGCGCGGCCCGAACCCCCGGCCGCCGGGCGCAGGGTCCGGCGGCGGCGACGCCCCGCCGCTGACCATGCCGCCGGGCCCGGGCCGGCCCGGGCCTACGGGGTGCCGGTGTAGCCGTTGGAGAAGCAGTAGCCGTCGGCGTCGGAGCAGGCGGGCACGCCGCTGCCGGCGAGGAAGCTCTGCTCCTGCGCGAGTCCGTCGGCGGAGCGGCGCGGATAGCCGTGCGGATCGCCGCCGTAGCCCCACTCGGGACGCGGCGGCACGTTCTCGTCAGGCGGCGTGCCGCTGCCCTCGTCGCTCGGGTCGGACGGGTTGAAGAAGCCGACCGGGCCACCGTCGTAGTAGACGAGCATGCTGCCGCCGGTGTAGGGGAAGCTGCTCACCTGGTTGAGGTCCAGGAACGGGTTCGCCTCCCAGTGGCGGCCCGGCTCCAGCGCCGGCGAGTAGACCGCGGCGCCGACCGTCCGCGCCTCGACCTCGGCGCTGACGTTGGTGACCTGGTGGTCGCCGATCGCCGCCTGCAGCAGCACCTCGTGCGGGTTCGTGTTCGGCAGCGGGTCGGTGGTCATGTTGTGGGCGTAGCCGTTGGCCTCGCCGCGGTCCCAGAGCAGCTGGATCAGCGACAGCAGCAGCGGCCGCGTCAACTCGTCCGGGTAGTTGGCGTAGAGCCCGAGGCCGGGCAGCTTGAAGTACTCGTCGGAGTCGACGCTGCGGCGCAGCAGCGTCGAGTAGTTCATCCCGGTGACGTTGAGCACGCCACGGTCGACGTCGGGATCGAGCGCGGTCAGGGCGCCGCCCATGATCGCCCCCTGGCTGACGCCCATGTAGAGCAGCCGGGTGTCGTTGCCGGCCGAGGTGTCGATCACCGAGCCCGCGGGCTGGCCGCCGGCGCCGTCGGGGTCCATCTGGAACGCGGGCTTGGTCGCCAGCCCGTTCGGGTGGATCAGCGCCCGCCCGAGGTACATGAACTCGACGAAGCCCTGCTGCATCCGGTCGGCGACCTTGTCGAAGTTCGACATGTCCGCCAGGGCCGAGATCACCGTCGGCAGGTCCTGCTCGGCGAAGCCCTCCCAGTCCATCGCACAGTAGATCGTGTTCGAGTTGTCGGCCAGATCCGCCTGCCCGGTGAGCTGCTTCTGGGTGCCGAGCAGGCCGTGGCCGTAGGTGCCGACGGCGGCCGGGTGGAGGGTGCCGCCGGCGACGACCGAGTCCGGGATCTCGCAGCGCCACTCGACGTCGCGGCTGTAGCTCGGGTTCCAGGTGATCTCGCCGTTCGCGTCGTGGGCGAACTTGGCCCCGGTCGGGCAGCCGTCCTGGTTCAGGTAGCAGGGGACCTCGATCGTGCCGTAGACGCGGCGGGCGATCCCGGTGGGCAGGCTGCGGTCGTCCGGCGGGACCGGATCACCGGGGTTGAGCACGCTGGTGACCGTGGCGTTCGGGGCGCTGCCCTCGATCTTGCGGTCGGCGAGGTCGTTGTCACCGAGCCGCTTGAAGGCGTCGTCGCGGATCGTCGTCGCCCGCCCGGTCACGCTCTGCTCGCTCGCGACCGTGAAGTCCCAGGCCATGTAGAGGCTGTCGCGCTGCACGCCGGCCTTGGTCACGAGGTCGTTGATCACCGACTCCATGTGCGGGCGCCGCGACTCGACCTCGGGCTGGCCGGTGAACTGGTCGTCGCGATAGACCCGGAAGCCGATCGGGGCCTCGATCGGCTTGTCGGAGGCGTCGCGGAGGTTGCGCAGGGCGACGATGTAGCGGCCGCCGAAGTCGAAGTTGCGCGCCGGCCGGATGATCAGGTTGACGTCGCCGGTGTTGCCCGGGTTGGCGTTGATGCCGCCGGGGTCGCCGCCGCTGGGATCGACGGTCGTCGGGTTCGAGTCGAGCTCGGCCCAGATCGGCTGCCGCTCGCCGGTCTTGGCGTTGATCACGATCACCGCCTGGTCGGGGTCGTCGTAGGCGTGCAGGTCGTCGATCGGGACGAGGCCGGAATTGGCGAACGCGGCCGGGGTCTCGAGCCCGGGGATCTTGATGATGATCTCGTTGCCGGGGCTGAAGCCGTCGGCGCGGTTGATGTCGGTCGGGTCGAGGTGGACCCCGGCCTTGTTCGCCGGCATCGACTCCGGGTTCAGGTTCAGGCGCTTGCCGGTTGCCGTCGCGGGGTCCTCGCGGGTGAAGTAGTCGTCCGGCCACGGCTGCAGGCAGACCGCGGGGTCGAGGAAGTCGCAGCGGTCGGCGTTCTCGACCGGCACGCAGCGCGAGCTGTCGGGATTCAGCTTGCGCTTCGCCTTCACCTTGTGCTTCTTCTTCGAGCCCGGCAGCTTGTAGGTGGTGGTGACCTTGACCTTCTGCGTGCCGCAGGCTCCGAGCTTGGACTGGCCCGCCGCGGTCAGCCGCAGGTTCAGCCTCGCGCCCCGCCGCGCGTGCTTGCGCTTCTTGTTCTTGAAGTTCTTGCCCTTGCCGCTCTTCGCCTTGGCCTTGATCCGGGTCGCCTTGCCGCCCTTGATCCTGAGCTTGACCTTGAGCTTGCCGCGCTCGAGCAGATCGGCCTGGTTCTTGGTCTTGATCTTGGCCGTGACCTTGACCTTGCCCTTCGCCTCGGCGCTGGCGGTGCCGAGCTGCACCAGCGCGACGACGGCGGCGAGCAGCAGCAGCAGGAGCAGCGGCGTGCGGAATCCGATCGGACGAGTGCTCGCGTTGCTCAAGGTCCCTCTCCTGTCGTCGCTGATGCCGCCTGCGCGGACCGGGCCCAATCCCGAGCGCCGCGCATCCTCGCCCTGAGGTCTATCAGAGTCGCTCGCGTCGATGAGCCGGTTGCGGCGACACGGCCGGCGCGCGGGAACCGCCGGAGCCCCTGCCATCGTGGCCGGCACACGAGCGACCCCGAGTTGAACGAGCATCGAATGCTGTCCTGGCGGACCCGCTGGAAGATCGTCGAATACGTGCGCAACAGCATCTGGATCGTGCCCGCGATCTTCAGCGCGCTGGCGATCGCGATGGGCCTGATCCTGCCCGGCGTCGACGAGCGCACCAGCGAGGTGATCGGGGTCTCGTTCGGCGCCAGCGCCGCGCAGGGGATCCTCGGCTCGCTCGCCGGCGGGATGATCACCTTCACCGGCTTCGTCTTCTCGATCCTGCTGCTCGCCGTCCAGTTCGGCTCGAGCCAGTTCTCGCCGCGGATGCTGCGCCGCTTCCTCCGCGACCCGACGACGAAGCTCTCGCTGGGGATGTTCATGGCGACCTTCATCTACGCGTTGCTCGTCCTCAGGAAGATCCAGCCGGCCACCAACAAGGACTTCATCCCCGACTTCTCGGTCACGGTGTCGCTGTGGATGCTGCTGTTCAGCATGATCCTGTTCCTGCGCCTGATCAGCCGGACCACGCAGGGGCTCCGCGTCGCCGCCGTGCTCCGCGATCTCGGCCGTGACGGCGCCGCGGTGATCGACCGCCTCTACCCCGACCGGCTCGGCGACGCGGTCGAGCGCGGCGCCGGCCCGGGGCCCGGAGGCGGCGGGCGGACGGTCGCCTACGACTCCGAGCCCGGCGTGATCCAGAGCGTCGACGCGCGCGGGCTCGTCGCGGTCGCCCGCGACGCCGATGTAGTGATCGAGCTGCTGCCCCCGATCGGCGACCTCGTCGCCCCGGGCTCGCCGCTGTTCCGGATCGACGGCGACGGCGGCAGCGCCGTCGACGACCGCCGCCTGCGCGACTCGGTCGCGGTCGGCGACGAGCGCACGATCAGGCAGGACCCGGCGTTCGTGTTCAGGCTGCTCGCCGACATCTCGGCCAAGGCGCTCTCGCCCGGGGTCAACGATCCGACGACCGCGGTCCAGGCGCTCGACCAGGTCGAGCTGCTGCTCGTCCGGCTCGCCGGGCGGCGGCTGACGCCGGGCGAGGTGGACGATCGCGACGGCGCCGTCCGCTTCCGCTTCCCGGCGCCGTCCTGGGAGGACTTCCTGAGCATCGCCCTCGACGAGACGCGGATGTTCGGCGAGGGCTCGGTCCAGGTCAGCCGCCGGCTGCTCGCGCTGCTCGAGGACCTGCTGCGGGTCGTGCCCGATCCGCGCCGCGCCGCGGTCGCGGAGCAGCTCGCGATCCTCGAGAGCAGCACCAAGCGCAGCTTTGGCGAGGCCGCCGAGCGGCTGCTCGCCTCGACCCGCGACCGCCAGGGAATCGGCTCGCCGCGGCCGCAGCCCGCCGCCGGGCCCGGACGCTGAGCCAGGCGGCCGCGGGCTCGACCGCCGCGCCGGCGGGCGCGCCGCATGGACCCGACGCCGGCGATTACCACTAGGATCGGTTTCGCACCCGGAGGAGGGCAGAGTTGAGCGATAGCGCGGAGTGGGGCCACCGATCGCCGGACGGATCGCCGGTGAGCCCAGACCTGCTGCGGGGCCTGACCGAGCCGCGCTACTCGCGCCGTCGCTTCGTCCGCGGCGCCGCCGGCCTGCTCGCCGCCGGCTCGCTCGCCGGGGCGCTGTCGGCCTGCGGGATCGCCGGCACCCGCGGCACCGGCTGGGACGAGGGCTTCGACTGGACCTCGTGGTGGGCGGAGCAGCAGAAGCAGGGGACGTTCGACTTCGCCAACTGGCCGCTCTACATCGACCGGACCAAGGACGGCTCGCCGACGCTGAACGCGTTCAGCAAGAAGTACGGGATCACCGTCAACTACCGGCCGGTGATCCAGGACAACGCCTCGTTCTTCGCCCAGATCAGCCCGGTGCTGCAGGCCGAGCAGTCGATCGGCTACGACATGGTCGTGATCAGCAACGGCTGGGAGCTGACGCAGATGATCAAGAACCACTGGCTGATCCCGCTCGACCACTCGCGGATGCCGAACTTCAAGCGCTACGCCGCGCCGGCGATCCGCAACCCCAACTACGACCCCGGCAACGAGTACACGGTCACCTGGCAGTCGGGGATCACCGGCATCGCCTACGACACCGACAACATCGACCGCGAGATCAACAGCGTCAAGGACCTCTGGGACCCGGCGTTCGCGGGCAAGGTCGGGATGATGGCCGACGACACCGAGCTCGGCAGCGTCGGGATGCTGGCGCTGGGGATCGAGCCGAAGACCTCGACCCCGGCCGACTGGGAGCGCGCCGCCGACCTGCTGCGCAAGCAGCGCGACGCCGGCATCGTCCGCCAGTACTACGACCAGAGCTACATCAAGGCGCTCCAGCAGGGCGACACCTGGATCAGCATGGCCTGGTCGGGCGACGTCTTCCAGGCCCAGCTCTCGGGCAGCAAGAACCTCAAGTTCGTGGTCCCCGAGGAGGGCGTGATGTTCTGGCAGGACAACTGCATGATCCCCTATCACGCCGCCCATCCGGTCGACGCGATGATGTGGATCGACTACTTCTACCGACCGAACGTGCAGGCGCAGATCACCGACTGGGTCAACTACATCTCGCCGGTCCCCGACGCGCAGCCGATCATCGCCAACGAGCTCGACGACCCGACGGTCGCCGACAGCCCGCTCGTCTTCCCGACGCCGGCGATGGAGCGCAAGTTCGTCGCCTACTACGACCCGACCGGGGTCGACGCGCAGCTCAAGTGGACCTCGATCTTCGATCCGATCATCCAGTCATGAGCGGCAGGCGCACGGGCTTCGTCCCCTACCTGCTGTCGCTGCCGGCGACGGTCTGGCTCGGCGCCTTCTTCGTGCTGCCGCTGGTCACGATCCTCAGCGTCTCGCTGATGACCGGCAACTCGATCGACGGCTGGACGCTGACCTGGAACTTCTCGATCTTCTCCGACGCGATCTCGACCTACGCGACCCAGTTCGGGCGCTCGTTCCTCTACGGCGGCGTCTCGACCGCGATCGCGCTGCTGACGATGTACCCGGTCGCCTACTGGATCGCCTTCCACGGCGGCCGCTTCAAGTCGGTGCTGCTGTTCCTGTTGCTGCTGCCGTTCTTCGTCACCTTCGTGATCCGGATCCTCGCCTGGCAGTTCATCCTCGCCGACAACGGGATCATCCTCGGCGCGCTCAAGGACATCGGCCTGGTGCCGCAGGACACGCACGTGCTCTCGACCCCGTTCGCGGTCGTCGCCGGGCTCACCTACGACGCGCTGCCGTTCATGCTGCTGCCGCTGTTCGTCGCCCTCGAGCGGATCGACCGCTCCCACGTCGAGGCCGCCGCCGATCTCTACGCGAGCGCGTCGCAGCGCTTCCGCTCGGTGATCCTGCCGCTGTCGGCGCCGGGGATCTACGCCGGGATCATGCTCGTCGCGATCACCAACATCGGCGACTACCTGAGCGCCGCGATCCTCGGCGGCCCCTCGACGACGATGATCGGCAACGTGATCCAGACCCAGTACGTCAACAACGCCAACTACCCGATCGCTTCGGCGCTGGCGCTGATCCTGATGGTCGTGCTGATCGCGCTGATGGCGATCTACGCGCGCGTGTTCGGGACCCGGACCCTGCAGGAGCACATCGGGTGAGCGCCGCGCCGGCGACGATCGCGAGCGGGTCCGGACCACGGCGGCGCAAGCTCGGTGGGCCGCTGTGGAAGCGCGCGATCCTGCCGACCTACGTCTTCCTGATGCTCGCGGTGACGCTGGTGCCGATCGTCGTGATGATCGTCTACAGCCTCAACAAGGCGCCGAACCAGCGGCTCAGCTTCTCCTGGCACGGCTTCACGACCGAGTGGTACAAGGGGATCTTCGACATCCCCGACCTGACCTCGGCGCTCGTCACCTCGCTCGAGGTCGCGGCGCTGAGCACGGTGATCGCGGTCGCGATCGGCACCCCGGCGGCGCTGGCGCTGACCCGCTACCGGTTCCGCGGCCGCGCCGTCGGCGATCTCGTCGTGCTCGCCGACATCGCCGCCCCCTCGGTCGTCGTCGGCGCCTCGCTGCTCGGCCTCTACGTCTACCTCGGGATCAGCCGCGGCTTCGGCACGATCCTGATCGCCCACGTCGCCTTCAACATCGCCTTCGTGATCATCATCCTGCAGGCGCGGCTGCGCGACATCGACCCGTCGCTGGCCGAGGCCGGCCGCGATCTCGGCTCGAGCCCGTTCCAGACCTTCTGGCTGGTCACGCTGCCGGTCATCTACCCGGCGATCCTCTCGGCCTCGCTGCTCGCCTTCGCGCTCTCGATCGACGACTTCATCATCACCAGCTTCGTCAACGGCCAGACGCTGACCTTCCCGCTCTGGGTCTTCGGCTCGGTCAAGGTCGGGATCCCGCCGCAGGTGTTCGCGATGGGAACGCTGATCTTCGCGGTCGGGGTGCTGATCGCGATCGCCGGGCTGGTGACCGCGCGGCGGGCCAAGCCCGAGACCTGACGGCGCGGGCTCAGCGGTGCCGCCGCGCGTAGCGCCTACCCTGGCGGCCGACCATCTGCACGAGATCGCCGAGCGCGACGTTGACGTCGACCAGGTGCAGGCCCCAGGAGGCGTCGGGGGTCGGGTTGAGGTGCGGCGCTCCGGGGGCGTCGGTGAGCTGCAGCACGTGGGCGTCGTCGGCCGCGGAGCACCGCGCGCGATAGGCGCCCTTGACCTCGACCCAGGGGGTGGAGGCGTCGGCGGTCAGGACGCCGAACCCGATCAGCGGGACGAGTGCCCCGATCGTCGTTCCGGGCGCGTACGGCTCGGTGGGGAAGATCGTCTTCAGCTTCGCGGCGCCGCCGCCGGCGTCCACCGGGTTGACGCAGAGCACCTTCTGCTTCGCAGGGTTGCCGCCCAGGAACTCGTCGTCGGGGCGGCCGAAGAGCGAATCCGGTGGCACCGGACCATTGAAGCTGGAGTAGGCGACCACGCAGCGCAACTGCCGGGTCGAGTGGCAGGCGCGCAGGCGGGCGAAGTCGCCGCTGTGGCGCTTGCCCTTGCCGACCAGCACGTTGCTGCCGAGCAGGATCGCGGAAACGACGCGTCTGCGAACGGACCTTCGCGGTTCGATCTGTTCGGGGATCAGTTGGCGCAGCACCGACGCCCCCTCCGAGTGGCCGATTAGAACCACGCCGCGGCCCCGGTTGTACTTGTGCAGGTAGGTCTTCCAGGCCGCGACGGCGCTCGAGAGCTCGATGCGGCGCATCTTGGCGGTCGCGACGCCACCGTTGATGAAGTGCGTAAGCGTTACCTGGCGGTATATCGGTGCGAAGACCCGGCAGTGCTGCGAGAAGCGGGCCGCCTGGAAGCGGGCGATCGAGCGCTCCTCGGGGTCGACCGAGAGGTCGGAGTTCGGCGTCGCGTCGTCGCTGACCTGCGGATAGAGGTAGAAGCAGTCGATCTTCGGTCGCCGGGCGCGTGGATGCGTGACCTTCAGGCTCTGGCCCGAGGGTGAGACCTTGGTGGTGGCGAGGCCGGGATCGCACGGATTGGCGGCGAGGCGAGGCTTGCACAGCCAAGTGGCCTTCGCCTGCGCCGGTGCCGCGCCGGCAGCTGCCAGCGCCAGGTAGGCCAACGCAACGACGGCCACAACGGCCGTACTACCCCTTTGCACATACCCTCCGTTCAACGTCGCCTCCGCTTTGCCGCCGTAGCCCCGGCGTCGAGCACCGTGATGGCGATCTCGCTGGCTGGATCGGCGAGATCGCCAAGGCTCTCGGCGCCGTGCTCGAGCAGACGGTCACGAACCAGTTCCTCGATCCCGCCGACGAGGGCGAGCAGCTGCGCGTCGGAGATCTCCGGGAGGCTTGGATCCGCCCGCCTCGCCATTCGGCCGAGAACCCGCCACTGCTCGACCCAGCGGTGGATCACGGCGGCGCGGCGCGCGCGGGCCGCGGGGCCGGCGCCGAGCGCCTCGAAGGTGAATACCCAGGTGAGCTCGGGCTCGCTGGCGAGACCTTCGAGGTACGCCCTGATCGCGATCTCCGCTCGCATGTGCCAGTCCGCTCGCGGCAGCAGCGCAACCGCGGCCTCGATCCGGTCGAACAGCGATTCCGCGCCCGCCTCGAGCGCCGCGAGAAAACACGCCTGCTTGTCGGTGAACTGCTCGTAGAAGGTTCGCCGTGAGACGCCCGCCGCGGCCACCACATCGGCGACGGAGGTCTCAGCGTAGCCCTTGGCGGCTACCACCGAGGCCATTCCCTCGAGCAACCGGCGGCGTTGCGATTCGGCAACGATCTCGCGCCGAGACAGGCGCAGCGGTTGCCCGCCGGTCAGCGGACCGCGCCCCCGGGAGGCGCCGCGCGGGCCATCGTTGCCAGCTTGGATCGTGGAAGCCTTCGCCATCTGGACAGAAACAATAGCATACCTCGTGGTACGGGATTGAGTTTCGCCGGAAGTGGCTGTACTTCCGCCGGCTCACCCAGCCCTGATCTCGGCCTCCATCAGCCGCGCGGCGACCATCGCGATCGCCGCTTTGAGGAAGTCGGCGTGCTCGATGGTCCCGGCGATGACCTCGGCGGTCGTCATCCCTCGGCTCTCGGCCTTCGTGGCGCTCCTTCGTCGGTTGAGGTTGGTCCTTCGACTTCGCTCAGCGCCGGGCGAGCACCCGCGCCGGGGAGACGTGGGCGGCGCGCCATGCCGGGTAGAGGCCGCCGAGGATGCCGATCAGGATGCCGACCAGAAGGCCCTTGCCGAAGTCCCAGGCGCTCAGGTTGGGAGCGATGAACTCCTGCGCGCCGAGGACCTTGATCAGCAGGTCGGCGCCGATCGTCCCCAGCAGCAGGCCGAAGCCCGCCCCGATGAAGCTGACGATGATGCCCTCGACGATGACCAGCGAGGCCACCTGACGGCCGCTCCACCCCACGGCGGAGAGCAGCGCGAACTCCGGGCTGCGCTCGATCACCGCCATCAGCATCGTGTTCATCACCCCGATTCCCCCGATCAGCAGGGCCAGCACGGCGATCACCAGGGCGGCCTTCGAGACGAGCTCCCCGTTGGCGCCGGCGCGGGTCGCCTCGTCCGGGCTCGAAATGATCGAGATGCCCGGGAAACGAGCCGTGATCTCCTGCTTGGCCTGCTCCTGGCTGGTTCCGACCCCGAGCTTCACCGGAATCGTCGTCGCCTCGCCCGGACGCCCGCTGAGCCGCTGGGCCGTCTTCAGCGGGATGAAGGCGCCGGTGTCCTGGAAGCTGACCCCGATGTGGTAGATGCCGACCACCTTCATCGGCCGGTTCTTGACCCTGATCGTGTCGCCGAGATCGGTGTTCGTCTGCGCGGCGAACAGGTCGCCGATGACCGCCTGGTCGGGAGCGCGGTACATGTGGCCGCTGCTGAAGACGAGGCGGTTGGTGAGGAAGTTGCCGGGGTCGGCGCCGAACACGACCGCGCCCGGCTGCCCCTTGATCGACTCGACCAAAAAGACGAGCGGGATCGCCGCGGCGATCCCCGGCGTGTGGTCCAGCTTCGGGATCAGCCGGGTGGAAAGAACCGAGGTCGTCGGGTCGGCCGCGTCCTGCTGAAACAGGCCGAGGTCGGAGGCCCCGAGGTGGATCAGGTCGCCGGCGCTCCGCTTGGCGCCGCCGGAGACGGCGAGCAGGGCGACGATGGTGCCGATCCCGAGCGCCGTTCCCATCGCGGTCAGGAAGGTCCGGCCGGGACGGCGCCTGATCGTGGTCAGCGACAGGCGAACGGCGATCAACGCGGATCCTCGGCCGCGGTCGGCCGCCCAGCGTCCTCGACCAACTCGGCGGGCGCACGGATCCGCCCGTCCTCGAGATGGATCGTCCAGTCGGCGTGCTCGGCGAGGGTGGGATCGTGCGACGCGATCAGGACGGTGGTCCCGTGACGCTTGCGCGAGGCGTCGAGCAGGTCCCAGATCCGAATCGAAGCGCCCGAGTCGAGCGCGCCGGTCGGCTCGTCGGCGAGCAGCAGCCGCGGGCGGTTCGCCAGGGCCCTGGCGATCGCGACACGCTGGCGCTCGCCGCCGGACAGCTCGGCCGGCAGATCATCGGCGCGCCCGGAGAGGCCGACCTCGGCCAGCAGCTCGAGCGCCCGCCGCGACCGCTCCTGACGCCGTGCCCGGGTGGCCGCCATCGGCAGCTCGACGTTCTGCCGCGCGGTCAGCCCGGGCAGCAGGTAGTGAAGCTGGAAGACGAACCCAACCGTGCTGCGCCGGTACTCGGCCGGCGCCTTGAGCTCGCCCACCGAGACTCCATCAACCGTGATCCGGCCTTCGCTCGGTCGATCGAGGCTGCCGATCAGCTGCAGCAGCGTCGTCTTGCCCGAACCGGACGGACCGGTGAGCGATACCAGCTCGCCCGGTTCGAGCTCGAGGTTGACGCCGCTCAGTACGAGCGTGTCCCTGTATCTGCGCGAGACGTGCTCGACGACGACCCGGGCTCCGGCCACGCGCCTACTTCCTCACTCTCACCCACCAGGTGGCCGCACCGCGCCCGTGCTTCGTCTTGACCACGACCCGGAGCTTGAGCTTGTGGCCGACCGCGGCCTTCGGCCAGACCAGCTTGTCATGGTAGGTCCCGTGCTTGAACCGGTGGCCGGGGCGGGACGCGACCTTCTCCGATCCGAGCAGGAAGTTGTATTTGACCTTGCCGCTGACTCGGGCCTTGTGCCTTCCGTGGCGCTTCTTGACGATCACCTTGATCGGCCACTTCTTTCCCGCGACAGGATGGTGGCCGGCGGCATGCATGTGGACCCGGATGCCGTTGGCCGCGGCCGATGATGGCGCCACCAGCGCCAGCGTGGCCAGGACCGCCGGGATCAACAGCAACCACCGACGCGACGACCAGGAGCGAGGAACGACGTTCATGACCAACGGCTCCTTCCGTATCGATCCAATGGTTCCAAGCGGTCGAATACCCGCCCCGATCACCGGCCAAACCAACCGCAACACCGGCGCGTAGACGTCGCCGAGCCCGGAAGCACCGCACGCTGCCAGCTTCAACCAGCTGCACCGAATCTGCGACGTGCCGAGGCGTGGTGTCCGATTCGGCGATCCCCGTTCGTCTCTACTGCGACCATCCAATACCGAGGAGACCGAGGAGGATCCAATTGAGGTACATGCTGCTGATTCATCAAGGCTCTGCCCCGACCCCGCGAGACCCCGAGGAGTGGAACCGGCTCTCGGCCGACGAGCAGGCCTCCGTTTTCGCCGACTACCAGGTGATCAACGAGACGCCCGGCGTCGAGCCCGGCCTTCAGCTCGAAGCTCCGGAGATGGCGACCACGGTACGCGTCGAGGCGGGCGAAACGCTGGTGACCGATGGGCCTTTCGCCACCGTAAAGGAGGCGCTCGGCGGCTGGCTGCTGTTCGACGCCGATGACCTCGACGCCGCGATCGCTCTGGCCGCGAAGGTGCCTGCAGCGCGCCTCGGCGGTGCCGTAGAGGTCCGGCCGATCGTCGAGTGAGCGAACTGGTCGAGCAGGCCTTTCGCGACGAATGGAGTCGCGTGCTGGCCCATCTGGTCAGCGTCCTCGGCGATCTCGATATCGCCGAGGACGCCGCCCAGGAAGCGTTCGCGATCGCTGCCGAGCGCTGGTCGCGCGAGGGTCCGCCGGCGAGCCCCCGCGCCTGGCTGATCCGCACCGCTCGCAATCGCGCGGTCGACCGCATCCGGCGCGATCGGCGCCTTCAGCGACTGCTTCCGCAGCTCGACCGTCCCAAGACCGTCGAAGAAGATCTCGACGAGCCCACGATTCGAGACGAGCGGCTCGAGCTGCTATTCGCCTGCTGCCATCCGGCTCTCGGGACGGAGGCTCAGGTCGCGCTGACGCTGCGGGCTCTCGCCGGGCTCAGAACGGAAGAGATCGCTGCGGCGTTTCTCGTCCCGACCGAGACGATGTCGAAGCGGCTGCTCCGCGCCAAGCGAAAGATCGCAACGTCAGCGATCCCGTTCAGCGTCCCTTCCCGGGCGGAGCTGCCGAACCGGCTCGGGGCGCTGCTCGGAGTCATATACCTGATCTTCAACGAGGGCTATACGGCCCGCCGCGAGCTGACGGCAGAGGCGATCCGCCTCGGTCGCATCCTCGCCGAGCTGATGCCCGATGAGCCCGAGGTTCACGGGTTGCTCGCGCTGATGTTGATCAACGATGCACGCCACGCCGCGCGAAGCCCCGACGGCGAACTCGTCCTGCTGGCGGATCAGGACCGGTCGCTGTGGAATCACACGCAGCTTGACGAGGGACGTCGCAGCATCAAGCGCTGCCTCGCGCTGGGCGGAACGGGCCCCTATGCGCTTCAGGCGGCGATCGCCGATCTGCACATGAGCGTGCCGTGCGACTGGCCACGGATCGCCGGTCTCTATGGCGCGCTGGTCCGGCTGACGGGGTCTCCGATCGTCGAGCTGAATCGGGCCGCTGCGATCGCCGAGGCCGGCGATTCCGAGCGGGCGCTGGCGATCGCCAATGCGCTCGAGCTCGACCGCTATCCCTACCTGCACCTGACGCGCGCGGAGCTTCTGCGTCGTCTCGAGCGCCTCGATGAGGCAACGGAAGCCTTTGAGAAGGCGCTGGGGCTGCTGCGCAGCCCTTCCGAGCGCCGCTTCGTCGAGAAGCGCTTGCAGGCGCTGGCGGAATGAGCGGGCTCGTGATCCGCCCGGCGCGACCCGTCGAGGCCGCCAGGCTAGCCGAGATCGCCGCCTCCGCCTACGCGCACTACGTCGATCGGATCGGGGCCCGGCCCCGGCCCATGGACGACGACTACGCGATGATCATCACCCGGGGCGACGCCGTCGTTGCCTGCCTCGACGGTGAGGTCGTCGGGCTGATCGTCGCAAGCGTCGACGAGGACGGGCACTTCGTCGACAATCTCGCAGTCGATCCGCGGGTCCAGGGCCAGGGAGTCGGTCGCGCGCTGATCGCCCACGCCGAGGAATCCGCCCGGGGGACGGGCGCCGAATCGATCTACCTCTACACCCACGAATTGATGCACGAGAACATCAGGCTCTACGAGTCGCTCGGCTACGTCGAGTTCGAGCGACGCCCGATCCCGGGAGGATCACTCGTCTACCTGCGGAAGCCGCTTGGGAGCTCGGCCTCGCACGCCTGAGCGTCGATCAGGTACGGGGCCCTGTGATCTGCATCGGACGCCCGCGCCGTCGTCGAAGACGACCGGACATCGAAAGTGCGGCTGAGAGGAGTCGAACCTCCACGGGCCTATTCAGCCCACAAGGCCCTCAACCTTGCGCGTCTACCAGTTCCGCCACAGCCGCGAGGGTCGCGTGATTGTACGGGTCGGGGCGATCGCGGGCGGGCGGGGTTGCATCCGTCCGGGCGCCCCCCTAGGCTACGAACATGTGTTCCCTGAAGAGCCCGACCCGCCGAGGAGGCTGAGTCCGTCATGGACCTGAACCTGACCAAGCGCCAGAGCGAGATCTTCGAGTTCATCAAGGCCCAGATCGACAGGACCGGGTACCCGCCGACGGTGCGCGAGATCGGGTCGGCCCTGGGGCTGCACTCGCCCTCGACCGTCCACGCCCATCTCGCCAAGCTCGAGCGCTCGGGGGTGCTGCGGCGTGACCCCTCGAAGCCGCGGGCGATCGAGATCCTCGTCGAGCGCACGAAGCGGGTGATGCGGCCGGCGGTGCCGCTGGTCGGCCAGGTCGCCGCCGGCACCCCGATCCTCGCCGAGGAGAACATCGAGGACCAGCTCGAGATCCCGGCCGTGATCGGCGCCGACGACGGCGACTACGCGCTGAAGGTGCGCGGCGACTCGATGCGCGAGATCGGCATCCTCGAGGGCGACTACGTCGTCGTCCACCCGACCGAGGACGCGGCCAACGGCGAGATCGTCGTCGCGCTGATCGGCGACGAGGCGACCGTCAAGCGCCTCTACCGCGAGGACGACGGCGTCCGGCTGGAGCCGGAGAACCCCGCTTACAAGCCGATCATCTCGAAGGAGGCCGAGGTGCTCGGCCGGGTGATCGGCGTCTTCAGAAGGGTGTGATCGGATGAGAGCCACTGCAACGAGGAAGCGCCGGCGCGCCGCGCGCGGGTCGCGGGGAAGGGCGCGCTGCGGCGCCGGCGGCGCGGCGAGCGGCCGGGTCACCGGACCGGGGCGGCGGACGCTCGAGCAGGCCGTGCTTGAGGCCTTCGACGGGCTCGTCGCGGCCGGCTCGGCCACCTGCCCCGTCTGCTCGTCGGAGCGGCTCGAGCCGTCCGGCTGCCCGAGCTGTGGCTCGCGTCTGAGCTGAGCCTGGGTCGGGGGCCGAATCCGCCGGCGGCGGCGATCGCGGCTCGCCGTCGCCGTGGCGGCGATCTATGATCGTCATTCGCGAGCCACGCGATCGCGGGGAGGTGACTCCTCGAGGAAAGTCCGGACACCGAAGGGCGAGGGTGGTGGGTAACGCCCACCCGGGGAAACCCGCGGGAAAGTGCCACAGAAACATACGGCCGATGGCGCCCTCCTCGGAGCGCGCACAGGCAAAGGTGAAATGGTGCGGTAAGAGCGCACCGGCGCCGCGGCGACGCGGCGGCCGGGCAAACCCCACCCGGGGCAAGGCCAAGCAGGACCGTCGACCCGGCCCGGCGAGGTCCAGGTAGGCCGCAGGACCGCGGCGAACGCGGTCCCCGCGGGGCCCCAGGTCCCGCGGAGATGGATGGTCGCGCCAGACAGGATCCGGCTTACAGGCTCGCTGTCGAAGGGGCCCCGGGAGACCGGGGCCCCTTCTACGTTCGGGCGGGACTCGCGCGCACCCCGCGGCCCGCGGCGCGCGACCCGCGGCGCGGCCTCCGGGGCGCAGCGCGGCGCGGGCATACCGAAGCGCGGGGACGCGGGCAAACGGAAGGGGCCCCGGAATCCCGGGGCCCCTTCCGATGCTTCGGAGGTCTGGCGCCCGCCCGCGCCGAGAGAGCGCGGGCGGCAGCATCCGGGGCGGCTCCGGCTAGGTCGCCGAGGGCAGCAGGCCGGAGTCGATCTGGTCCTCGGGAAGCCCGGCCGCGTTGGCGATCAGGCTCTGGAACTCGCAGAGGGCGACCTCGCCGAGCGCCTCGAGGATCTGCTCGTCGCTCCAGTCGGCCTCGCGCGCCTCCTCGAGCAGGTGGGCGGGGGCGTGGCCCTCGGCGTCGAGCGCGCCCTCGAGGAAGGCGAGCAGCGCCGCCTCGCGGGAATCGGAGGAGGAGAAGCTCCGGTTGCGGGAGATCTCGTCGAGCCCGAAGCCCGAGAGCCGGGCCGAGCGGGCGTTCTGGGCGAGGCTGTAGCGGTCGCCGCGGCGCTCGGAGACCGCGAGGCCGATCCGGATCGCGGTCGCCGCCGGCAGCGCACCGGAGTGCAGCTCCGAGCGCAGCCGCGCGAACGCCTTCAGCGACGCGGGGGAGCCGGCGAGGACGCCGACCAGCTTCGAGACGGACCCGCCGGCCGAGGAGATGCTCTTCAGCAGCCGCTCGCTGCCGCCGGGGGCGGTGAGCTCGTCGTGGATGTCGAAGCGCGAGTAGTCGGTCTTGACTGTCATGGCGTTTCTCCAGGTTCTGCCGGGGCAGGGGGTCGCTGTGCGCTGTCGCCGCTGCACGGCCGATCGTTTCATGCCTTTACTTTACTTTTAGCCGGTAACTTACGTTGGGTAAGTTATACCCGGAGCGAGACGGCGTTGCAAGCCCCCTGCGCGTAGGGTGAGTGCCCTTCAATACGAGCGGAGGTCGGAAGCGGATGAGCGACACCCAGCAGGCGGCGGCCGACGACGGGCGGGCGGCCAAGGAAGTGATCGCGGCGGTCCGCGATCGCGGCGTCCGCTTCGTCCGGCTCTGGTTCACCGACGTCCTCGGCCAGCTCAAGAGCTTCTCGATCAACGCCGCCGAGCTCGAGGACGCGTTCGAGGGCGGGATGGGGTTCGACGGCTCCTCGGTCACCGGGTTCAACCCGATCGAGGAGTCGGACATGATCGCGATGCCCGATCCCGCGACGTTCACGGTCCTGCCCTGGCGGCCCGAGCAGGACGGCACCGCGCGGATGTTCTGCGACGTCCGGGTGCCCGGCGGCGAGCCCTACGAGGGCGACCCGCGCTGGATCCTGCGGCGGGCGCTGCAGCGCGCGCAGGAGCTCGGCTTCGACGCATTCAACGTCGGGCCCGAGCTCGAGTTCTATTACTTCCGCGACGCGGTGCCCGCTGACGGCGTGCCCGAGGTGCTCGACGAGGGCGGCTACTTCGACCTGACCACGCTCGACGCCGGCGTCGACGTCCGCCGCGAGACCGTGCTCGCGCTCGAGCGGATGGGGATCCACGTCGAGTACACCCACCACGAGGTCGGCCCCTCCCAGCACGAGGTCGACATGCGCTACAAGGACGCGCTGGCGATGGCCGACGACTGCATGACCTACCGGATCACGGTCAAGGAGTACGCGATGAAGAACGGCTGGCACGCGACGTTCATGCCGAAGCCGCTGAACGGCCACAACGGCTCCGGCATGCACGTGCACCAGTCGCTGATGCGCGACGGCGCCAACGCCTTCTACGACGGCGACGACCAGTACTTCCTCTCCGCCACCGCGAAGGCGTTCATCGCCGGCCAGCTCAAGCACGCGCGCGAGATCGCGCCGCTGTTCGCGCAGTGGACGAACTCCTACAAGCGGCTCGTGCCCGGCTACGAGGCCCCGGTCTATCTCGCCTGGTCGCGGCGCAACCGCTCGGCGCTGATCCGGGTGCCGCTCTACCACCCCGGCAAGGAGGCGGCGACCCGGGCCGAGCTGCGCTGCCCCGACCCCGCCTGCAACCCCTACCTGTGCTTCGCGGCGATGCTGCAGGCCGGGCTCGAGGGAATCGAGAACGGCTACGAGCTGCCCGAGCCGATGGAGCAGAACCTCTACCACCTGACGCCCGAGGAGCGGCACCGGCGCGGGATCGAGCAGCTGCCGGAGAACCTCGGCGAGGCGATCGAGCTCGCGGCCGAGTCCGAGCTCGTCCTGCGGACGCTCGGCGAGCACACCTTCAACCGCTTCATCGAGATCAAGCGAGCCGAGTGGGAGGACTACCGCGTGCAGGTGACGCCCTGGGAGATCGGGCGCTACCTGCCGGTGCTGTAGGCGCCGGCGCCCGCCGCCGCTGGTAGGCGCCGACCGGCGCCGGCGGGCGCTGCTTCGCCCGCCGCCCGCGGCGACGCCGCCGGCGGGGCGGCTTGCTTCGACGCCGGCCGGGCCGCGATCGCGCTCAGCGCTCGCGCAGGCGCCGGAGCGCCTGCTCGGCGCTGACCTTCGCGTTCAGCGCGGCGGTCATGCCGCGCTCGGCGAGCGAGCCCTGCGGCGGCAGCGCGCCGAGCTGGCGCGCCAGCTCGGCGCCGTTCAGGTAGCCGTGGTTGGCGACGATCAGGCCGTCCTCGACCACGGTCACGTCGCAGCCCTCGATCGCGACCGCGGCGCCGTTGGGGACCAGCCCCTCGAACCTGCCGCTGCCGTCGAAGGTTGCGCGGGCGATGTAGCGGGTCGCGGCGTGGTCCCTCTGCGCCGTCACCGAGAGGATCTCGAAGCTGAAGTCGGGCGCGGCCCGAAACAGCGAGCCGAAGAAGGCGCGGAACTGCGGGCTCGGGACCGGGAACTCGGCCATGCCGACGAGGCGGTCGATGGCGCCCGGCTTCCACAGCGCCTCGGCGGCGTCGAGGTCGTGCTCGGCGAGCGCCCCGAAGTAGGCGCGGGCGACCGTCGTCGGACCCCTGCGGGGCCGCTTCGAGGCGGTGGCGGTCTCGGCGCTCACGGGTTGTGAGCATATTCGCGCGCCGTGCCCGGAGCCGTCCGCCACGTCCAGGATCGTCCACGCCGCATGGATAGCCGCTCAACCCGCGCCGCCGCCGTGCCGAAGGGGTAGCGATGTCGTTGCCCGTCTACGACGGCCGGTTCAGGGCCAAGCACGCCGAGCGGCTGCTCTGGCGGGCTGGCTTCGGCCCGCGCCCGGGCGAGGCACGCAAGCTCGCCCGCAAGGGGCTGAAGCGGGCGGTGCGGTCGCTGACCCGCCCCAGGGGCAAGGCGAGGCTGGTCGGCCCCGAGCCGCACGACGACGACGGCCTGCCGCTCGATCCCGCCAACGCCTACGGCCACGACATGCTCTCGTGGCTCGACCGCATGGTCCGCAGCAACGAGCCGCTGATCGAGCGGATGGCGCTCAACTGGCACGACTGGTTCGCGACCGGCAACGTCGGCCAGTCGCAGCTCAACCTCGACCAGATCAAGCTGTTCCGGCGCCGCGCGCTCGGCTCGTTCGCCGATCTGCTGCTCGACGTCACGACCGACCCGGCGATGCTGATCTGGCTGTCGGGCAACGAGAACACCGCCCGCGGGCCGAACGAGAACTACGGGCGCGAGATGATGGAGCTGTTCTCGCTCGGCGCCGGCGCCGGCTACACCGAGACCGAGGTGCGCGAGCAGGCGCGGGCGCTGACCGGCTGGACCAACGACTGGGACGAGAACATCGGCGCCCACAACTTCCGCTTCGATCCCGACCTGCACGACTTCGGCCCGAAGCGGATCTTCGGCAAGACCGGCAACTTCGACTGGCGCGACTCCTGCCGGCTCTGCGTCAGGCACCCCGCGCACCCCGGCTTCCTCGTCAACAAGCTCTGGTCCTACTTCATCCCGACGCGACCGCCGAAGAAGACGCTGCGCGCCCTGAAGAAGCTCTACGTGCGGCGCAAGTACGCGATCCGCCCGGTCGTCGAGGCGATCCTCATGCACCCGGCCTTCTACACCGGCCCGCGGATGATCAAGCCACCGATCGTGCAGATCGCCGGCATGCACCGCGGGCGCCGGGCCGGGGTCAGCTCCGACTCGTGGGTCTGGATCTCCGAGGACGCCGGCCAGCGGCCGTTCCACCCGCCCAACGTCGCCGGCTGGGACGAGACCCGCTGGCTCGACACCGCCCGGCTCAGCGGCCGCTGGGAGGCGGCGGCGCACACGACAAGGGACGATCAGATCGACAGCGACGCTCGCTACGACGCCAAGGAGACGCCGCGGCAGGCGCTCGACCGCGCCCTGCGCTACTGGGGCCGGCCGACCCTGACCGACAAGACGCGCAGGGAGCTGCTGCGGTTCGGACACCGGGTCGAGGCGATCGCCCGCGAGGACTGGCAGCGCGAGTCCTACCGGGCGCTGCGCCAGAACGCCCTGCGAACCCTGATCGTCACCAGCCCCGACTACGAGTCGGCATGACGGCTCCGCGCCGACACCGCTGCTGCGGCGAGCACACCCGCGCCGAGCTGGTCCGCAAGGGCTTCGCCGAGGCCGGACGCGGGCTGCCGCCGATCGAGTCGGGGATGCCGGCGCCGGCCGGGACCGGGCTCTCGCGGCGCTCGTTCCTGCTCCGCGCCGGCGGGCTGGCGCTGAGCGTCTACGGCGCCAGCCTCGTCGACACCCGCGCGTTCGGCGAGGGCATCGCCCGTGCCGCCGGAGCGGGCAACCCGAAGGTGCTGGTCTCGGTCTTCCTCGAGGGCGGGATCGACGCGCTCTCGGTCCTCGCCCCGGTCGCCGACCCGATCTACCGGCAGCTGCGGCCGAAGCTCGCGGTCGATCCCGGCGCCGGGCCGGCCTGGAGCGAGGACCCGCGCCTACACTGGCATCCCTCGGCCGTACCGCTGCACCAGCTCCATCAGGAGGGCAAGGTCACGGTGCTGCCCGCGATCGGCTACAGCGACCCCGACCAGTCGCATTTCACCTCGCGCCACTACTGGCAGGTCGGCGAGCTCAGCACGAACACCAACACCGGCTGGCTCGGGCGCCTGCTCGACGTCGTCGGCTCCGCCGACAACCCGTTGCAGGGGATCTCGCTCGACGGCTCGCTGGCGCCGAGCCTGGCGACCGCGAGGGTGCCGGTGGCCGCGACCTGGGGCCCGAGCTACAACCTCTGGGCGCCCGGCGTCTGGGGCGACGTCGAGGACCTGATGTTCGAGACGTTCGGCCGGATCGGCGCCAAGGCCGAGCGCTCCAAGGACAAGCAGCTGCGGACCGCGGGCCGGGTCGCGCGCCAGGCGGGAACCCTGCGGACCCAGCTCGCGTCGTTCGGGGACGAGATCCAGAGCCCGGTCGCCTACCCCGACGACGAGCACTTCAGCCGCAGCCTCGCCGGGCTCGCGGCGATGCTGTCGGCGGGGCTGCCGGTGACCGTCGCCTCGGTCGACTCGCCGGGCAGCTTCGACACCCACGATGAGCAGCCGCAGGACTTCGAGGACGACCTGAAGGCGACCTGCGACGGGCTGCTCGCGTTCCAGCGCGACCTCGAGGCGCGCGGGCTCGACGACCGGGTGATTACCCTCGTCTGGTCCGAGTTCGGGCGCCGGCCCGAGGAGAACGAGTCGAACGGCACCGACCACGGCGCCGGCGGCAACGCGTTCTTGATCGGCACCCCGGCCAAGGGCACGATGATCGGCGAGTGGCCCGGCCTCGGCAGCCTCGACGAGGACGACAACCTGCGCTCGACGTTCGACTTCCGGGGGCTCTACTGCAGCCTGATCGAGCAGTGGTTTGGGGTCGATGCCGGCGCCGTGATCCCCGGCGCCGGCAGCTTCCCGCGGGCGGCGCTGATCGGATGAGCCGGCGGGCGCGATCGGCGGCCGCGGCGGCGCTCGTGATCGCGCTCGCGGCCGTGCCGGCGGCGACGCCGGCGGGCGCCGGCCGCGGCGGCAAGTCGCCCGAGCGGCTGCTCGTCACCGCCCGCGAGTACAGCCTCACCCTGTCGCGGGCGAAGATCCACGGCGGCAAGGCGATCGTGCAGCTCTACGACTACGGCGAGGATCCGCACGACCTGCGCCTGCAGCGGGTCGGCGGCAGCCACGTCTTCGAGCTCGGCACCGTGCTGCCCGGCGAGGTCGGCGAGCTGCGGCTGCGGCTCAAGCGCCGCTCGCGCTACCGGCTCTGGTGCTCGTTCGCCGACCATGCCGCGCTCGGCATGGTCGCGACGCTGCGCACGAAGCGTCGCTAGCAGTCAGTCGCCGAGCAGGTCGCCGAGCTCGGCCGCGGTGCCGACCGGGGCCCGGCAGGCAAAGCGCTCGCAGACGTAGGCGGCGGCGCCGCCGTCCAGCGCCGCCCGGTCGGCGAGCAGCGGCGGCACCGTCGCGCCCTCGACGCCGCCGGCGAGCACCGACCGCGGCCGGAAGCGGGCGCGGTAGGCGGCGGCGAGGCCGGCGGCCCGATCGGCATCGGCGTCGGCGGCGGGCGCGATCAGCGCCACCTCGAGCGCGGGGGAGACGTAGCGGTCGGCGGCGGCGAGCAGGTAGGGGAACGCCTGCGGATGGCGAGCCGCGGTCGGCGCGAGCAGCTTCAGCACGCCGACGGCGCGGCGCTCGTACTCGGCCTCGCCGCTCAGCGCGGCGAGCCGCAGCAGCCCCGACGCCGCCGCCGAGTTGCCGCTCGGCGCCGGGTTGTCCTCGAGGTCCTTGCGGCGCGCGATCAGCTCCTCGTGGTCGTCGGCGGTGGTGTAGAAGCCGCCGTTGTGGTCGTCGCCGAAGCGGGCGATCGTCGTCTCCGCGAGCTCGACCGCGGCCTCGTACCAGCGCGGCTCGAACGTCGCCTCGTAGAGGTCGAGCAGCGCCTCGAGCAGGTGGGCGTGGTCCTCGAGGTAGGCATTGAGCCGCGCCTCGCCGTGGTTGTAGGTGCGCAGCAGCCGGCCCTCGCCGTCGCGCATCGTCGTCAGGATGAAGTCGGCGCACGCGGCCGCGGCCTCGAGGTAGCGCCGTTCGCCGAGCGCCGCACCGGCCTCGGCGAGGGCGCCCGTCAGCAGCGCGTTCCAGGCGCAGAGGCGCTTGTCGTCGAGCCCCGGCCGGACCCGGTTGGCCCGCGCCTCGAGCAGCGCCGCCCGCGCCGCCGCGAAGCCCGGCGGCGGCTCGGCGCCGATCCCGGCCGGGAGGTGGAGCACGCTGCGGCCGTCGAGCTGGCCGCCGAGCGTGATCCCCAGATGGGCGCAGACCGTCGCCTCGGACTCGCCCAGGCCCGCCGCCTCGAGCGCCGCGAACGCCTCCTCCCGGGTCCAGGTGTAGAAGCGGCCCTCCTCGCCCTCGGAGTCGGCGTCGAGCGCCGAGTAGAAGCCGCCCTCGGGTCCGCGCATCTCCGCCAGCGCCCAGTCGAGCGTGCTTGCGGCGATCTCGCGGTAACGCTCGTGGCCGAGCTGCTTCCACGCCCGCAGGTAGCTGCGGGCGAGCAGCGCGTTGTCGTAGAGCATCTTCTCGAAGTGGGGGACGATCCAGCGCTCGTCGACCGCGTAGCGGGCGAAGCCGCCGCCGAGCTGGTCGTGGATGCCGCCGGCCGCGATCGCATCGAGGCTGAGCTCGACGGCGTCGTCCTCGCCGTGGGCGAGCAGCAGGTCGAGGGCGCTCGCGGGCGGGAACTTCGGGGCGCCGCCGAAGCCGCCGTTGACCGGGTCGATGCGCTCGCGCAGCGCCGTGGCCGCCGCCGCGGCGATGCCGGGGTCGATCTCCTCGACCGCCGCGGTGATCCGCCCGACGGCGCCGAGCTGCTCACGGGTCCGCGCCGCCGCGGCGCCGATCCGCTCGCGCTGCGACTCCCAGGCCTCGGTGACCGCCTCGAGCACCATCCGGAAGCTCGGCATCCCCTGGCGCGGCTGCGGCGGGAAGTAGGTGCCGCAGTGGAAGGGAACGCCGTCGGGGTCGCAGAACGCGGTCAGCGGCCAGCCGCCCTGGCCGGTCATCCCCTGCACCGCCTCCATGTAGATCGCATCGACGTCGGGGCGCTCCTCGCGATCGACCTTGACCGGGACGAAGTGCTCGTTCATGTAGGCGGCGGTCTCGGGGTCCTCGAACGACTCGCGCTCCATCACGTGGCACCAGTGGCAGGCGGAGTAGCCGATCGAGAGCAGGATCGGCAGGTCGCGCTCGGCGGCGAGCCGCCGCGCCCGCTCGCCCCACGGCAGCCAGTCGACCGGGTTGTCCTTGTGCTGGAGCAGGTAGGGGGATGTCTCCCCGGCGAGGAGGTTGGCCATCGGTTGAGGTTAGCCGCGCGCCGCCGTGGCGATTCAGCGGGCGGATTCGACACCGTCGGCGGCCGTCGGCAGCCGGCGCCAGATCGCGTCGAGGCGGTCGAGGTCGGCCTTGCCGAGGTGGTCGAGGAAGTGCTCGCGGACGCCGCGCAGATGGGTCGGGCGGGCGGCTTCGAACAGCGCCCTGCCGGCCGGGGTCAGGCAGGCGTAGGTGCCGCGGCGATCGTCGGCGCAGCTGTGGCGTTCGACGACGCCGCGGGCGACGAGCCGGTCGATCAAGCGGGTCAACCCGCTGCGGCTGAGCAGCAGCCGGTCGGCGAGGTCGCCCATCCGCAGCGAGCCGTCCGGCGCCTCGGCGAGGTTGAGCAGCACCTCGTAGGAGCTGAGCGCGATGCCGTGCTCGCGCTCGAGCTCCTGGTCGAGGGTCGCGACGAGCCGCGCGTGCGCGCGCAGCAGCCCGCGCCAGGCCGCGAGCTCAGGCGCGCTGAGCTGGGCGCTGCGGTCGGCGGCCCCGGGCATGGACCGATCTTACCGGGGTTGTTGCGCTGGCAACTACCCGGTCGGTCGCCGTGGCGGCCGGCCCGGTCCCGTGAGCAGGCGGCCGCGCCCGGGATCGCTACCGCTGACCGAGAGCAATTCCCGGCGCGGGGCGGTTGCCGCGTCCGGCCGCATCGGTCTGCAGCGCTCCGCGTGCGAAACGGGCGCTCGTTGCGGCGCCGCCGGCCGCGCCCGGGATCGCTACCGCTGACCGAGAGCAATTCCCGGCGCGGGGCGGTTGCCGCGTCCGGCCGCATCGGTCTGCAGCGCTCCGCGTGCGAACCGGGCGCTCGTTGCGGCGCAGCCGGCTGCGCCCGGCGCCCGGCGACCGTGCGTTCCCGGCGAAGGTGGGCCGTGGCCGGCGCCGGCGACTCCGCGTTCCCGGCGCGGCGAGCGGTACGCGCGCTTGACCGCGGGTCGGTTCGCCGATATAGTTGCGCCTGCAAGTATTTTCGACCAGCAGGGAGAAGGACGGAGCGATGAAGCTCGAGGGAATCCACCACGTGACCGCGATCACCGCCGACGCGCAGGACAACATCGACTTCTACGCCGGGGTGCTCGGGCTGCGGCTCGTCAAGAAGACGGTCAACCAGGACGATCCGACCGTATATCACCTGTTCTACGCCGACGAGCAGGGCAGCGCCGGAGCCGACATCACCTTCTTCGAGTTCCCGGGCTCGCCGCTGGGCCGGGCCGGCGACGGCATGGTCCACACGATTGCCTTCCGGGTCGGCTCCACCGAGGCGCTCGACTTCTGGGCCGAGCGCCTCGGCGCTCGCGACATCGCCGGCGAGCGCGACGGCGACGTCCTCCGTTTCAATGATCCCGAGGGGCTCGGGCTCGAGCTGCGCGCGGGCGCCGCCGGCGACCCGCCGCTCGTCGCGCGCCATCCCGAGATCCCGGCCGAGCACGCGCTGCAGGGCTTCGACGGCGTCCGCGCCTATGCGGCGCGTCCGGAGGCGAGCGCGGGCCTGCTGGGCGAGCTCGGCTTCGAGCCCGCGGACGCGGGCGTCTGGGAGGCACGCGGCACGCTGCGCGGCGGCTTGATCGCCTACGAGGCGCCGCCGGAGGCGCGCGGCCTGCAGGGCGCGGGGACCGTGCACCACGTCGCCTGGGCCTCGACTCCGGAGCAGCACGAGGCGTGGCGCGAGCGGGTCGTCGCCGGCGGCGGCCGGCCGACGCCGGTGATCGACCGCTTCTACTTCCGCTCGATCTACTTCCGCGAGCCGAGCGGGGTGCTGTTCGAGATCGCCACGCTCGGACCAGGCTTCACGGTCGACGAGCCGCAGGAGTCGCTCGGCGAGAGCCTGTCGCTGCCGCCGGACTTCGAGCACCTGCGTCCGCAGGTCGAGGCGAACCTGAAGCCTGTCTACAGCCCGCGGCAGGTGCCGGCGTGACGCCGTCGCCCGCCGGCGACTGGCGTGGGGTCGATCTGCGGCTGCGCGAGCCCGCTGCCGAGCCCGCCGGCGCGCTCGTGCTCAGCCACGGCCGCGGCGCCGACGAGGACGATCTCTTCGGCCTGCTCGATGCGATCGACCCCGAGCGCCGGCTGCTCGGCGTGACAACCGGGGCGCCGCTGGGCGGGATCGCGCCCGGCGGCCGCCACTGGTACCTGGTCGAGCGCGTCGGCTTCCCGCATCCGCAGACCTTTCGGCGCAGCTACGCCGCGCTGGCCGAGCGCCTCGACGGCCTCCTCGCAGGGCGCGGGATCGAGTGGTCGCGGACGCTGCTCGGCGGCTTCTCGCAGGGCGCGGTCATGTCCTACTCGCTCGGGCTCGGCGCCGGCCGGCCGCTGCCGGGGGCGCTGATCGCGCTCAGCGGCTTCATCCCCGAGGTCGAGGGCTGGGCTCCCGACCTCGCCGCTCGCCGCGAGCTGCCCGTCTTCATCCACCACGGCATCGCCGACCCGGTGATCCCGGTCGCCTTCGCCCGCGCCGCCCGCGAGCGGCTCGCGGCGGCCGGGATCGAGCCCCGCTACCGCGAGACCGCGGCCGGCCACCGGCTGCCTCCGGAGATCCTCCCCGAGTTGGGTGAGCTGGTGGCGGCGGCGGCCGCGGGGGCCGCCGTCAGCGGTTGAGCGCGCGCGGCGCGGCCGCTCCCCGCGGCGGCCGCGCCCGGCGCTCGTCGCCGCTCAGTCGACGTAGTAGAGGCCGCCGAACTTGCAGAAGCCGACCCCGTCCTGAGGCAGGTTGACCGCCGTGAACGCCTCCTGGCCGAGGATCTCGGTGCCGTCAGGGGCGATCGCCGAGCCGTCGGACTCCTGATCGAACGATGGGGTTCCGGTTGGGCTCGCGCTGGCATTTGCGAACTCACGGTCGTCCGCCGGCGTGCCGGTGTCGAGGTCGGCCTCGCCGTCCGCTCCGTCGAACGCCGCATTGTCGACCGAGGTCGAGATCAGCACCCGCGCGTAGTCGGTGGTGCCGCCCTCGTTGATCGAGCAGGTCGCGGTCAGCGTGAAGGCGCCGTGCTGGAGCACCTGCTGGGTGCCGCCGTTGGTCAGCGTGAACGGCTCGACCCGGATCGCCTCGACCCCGGCGAGCTTGGCGCTGTCGCCGGCGCTGTCGGCGCTCGGCACCTGGCCCAGCTTCGACTCCTTGATCTGCTTGCCCTTCAGGGTGTTCTTCTTCAGGTCCTTGCCCTTCAGTGACCCGTTCTTGACCTGCTTGCTCTTGACTGAGTTCTTGTCCAGCTTCGCCGCCGCGTAGGCGCCGCCGCCGAGCGCCGCGAACAGCGCCAGGCAGGCGATCACCAGGGCTGCCGACGGACGTCGCGGATGCTTGCCGTTCATCGTCTGCTCCTCCCGAGCGTCGGTGGGCGGCGCGGCCGGAACCGGGCCGCAGGGACCGAGAGCCGATCCCTGACACGAGAGTAGCGCGATCTCGTTCCGGCTGCATCGCTCAGCCGCGCTCGGGGACCCAGCCGGCCGGGAAGGCGCCGGAGGGGATTCGCCCGTCAGCCTGGTAGTCGGGGAACCAGCGCTCGCCGAGCGCCGCCGCCGGCCGCCCCGCGAGCAGCGGCTCGAGGTCGCCGAGCAGGTCGAAGACGCGCATCGTCGCGCCGATCTGGAGGTCGGCGGCGGTCGCCGCATCGCCGCCGATCACGCCGGCGGCGATCAGCGCGTCGACGTGGTCGAGCTTGGCCGGCAGCCCGGCCAGCCCCTCGGCGATCCGCACCGCGGTCAGGCCGTGGTAGCGCCAGGCCGCGCGCAGGTAGCGGATCGCGTAGTCGGTGCCGGCCGGGTCGAGCGGCCCCGCCCCGCCGAGCAGGCCGAGGCGCTCGGGCCGGAAGTGCAGCGCTCCCCAGGCGAGGTCGCGGCCGAGCTGCTGCAGCTCCTGCTCGCCCCAGCGCTCCGCCTCGCGCACCTCCGCGGCGCGATCGGCCGGGAACAGCGGCGGCTGCGGCTCGATCTCCTCGAGCCGGGCCATGATCGGCCGCGACCCGTGCACCGGCTCGCCGTCGACGAGCAGCCCCGGCACGGTCCCGTTGCCGGCGCCGTAGATCGCCTCCATGCGCTCGGTGTGCGCGCTGCCGGGCTCGGTCACATCGACCAGCTCGAACTCGAGCCGCTTCAGCCGCAGCGCCGCCTCGACCGCGCGCGAGGGGTGGGAGGGCGGAACGTGATGCAGGGTGAGGGCGGGCTGGCTCATGCGGCGCACTTTAGGCGCGGCGGCCTCGCGGCGACGGCCTCACGGCTCGGCCCCCCGTGGCCCTACGGCCCGGGCGGGCCAACGGTCCCACGGCCCTGCAGCGCCGCGGGTCGTGGCCCCGCGGACCCATGGCCCCGCCGCCATGCGGCCCACGGGCCCGGAACGGCACCTCCGTCTGGGATCGCTGGTTCCCACGACCACCGATCCCCGACGAAGATCGCTCGCGACGGCTCAGATCGGCTCGATCACCGGCTCGCTGCGCCGGGGCGGGGCGACGTGGCCGATCAGGCGGCCGAGCCGCAGCGCCAGCGCCGTCGAGACCAGCGCGAAGCCGGCGGCGATGAAGAACGAGAGCGCGTAGCCGCCGAGCGCCGCGGCGAGGCCGGCGATCGGCGCGCCGAGGCCGACGCCGATGTCGAAGCAGGCGGTGAAGGTGCCCATCGCGACGCCGCGGCGGTCGTCGGCGACGCGGTTGACGACGAGCAGCGCCAGGCTCGGGAAGATCGTCGAGAAGGCGGCTCCCATCGCGACCGCGCCGGCGAGCGCGACGGCGAGCGAGGAGGCGAGGCCGACCGCGGCGAGGCCGGCCGCCTCGATCGCCGCGGCCGCCGCCGCGCAGCGGGCGGCGCCGAGCCGGTCGGGGAGGTCGCCGGCGAGCAGCCGGGCGGCGACCACCGAGACCGCGAAGGCGGTGAACACGGCGGCGCCGTGGCCGATGCCGCGCGCGTCGAGGTGGAGGACGACGAAGCCCGCCAGCGCCGCGTAGCCGAAGGTGGCGAGCGCCAGGGCGGCGCCCGGGGCGAGTGATTCGCGCGCCCACAGCGAGCGCACGACCGGCCCCGCCTCGCGGAACGCCTGCCGGGGCGGCGCCAGGCGCGAGGCGATCAGCGCCGCCAGCAGCGGCGAGCAGATCGCGAACGCCCAGACGAGGCCGAAGTCGGCCGCCCGCAGCAGCAGCTCGCCGATCGGCGCGCCGAACGACAGGCCGGTCCAGATCGCGAGGCCGTAGAGGCCGATGATCCGGCCGCGCCGTGCGACCGGCGCGATGTCGACGATCCAGGCCGCTCCCGCCGTGTAGACCATGCCCTCGCCGGCGCCGAGCAGCAGCCGCGCGGCGATCAGTCCCGGCACCCCCGCGGGGACGTAATAAAGGGCGCTCGCCGCCGCCATCACCAGCGCCCCCGCGATCACGACCGGGCGCCGGCCGCGGCTGTCGGCGAAGCTGCCCGCGAGCGGCCGGCAGGCGAGGCCGGTGACCGCGAACGCGCCGGTGACGATGCCGACGGCGACGTCGCCGGCGCCGATCGGCCCGTTCACGTACAGCGGCATGATCGGCAGCGTCGAGCCGACGCTGAGCATCGTCAGCGTCGTGATCGCGAACAGCGCCGCGAACGTCAGCCGCGGCGAGCGCTGCCGGCGCCCCGGCGCAGCCCAACTCACGCGCGCAGCGCAGCGCGGCGGATCTTGCCGCTCGCGGTCTTCGGCAGCGCCTCGGCGAATTCGACTATCCGCGGGTACTTGTAGGGAGCGGTCTCGGCGCGGACGTGCTGCTGCAGCTCGCGGGCGAGCGCGTCGCTGGGCTCGCGGTCGCGGAGCACGACGACGGCGCGGACGACGGATCCGCGCTCGGGATCGGGAGCGGCGACCGCGGCCGCCTCGGCGACCGCCGGGTGCGAGACCAGCGCCGACTCGACCTCGAACGGGCCGATCCGGTAGCCGGAGGAGACGATCACGTCGTCGTCGCGGCCCTCGAACCACAGGTAGCCGTCCTCGTCGACGCTGACGAGGTCGCCGGTCCGCCACCAGCGCTCGGCGAACGGCTCCGAGCCGATGTAGTGACTGAAGAAGGTCGGGCAGCTCGCCGCGCGCACTTGCAGCTCGCCGCCTTCGACCCGCAGCTCGACGCCCGGCAGCGGCTCGCCCATCGAGCCGTCGCGGACCGCGGCGCCGACCACGGCGCCGGTCAGCGCGCCGGTCTCGGTCTGCCCGTAGCCGTCGTGGATCTCGAGCCCGGTGCCCTCGCGGAAGGCACGGATCACCTCCGGGTTGAGCGGCTCGCCGGCGGAGACGAGGCGGCGCAGCCCGGCGATCGGCCGCAGCTCGGTCCGCTTGGCCAGCATCCGGTACTCGGTCGGCGCCTGGCAGAGCACGTTGACGCCCTCGCGGGCGCAGATCTCGAGCCGCTCGGCGGGATCGAAGCGGCCGGCGTGGATCAGCGCCGTCGCGCCGCACAGCCAGGGGGCGATGAACGCGTTGCGGGCCGACTTCGACCAGCCCGACGCCGCCGAGCACCAGGCGAGCTCGCCGGCGCGAGCGCCGAACCAGTGCTCGGCCTGAAGCCGCTGGCCGTGCAGGTAGGACTGCGAGTGGACGGCGGCGCGCGGCGAGCCGGTCGTGCCGGAGGTGAAGACGATCAGGGCCGGGTCGCCGGGATCGAGGTCGGCGGCGTCGGCGGGCGGCGCCTGCGGTCGCTCCTCGTCGAGGATCGACGCGACCCCTTCGAGGTCGATCGTCGCGACGCCGACGGGCAGCTTCGCGAGCAGCTCCGCCTCGCCGATCGCCAGCTTCGGGCCCGCGATCTCGACCCGCAGCTCGAGATCCTTGCCGCGGAGCTGGGTGTTGCAGGGCAGCGCCACGGCGCCGATCCGGAAGCAGGCGAGCATCGCCAGCACCCACTCGGGCCGGTTGCCGATCAGCGTGATCACGACGTCGCCGCGGCCGATGCCGCGCGCCCGCATCGCGCCGGCGAGACCGGCGCTGCGGGCGATCAGCTCGCCGAAGCCCCAGACGCGCCGCTCGCCCGCCTCGTCGATCGCGACCAGCGCCGGCCGCGCGGCCGGGAACCGCTCGAGTATGTCCTCGACGAAGTTCATCGCGGGGCGCAACGGTAGCGGCGCCCCGCGGCCATCACGGCTCGCGGCTCGCGATCAGCGTCGCAGCTCGGTGCCGTCGTAGAGCTTCTTGACGACGACGCCGCCCGGCGGCGCCGCCTCGAGGCAGAGCTCGCAGAGCACGCACTCGTCGAGGTTCTCGCTGACGATCCGCACCGCGCCGTCCTCGGCGGCGAAGATGTCGACCGGGCAGACCTCGGCCAGCTTCGCGGCGAGCTCGCCGTCGCCGGCGACCGAGTCGGCGACCTCGACCGCGATGAAGATCCCGTGCAGCGGCTCGCTCATCGCCCGCTCCCGAGCGCTTGCTTGACGCGGCCGGGGATCTCGTCGATCCGCTCGACGACCGGGATCCCGGCCGCCTCGAGCCGGGCGATCTTCTCAGCCGCCGAGTCCTCGACGCCCTCGACGATCGTGCCGGCGTGGCCGAAGCTCATCCCCTGCATCTCCTCGTCGTCCATGAACCTGCCGGCCATGAAGGCGACGATCGGCATCGTCGAGCCCGCCCGCTCGCGCCACTCGACCAGCTCGGCCTCCATCCGGCCGCCGGGCTCGGTGTAGATCACGATCGCCTCGGTCTGCTCGTCGGCCTCGAACAGCGGCATCAGCTCGGCGTAGGTCGAGCCGATGATCGCGTCGCCGCCGATCGAGACCGCGGTCGAGACGCCGAGGCCGGCGGCGGTCAGCGTCGAGGAGATCTCGGTCGTCATGCCGCCGGAGCGGGACATCACCCCGACCGGGCCGGGGACGTAGGCCTTCGCCGCGTCCTTCGCGGGGCCGCCGATGCCGCCCATCTTCGCGACCCCGGGGGCGATCAGGCCGAGGCAGTTGGGGCCGATGATCCGGGCGCCGCGCTCGTTCGCCAGCTCGACCATCTCGGCGACGTCGCGGCGCGGGATCCGCTCGGTGACGACGACGATCAGCTTGATCCCGTTCTCGATCGCCTCGAAGACCGCGTCCTTGGTGAACGCGGGGGGGACGGTGGCGACGGCGCCGTCGATCGGCCCGCCGTGGTGGGCGACCGCCTGCTCGACGGTGTCGAAGACGGGCACGCCGTGGACCTCGCGGCCCTTGCGGCCGGGGGTTACGCCGGCGACGATCTCGGCGCCGAACTCGAGGCACTCGCGGGTCAGGTTGACCGCCTCGCGGCCGGTGATGCCCTGGACGATGAAGGTGAAGCCGGGCTCGAGCAGGATCGACATCAGGCCGGCTCCCCCTGGATCTTGGCGACGGCGCGGCCGGCCGCCTCCCACATCGAGACCGAGCGGTCGACGTACTCGACCCCGTAGCGGTCGAGGATCTTGTAGCCCTCGTCCTCCCAGGCGCCGGGGATGCGGAAGATCGCGATCGCCTCGGCCGGGTCCCGGTCGAGCTCGAGGCAGGCCTTGATGACGCCGCGGGCGACGATGTCGACGCGCGTGTTGGAGACGATCGACATCATCACCGCGATCCGCTCGACGCCGTCCTTCTGCAGGATCTCCTTGGCGAGCCCGCATGATTTCCAGACCGAGGGGTTGCCGCCGATCTCGGCGTAGTTGGCGGGCCTGCCGCCCTGCGAGCGGACCGCGTCGGTGAGCGTCAGCGAACCGCCGCCGGCGCCGATCACGAGGCCGATGTTGCCGCTGAAGCCGTGGTCCTTGCCCTGGATGACGCCGCGGTGGTCGGCCGCGTCGATCGCCTTCACGTTGCGCTCGAACTCGCTCGGCTCGTAGACCTCGCGTGGCTCGGAGAGGTCGACGCCGATCTCGCCCAGCACCCGCCGGTGGCGGCCGACCGCCTCGTCCTCGATCTCGATGTGGGCGTCGAGGGCGACGAACGAGCCGTCGGCGAGCTTCGCCAGCGGGTTGATCTCGGCCAGCGTCATGTCGTAGTCGCGCTGCATCCGTGCCAGCGCCGCGAGCACCCGCGAGGCCCGGCCGAGATCGGGTCCGCTGACACCGCAGCGGGCGACCGTCTCCTTGGCCTGGAAGTCGGCCACCGGATGGAGGTTGGAGAGATGGCCGCGGCCGACGTGGTCGGGATGCTGCTCGGCGACCTGCTCGATGTCGATGCCGCCCATGTCGCTGAACAGCATCATCGGCCGCCGGGCGCGCCCGTCCCAGAGCACCGCCGCGTAGTACTCGTGCTCGACCTCGGCCTTCGGATCGACGAGGACGCCGACCGGCGTGTGGCCGCTGATCTCGAGCTCGAGGATCTCGAGCGCATGCGCCGCCGCCTCCCCGGGTGTGTCGGCGAACTTGACGCCGCCGGCCTTCATCCGGCCGCCGACGAGCACCTGCGACTTGACGACGACCGGGCCCGCGATCCGTTCGGCCGCCGCCTGCGCCTCCTCGGCCGAGGTGCAGAAGCCGTAGTCGGTGACCGGGATCCCGGCCCGCTCGACCAGGCGGCGTGATTCGTACTCGTAGAAGCGCATCGTGGGGTCGCCCGGGGCCCCTGCCGCTCTCGTCCCTGGCAGGCCGGGCGCCGCGGAACCCTACATGCAGCGACCGAATCGCAGTCGCGACGACGGGGTTCAATGTTTGCCGAGATCGGCCGATAGGTCTTCCGGAGATGACGACGACCGGATCGAGAGCGGAGCGGATGAGGCGCAGGGCATTGCTGGTGGCGATCGGGCTGGCGTCGCTGGCGCTGCTGCTCGGCGAGGGCGTGGCCGCGAAGCCGGCGAAGCGCGCCAAGCTCGGCGCCGTCGTCGCCCGCGACTCGGCTCGCGCCAACCCGGCGGCCGCGGTCGCGCGGGTGACGCTGCCGCGGGCCGAGATCGGCAGGCTCTCCTACCGGATCCGCAGCTTCCCGAAGCGGACCAAGGTCGACTGGGGAATCACGACCCGCTGCATGAAGGGGTCGCTGATCGACTACTTCCCGGGCCCCGGCGACTTCAAGACCGGGACCAAGCCGGGCGGGTTCGGCGGCAGGTTCAGGGTGCCGCTCGCCGACCCGGACTTCTGCACGTTCGCCGTCGCCGGCCAGACGTACAAGCACAAGGCTGGCAAGCGCGTGACGGTGAAGATCTACAACAAGCGGTAGCGGCGCCAAACCGCGGTCCGGGGTCGCCACGGAGTCGTCGCCGGGCGCGGTGCGCCACAATGGGACGCCCTAGCCCGCATCGAGCGGCGATTGATCGCCCGCCCCCGTGGGCAAGCAAGAACAGGCCCCGACAGCCGATTCCAAAGGAGCTGAGCGACCCACCGATGAGCGATGCGACCGCCACCCCGTCCGCCGCGACCGGCGCGACCGACAATGAGACGCTGACCACCTGGGTCGCCGAGATCGCCGAGCTGACGAAGCCACGCGCGATCCACTGGTGCGACGGATCGGCCGAGGAGTATGAGCGGGTCTGCCGGGAGCTGGTCGAGGCCGGGACGTTCCGCAAGCTCGCCGACGCGAAGCGGCCGAACTCCTACCTGGCCTGGTCCGACCCCAGCGACGTCGCCCGGGTCGAGGACCGGACCTTCATCTGCACCGAGGACGAGGCGGGGGCCGGGCCGACCAACAACTGGCGCGCCCCGGCCGAGATGCGCGCGACCCTGGCCGAGCTGTTCGACGGCTGCATGGCGGGACGGACGATGTACGTAGTGCCGTTCTCGATGGGGCCGCTCGGCTCCGACAAGTCGCAGATCGGCGTCCAGGTCACCGACTCGCTCTACGTCGTCGCCTCGATGCGGATCATGACCCGGATGGGGCAGCGGGCGCTCGACGTGCTCGGCTCGGACGGCCAGTTCGTCCCCTGCGTGCACTCGGTCGGCGCCCCGCTCGCCGCGGGCGAGGAGGACTCGAGCTGGCCGACCAACGCCGAGACCAAGTACATCTGCCACTTTCCGGAGACGCGCGAGATCTGGTCGTTCGGCTCCGGCTACGGCGGCAACGCGCTGCTCGGCAAGAAGTGCCTGGCGCTGCGGATCGCCTCGGCGATGGCCCGCGACGAGGGCTGGATGGCCGAGCACATGCTGATCCTGAAGCTGACCTCGCCCGTGGGCGAGGTCAAGTACGTGACCGGCGCCTTCCCGTCGGCCTGCGGCAAGACCAACCTGGCGATGCTGATCCCGACGCTCGAGGGCTGGACCGTCGAGACGATCGGCGACGACATCGCCTGGATGAAGTTCGGCGACGACGGCCGCCTTTACGCGATCAACCCCGAGGCCGGGTTCTTCGGCGTTGCCCCGGGCACCGCCGTCGAGACGAACCCGAACGCGATGAAGGCGATCGAGCGCGACACGATCTTCACCAACACGGCGCTGACCGACGATGGCGACGTCTGGTGGGAGGGGATGACCCCGGAGCCGCCGGCGCACGCGATCGACTGGCACGGCGAGGACTGGACGCCGGAGCGCGAGCAGCCGGCTGCCCATCCCAACGCCCGGTTCACGGTCGCCGCCGACCAGGCGCCCTCGATCGCCGCCGAGTGGGAGGACCCTGCCGGCGTGCCGATCGACGCCTTCCTGTTCGGCGGCCGTCGCGCCACCGTCGTGCCGCTGGTCCGCGAGGCGTTCGACTGGGAGCACGGCGTCTTCCTCGGCGCGACGATGTCCTCGGAGATGACCGCGGCCGCGTTCGGGACCGTCGGCCAGCTCCGCTTCGATCCGTTCGCGATGCTGCCGTTCTGCGGCTACGACATGGCCGCCTACTTCCAGCACTGGCTCGACATCGGCACCGCCGGCGACGCCGACAAGCTGCCGAAGATCTTCTACGTCAACTGGTTCCGCAAGGACGAGGACGGGAAGTTCATCTGGCCCGGGTTCGGCGACAACAGCCGCGTGCTCGAGTGGATCTTCCGCCGCTGCAACGGTGAGTCGGCGACGGAGGAGACCGCGATCGGCCTCGTGCCCGCCCCCGGCGAGCTCGACATCGACGGCCTCGACATCGGCGCCGCGGAGGTCGCGGCGCTGCTCGCGGTCGACGAGGAGAAGCTGCGCGACGAGCTGCCCCAGGTCGAGGCCCATCTGGCCCGCTTCGGCGACCGGCTCCCGGCCGCGATCCGCGACCACCTCGATCTGCTCAAGCAGCGGCTGGGCTAGCTGGGGCACCCGGTCAGCGGCCAGCGCTGCGGCGCGGTTCCGCCGTTGGCGGTCGCTGCAGCGGGCTGGCGGGCGGCGGGCTGCGGGCGGCGGGCGGACTGGCGCCGGCGGGCAGACTGGCGGCCAGGCGCCGGCGCCGCGAGCGGGCCGGCGGCCGCCGGGCTGGCGGACTGGCGCCGGCGCCCGCGGGGCGGATTGGCGCCGGCGAGCCGCCGTGGCTCGAAGCCGAAGCGGTGCATGGCCCGAGGCCGGGGGCGGAACCGCGGAACCTCCCCCGGTTGGGGTAATTCGCGGTGCCGCGAGCCCCCTGACTGGGGTAGGCCGCGGGCACCGCGGATCGCCGCGCCGTCGCGGGTGACTTTTGCCGGTATCCCGGCCCAGATCACCGCGATGCTGTTGCGGCGGCGCGAGCACCGCGGATCGCCGTCGGTCGCGGGTGGCTCTTGCCGGTATCCCGGCCCAGATCACCGCGATGCTGTTGCGGCAGCCCCGCCCAGCGCCGCCCTACCCATGCCGCGTACCGTCGGCGGAACCGCGGAACCTCCCCCTGGTGGGGTAATTCTCGGCGCCGCGATCTGCTGGGTGAGTAGGCCGTGGGCAGGCGGCACCGCCTGGCATCGCGCTCAAAAACCACGCTGGGTACCCGCCACCGCGGATCGCGGCCGTCGCGGGTGATTTTTGCCGGTATCCCGGCCCAGATCACCGCGATGCTCCCGGCGGCGGTCGGCTGTCTTGGCCCCACCCTCTCAGCCCTCGATCGGCCTACGGCCGATCGACTCTCGAGAGCGCGGAACCAGCGGGAAGGTTGCCCGATGAGCGGGCCGCGGCTTGCCAGGTCCGCCGCGGCCGAGTTGCCAGCGCCCGGGTTGCCAGCGTGCAGGTTGGGTCGCGTCCGTGGCCCGGGCGCTGGCTGGGACCGTGGCCGGGCGCTGGCTGGGACCGTGGCCGGGCGCTGGCTCGGACCGTGGCCCGGGTGCTGCCGGGACCGGGCCGCCGGTGCGGGATCCCGGGACGGCGACCCGGTCAGTTGGCCGCGAACGACCAGGCGTTGATCAGCTCCTTGTGGTTCAGGCCCTCGCCGATCACGAAGCCGAGCGAACGGTGCTCGGGCGCGGTCCAGATGACCTGGCCGTTGCCCTCGTCGGTGTCGTAGCAGGCGATCTTGCCCTTGGTGACGGTGCCGTCGGGGTTGGTCCAGGTGCTCTGCGTGTTCCACTCCTTGATGCAGGGCCCGCCCTGGCGTGCGCCGCCGTCGCGCCGCTTGAACGTCTTCAACGCCGTCTTGTTGTCCGGGTAGAGCTCGACGATCACGGTCGCGCTGTTGCGGCCGGTGCAGGTGAGGCCGGCGATCGCGCCCTCCTCCCAGTACTTCTGCTTCTCGTCGACGCAGGTCGACCGCACCTTCGGCCTGACCGCCTGCGCCAGCACCTCGGTGTCGCTGGTGGTGTCGGTCATCCCCGTGTCCGTCATCACCGTGTCGGTCATCACCGTGTCGGTCATGCCGGTGTCGGTGCCGCTCGTGCCGGTGCCTCCGCCGCCGCCCGAGAGGGCGATCGCGGCGCCGACGCCGCCGAGCACCACCACCGCCGCGGCGATCCCGGCGGCGATCTTGCCGCGGTTGTTTCCGCTGCCGGCGCCAGCACCTCTGCCGCCGCGGGTGGCCGCGAGCGGCTCCGCCGGCTGACGCGGACGGCCCGGCTCCGGGCTCGGCGGTGGCGGCGGCGCGGGTGGCGGCGGCTCGCCGCCTCCGCCGCCACCGCGCAGCTGCGTCGCGTCGGGATCGGTCGGCGAGGTCACGGTCGCATCGGCGCTCGCGGGCGGCGGCGGCACGGCGGCGCCGGGCAGCCGCGGGATCGGCGCGTCCTCGGGCTTCAGCGGCGCCTCGTGCACGCCCGACTCCTGCGCCGCGCCGCTGTCGAGCCGCGCCGCGCCCATCGCGATCACCGCCTTCGGGTCGTCGAGGTGCTCGGGGGCGAGCGCCATCCGCTCGCCGATCAGCCGGGCGACGAGCGGGATCCGCGAGGAGCCGCCGGCGAGGTAGATCGCCTTCATGTCGGCGGTCTGCAGACCGGCGGCGAGGATCGTCCGCTCGAGCTCGGCGACGGTTCCACGCAGGGTCGGCGCGATCAGCGCCTCGAAGTCGGCGACCGTGGCGCGCAGCTCCTGATCGACCGGGGGACCGAGGAAGAACTCGTACTCGGGCTGGCGGGAGAGGCCCTCCTTGGCGCGCCGCGCCTGCCGCAGCAGCTCGCGGTTGGCCTGCGCCCAGGTCCGGTCCTGGCGCTCGTCGGCGCCGCGCAGCTGCTCCCAGACCTCGCCGCCGAGCTGCTCGCCGAGGTGGCGGTAGAGCAGATCGTCGAAGTCCTCGCCGCCGAGCTCCTCGTCGCCGCCGGTGCGGCCGACGACCTCGAAGCTCCGGCCGGCGCGCTTCAGCACCGCGGTGTCGAGCGTGCCGCCGCCGAGGTCGTAGACGGCGACGTGCTCGCCGTCGGCGAGCCGCTCGGAGGCGAAGTGGACGGCCGCCGCGACCGGCTCGGGAACGAACACCGGATCGCTGAGGCCGGCGAGCTTGGCGGCCTGCGCGAGCTTGTCGAGGCGCGACCTCTGCCAGCGGGCCGGGTGGGTGAGGCGGATCTCGGCCGGCGGCTCGCCGCCGCTGAGGCTGATCGCCTCGTTGTAGACCTCGCGCAGGATCGCGGCGACGATCTCGACCGGCCGCAGCTGCTTGTCGCCGAGCTGGATGAACTCCTCGCCGAGCCGGCTCTTCGGCCGCCGCTCCAGGCACCAGGGCGCCAGCGTCGAGAGCTCCTCGGCCTCGTTGCCGAGCGCGAGCCGGCCGGTCGAGCCGGTGCCCTCGCGCCAGAACACCATCGACGGCATCCGCGGACCGTTCTGGATCTGGATCAACTCGACCCGGTCGCCGACCCGCCGCGCCGCCGCGGTCGACGTGGTCCCGACGTCGATTGCAAGAATCCAGCCTGGCATCTAGGCCCTTTCTCGGGCCCTCGGACCCGGTCGGAGAATCGGGCGCGAATCTATCAACGGACGGCGCCGCCGAGGCGTTCCGGACCCGCTCACAGCGCCCCCATCAGGGCCGGGGCGACCTGCTTCTTGCGGCTCATCACGCCGGGCAGGCTGATCACGCCGTCGCTGGCCCGGGCCTCGAAGGCGCGCTCCAGCGCCGCGACGTCGCCGCGGGCGAGCAGCTCGGTCCCCTGATCGAGGATGTCGGTCACCATCAGCGCCGCGATCGCGTAGCCGTTGCGGTCGAGGACCTCGCCGATCGCCTCGAGCAGCTCGTCGCGGCGCGCCATCACCGGCTTGCCGACGACCTCGATCTGGGCGATCGAGATCCGCTCCCCCGAGGGCAGCACGTACTCCTTCGCGTCGCGGGAGACGATCTCCGACGCCGGCGTGCCGGAGACGTCCGAGGTCTGCTCGAACATCTCGCGCCCGAACCGTTGCGCGTCGAGATCGAGCAGCCGCTCGAGGTAGGCGATCACCGCGCGGTCGCGCTCGGTCGTGGTCGGCGAGTTCAGCAGCACGGTGTCGGAGAGGACCGCGGCGAGCAGCATCACCGCCGACGGGCGCGTCGGCTCGAACCCGTTGGCGCGAAAGCGCTCGATCACCAGCGTCGCGGTCGAGCCGACCGGGTCGAACGTGGCGGTGACCGGCACCCGGGTCTCGATCGAGCCGATGTGGTGATGGTCGAGGATCTCGACGATCTCGGCCTGCTCGACGCCGGCGACGCTCTGCGCCTGCTCGGCGTGATCGACGAGGATCACCCGCCGCGGCCGCGGCGCGACGAGGTCGGAGCGGGTGATCAGGCCGATCGGCCGGCCCTCGCCGTCGACCGCGACCGCGGCCCGGTAGTGGACGTCCTTGACCTGCTCGGCGACCTCGGCGAGCAGGTCGTCGCGCTCGGCCGTCAGCGGGTCGCGGTCGATCATCGCCTCGCACGGGGCCGCGAGCGAGATCATCCGGCTGGTCAGGTACGAGTCGAGCGGGCTCGTCACCACGCAGACGCCGTGCTCGCGGGCGAGCGCCCGGATCTCGGCCCCGGCGGGCACGCCGTTGCTGGTGACGATCAGCGCCGCGCCGAGCTCGATCGACTGGCGCTGCGCGTCGACGCGGTTGCCGACGACGACCGCGTCGCCGTCGGAGATCCTGCTGTCGCTGCGGGCGGCGTCGATCGAGTGGACCCAGACGCGGCCGGCGATGATCGCCTCGCCGCCCTCGATCTGCTCGCCCTCGAGCACGCTGACGATCGCCGCGACGCTGGTCGGCGACTCGCGCAGCGTGTGCGACTTGCCCGCCTCGCGGATGTAGCGGCGGGCGAGCGCCCGCTCGGTGATCACGCCGATCAGGATCCCGTCGTCGTCGACGACCGGCACGAGGTCGAGGTCCTCGGCGACCATCGTCCGGCCGACCTCGCGCAGCGGCCGGCGATGGCCGGCGACCGGGAACCGTTCGCGCATCACGTCGCCGACCCGCAGCATCACGTGCTCCATCAGCGCCGGCATCGGCGCCTCGCTGCGGTCGAGCGCCCAGGCCGTCTGCGCGTTGACGTTGCCGAGCCGCACCGCGACGTACTCCGAGCCGGGGTCCTGGCGGCGCTTCAGCTCGGCGTAGCCGAGCGCCGAGGCGATCGAGTCGGTGTCGGGGTTGCGGTGCCCGGTGACGTAGATCCGCCGCGGCCGGCGCCGCTCCGGCGTCACTGGAACGGCAGGTCGAAGCGGAACTTGCCGGAGTTGCTGATCCCCTCGACGGTCGCCTTGTCGCCGGTCTGCGCGTCGGCGACCGCGTCGCAGTAGTCGTCGCGGGTCCGCGTCGTCCGGCCGTTGACCGCGGTCACGATCGCCTGCGTGCTGCCGAAGCCCTTGTCGGCGGCGGGGGTCCCGTCGACGGCGTTGTTGACGATCAGGCCGTTTCCGTTGGCGTTGAAGTCGAAGCCGAGGTAGCCGATCGAGTCGCCGCCGCCCATCGTCTCCGCCGCCTGCTTGAACAGATCGACCCCGATCGCGAAGCCCTGCCCCTGGGTCTCGAGCGCGGTCAGCGTGTTGATCCCGACGACGTTGCCGGCGGCGTCGATCAGCGGCCCGCCGGAGTTGCCGTGGTTGATCGCGGCATCGGTCTGGATCAGGTTCTCGTAGGGCCCGATGTTCGGGTCCTCGGCCTTGACCTGAGAGCGGTTCTCCAGCGACTCCTCGACGACCGAGACCGTTCCCGTGTTCGACTGGAACGGGATCGAGGAGAAGTTCGTGAACTCGTTCGAGGGGTAGCCGAGGACGTTGACGACGTCGCCCTGGGCGAGGTCGGACTGCGAGCCGAGCGGCAGCGAGCCGAACGACTCGAGGTCCTCGACCTGGAGGATCGCGAGGTCCTTGCACGGCGCCACCGCGTACAGCGTCGCCGGCCGGATCCCGTCGCCGACCTCGACCCGGTAGCTGAGCAGCCCGACCGTTCCCTGATCGCCGACGACGTGCGCGTTCGTCACCACCAGGCCGCGGTCGGCATCGTAGATCCAGCCGGTGCCGGCGCCCGAGCTCGTGCCCTTGAGCTTGGTCAGGACGCGGACCACCGACGGCTTCGCACCGGCGATCACCGCCCGCGCGCTCGGCGGCTCGTCGCCGCCGGATGAGAAGACCCCGGTGACGGCGGCGAGAACGGCGACGACGGCGACCAGGACCGCGACCGCGGCGAGGATCGTCGCCCGGCGCACCGAGCGCTGCAGCTTGATCCGCTGGATGACGCTGCTGTTGCCCGAGATCGCCCGCCGGATCGCCGATTGCTGCGGCGGCGGCGGTGGCGGCGGCACCGCCGCCGCCGGCCGCCGGTCGGCGATCGTCGATGCGTCGAGCTGGATCCGGGTGGCGCCGATCTCGAGCGTGTCGCCGGGCCGCAGCTCGGCCGGTTGCTCGAGCCGGCGCCCGTTCAGCCGGGTGCCGTTGCTCGACCCGAGGTCGCCGACCTCGACCGCGCCGGAGGGGGTCTCGATCAGGTAGGCGTGGCGGCGCGAGACCTCGGGGTCGTCGAGGACGAGGTTGCAACCGTCGTCGCGGCCGATCACGAACCGGTGCTCGGAGCCGATCGAGGCGCTGCGCCCGGCGGCGGGGCCGGTGAGGAGACGGATCTCGGGCATCGGCGCTCTACCTCCGGTCGCGGGATCGGGTCGCGGTGATCACTTGTGAATCAGCTCGTCCCAGGTGTTGAAGGTCTTCGCGTGCAGGGCACCGTCGCTGTGCAGCACGCCCATCGCCATCCGTCCCGTGTCGGTCCAGTAGATCACGTCGTCGCCGTCGGCGGTGTCCGCCGTGCAGGCGATCTCGCCGACCGTCGTGTCCGGGTCCTCGTTGAAGACCCACCCCGTGCGCACGTTCCAACTCTGGTCGCAGAACTTGCCCTTCTTGAGGCCGCTCGCCTGCGAGTTGAACGCGGAGTCGGTCTCGGCCACGGTCTCGTACTGGAGCAGCATCACCGTGTATCCGGGCGGGGCGTCGCAGTCGAGCCCCACGGTCGCCTCGCCGATCAGGTCGGCGTCGTCGGCCGGCGTGCAGCTGCGGTAACGGGGACTGATCATCGTCTTCAGCTCGGTGGTGTCGGGCGGGGGCTCGACCGTAGTCTCGCCGCCGGTCGTATCACCGCCGCCGCCGCCGCCCGAGAGCGCGATCGCAGCGCCGACGCCGCCGAGCACGACCACCGCCGCGGCGATCCCGGCGGCGATCTTGCCGCGGCTGCCGCCGGAGCGCTTGCGGCCGCCGCCGGCGGCCGGCGCCGGCCCGGCCGCCCGTGGCGGCGGCGGCGGGGGAGGCGGGCTCTGCGGGCGGCCCGCGCTGACCCGTGTCGGCTCGGGGCCGGCGCCCGGCAGCGACGGGATCGGCGACTCGGGCGGCGGCAGCGGCGCCTCGTGGATGCCCGAGTCCCTGGCGGCCGCGCTCTCGAGCCGCGCGGCGCCGAGCGAGATCACCGCCTTCGGGTCGTCGAGGTGCTCGGGGGCGAGCGCCATCCGCTCGCCG
>CAZCFA010000018.1:0-43856 GCA_964497825.1 uncultured Conexibacter sp.
CGTCGTGGGTGGCGATCACGATCGCGGCGCCGCCCGCCGGCAGCTCCGCGACCCAGGCCGAGAGCTCGTCCTTGCGGGCCCGGTCGAGGCCGCGGGTCGGCTCGTCGAGGCAGACGAGCGCGGGCGGCTCGCCGCCGGCGCCGCGGCCCGCCATCGCGATCGCCAGCGCCAGCCGCTGGCGCTCGCCGCCGGAGAGGTCGCGGGGGTCGGCATCGGCGCCGACGTCGAGGCCGACCGCGGCGAGCGCGGCGCGGCCGCCGGCGCCGGGCAGCTCCTCGCCGACCCGCTCGCGCACTAGGTAGTCGTCGGGACGCTGCGAGAGCAGCGCGCAACCGCCCGCGGCGGCGATCGAGCCGAAGCTCGGCTCGACCAGGCCCGCGGCGGCTCGCAGCAGCGTGCTCTTGCCGGCGCCGTTGGGACCCATCAGCGCGACCAGCTCACCCTCGTCGACGGCGAGATCGACGCCGCGCAGGACGGGCAGGACCAGCTCCGCGGACTCGAGCTCGACCTGCAGGTTGCGGGCCCGCAGCGCCCGGCCCTGATGGGTTGCGGGCGGCAGCGGCGGCTCGGCGGCCGCCTCGGCGAGGCGACCGAGCGCCGCCAGCTCCTCGCGCGCCCGCTTGACGCTGACCGGGCTCGAGTCGATGCCGGCGAGCTCGAACAGGCGCGCGATCGGCGGCATCAGCGCCGGCGCGATCCGCCGCGCGGCGAGGCCGAAGCCCTCGGCGGGGCCGTCGTAGATCTTGGCGCCCGCCTCGAGCGCGACGACGCGGTCGGCCGCCGCCAGGCAGCGCTCGAGCCGGTGCTCGCCGAGCAGCACCGCCACCCCCCACTCCTCGTTCAGCCGCCGCAGCAGCGCGATCAGCTCGTCGCCGGCGACCGGATCGAGCTGCGAGGTCGGCTCGTCGAGCAGCAGCAGCGGCGGCCCGGTGACGAGCGCCGCGGCGAGCGCGACCCGCTGCAGCTCCCCGCCCGAGAGCGAGTCGGTGGTGCGGTCGAGCAGCGGCTCGATCGCCAGCGCCAGCGCCGCCTCCTCGACCGCGCGCGCGGCCTCGACCGCGCCGGCGCCACGCAGCCCGAGCGGCAGCTCGAGCTCGGCGGCGACGGTGGTCGAGACGACCTGGGTCTCCGCCTCCTGGGCGACGAAGCCGACGGCGGCGGCGAGCTCGGCCGGGCCCGCATCGCGCGTCGAGCGGCCGCCGACGCGGACCTCGCCGGCGACCTCGCCGCCGTGGAAGTGCGGGACGAGGCCGCAGGCGGCCCGCAGCAGGGTGCTCTTGCCCGAGCCCGAGCGGCCGGCGAGGACGACGAACTCGCCGGCGGCGATCTCGAGGTCGATCGCGCGCAGCGCCGGCGCCTCCGCCCCCGGGTAGCGGTAATCGAGTTGCTCGCAGACCAGGGCCGGCTCAGGCACCGGGCGCCCTCCGGCGGCGGCGGATCGCGGCGCGACCGAACGGCGCCGCGGCCAGCGCGACCAGGGCCAGGGCGAGCGCCATGGTCGCCGCGCCGGCGTCGACGCTGATCCGCGGGTAGGCATCGAAGGAGGCGACGCCGGCGCTCGCGGCGGCGGCGAGCAGCGCCAGCGACGCCAGCCCGCAGGCGAGCAGCGGGGCCTCGCCGGGGCGGCGCCGGTGCCGCGGCATCCGCGCGCGAACGCCGAGCCCGTAGCCGCGCAGCTCGAGCGTCGCGGCGACATCGACGGAGCGGTCGAGCGCGCCGGCGACCAGCCGCCGCACCATCGCGGCGCGGCCGACCGGCGCCGCGGCGGGACCGCGCAGCGCCGCGGCCTCGCCGAGCCGGGCGGCGTCGGCGGCCGCCAGCGGCACCATCCGCGCGATCAGCGTCGCGGTCAGCGCCGAGCGCGCCGCCAGCGGCCGGATCGCGCGCAGGATCCGGTCGGGATCGACGCACGCCGACCAGACCGCGAAGACGAGCAGCGCGACGACGATCCGCAGCGCCAGCACGGCGCCCTCGACGAGCGCCTCGAGGCTGACGTCGATCTGGCCGAGCAGCGGCAGCTCCCAGCCGCGCAGCAGGATCGTCGCGCCGCGCTGGGAGCTGATCGCGTTGACGGCGATCACCATCAAGCCGAGGCCGAGCGACCAGCGCAGCGGCGCCCGCAGGCTCGCGCCCGCGCCCGAGGCGGCGCCGGCGACGAGCGCGGCGGCGCCCGCGGCGAGCAGCACGATCGGGTTGGCGAAGGCGAACGCGGCGACCGCGAGCGGCAGCAGGAAGGCGGCGGCGATCCAGGGCCGGGCGGCGCCGAGCGGGCCGCGGCGCGGCGCGTAGGCGAGCGGGCTGCTCAGCGGCACCGGTCACGCTCCGGGGTCGCGGCGAGGCCGGCGGGGGCGGGAACGGGCAGCGGCGCGCCCGCGGGACCGGTGGCGACGGCGTAGCGATCGCGCAGCGCCTCGGGTCCGAGCAGTGCCGCGGCGCGCTCGGCCGCCGCGGCGTCGGTCCCGGCGACGACCCAGGTCGGCGGCTCGGCGCCGACCCGGACCGCGGCGACCAGGCCGGCGTCGGTGAGCCGCAGCCGCGGCTTCCCGTCGGAACCGAGCACGGCGAGCTCGTAGCCGCCGTCGCAGCGCCCGACCGTGGCGTAGACGCCGCTGGTCCCGGGCCCGCGCTCGAGCTGCGCGGCGGCCGGGTCGGAGCGCAGATCGGCCCAGGCGCCGACCAGGACCCGCAGCGCGTCAGCGGCGGGCCGGGGCTCGGTCAGCCGCTCGCGCTCGTATCCGACCCCGGCATCGTCGAGCGCGCCGGCGGCGGTGTCGCAGGCGGCCCGCGCGGCGCCGACGCATTCGACCTCTACCGCGGGCGGTGCGGCCGCGCCGCTCTCGCCGTGCAGGAACGGCTCCGGGAACGAGCCGACGACCGCCGGCACCCGATCGGCCTCCTGCCAGCGGCGATAGTCCCACCAGATCCTGTCGCCGGCGCGGACCCTCGCCTCGCCGGCGCCGATCTCGGAGTAGTAGCCGTTGACGAAGAAGAACCAGTCCTCCTCGCCGCCGCCGGCGAGCCCGTCGATCGAATCGACGAAGTTGCCGCCGTAGGAGGTCTCGATGTCGGCGTGCTCGTCGAGGAAGCGGACGACGGTGTCGGACTCGGTCGGATCGGAGAGCGTCGCCGCGGCGATCGGCTCGGCGCCGAAGTCGCGGGTCACGCGCAGGCTCGCCTCGCCCTGCTCGGTCGCACCGGGCCCGACCCCGCAGCCCGCCGCCGCGGCGACGCCGAGCAGCGCCGTCGCGGCGGCCAGGGCGACGTGCGCGCGCACCGGGCTCCCTACTTGACTTCCTTGACCTTCTCGCAGCGCTTGAGCTTGACGCGGCCGGACGTCTTGCGGCTGAGCTTGACGACGTCCCTGCCGGAGCCGCACCTGACGGTCACCGGATCGCTGCCGAGCCTGATCCTGTCCCTGCCCTTCGTGCCGGCGACGATCCCCGCGTAGCCGGCCGGGCACCGCTTCGCCCTGACCGTGCAGACCGACACCTCGTTCGAGGCGATCGCGCCGTCGCGCGTCGCGATCAGGTCGACGACCCTGCCGTCGGCGGCGACGGCGGTCTTGCCCCTGGCGTCGGTGAGCTCCCCGGCGCCGCTGACCGCGGCGCCGGCCGCCGGCGACTTGCTGCCGTCGTCGCCGTAGGCGAGGACCTTGACCGGGATCGCGCCGTGCCGGGGCCGCTTCGCCTTCAGCACCAGCTCGGCCGGGGGCGGCTGGTTGTAGTCGGCGACCAGGTACCAGAGCACCTCGTCGCCGGCCCCGACCGTCGTCGCGTCGCCGCCGGCCTGCGACGCCTCGTGGTTGAGCTTCAGCGACCAGAAGCCGGTTTCGGGGGCGACCGACCCGCCGATGCCGCAGAGCCCGAGGCCGAAGCTGAACGCATCGGTCAGCGAGAGCGGCCGGACCGCCTTCGTCGTCGCGCCGGCGTCGGCGAGCAGGCTCAGCGCCGTCGGCGCCGGGATCTCGGCCCGGGCACCGGAGCCGCCCTCGCCGGGTCCGAAGCAGGCCGCCTTCGGATCGGTCTTCAGCCTCAGCCCGGAGCCGGTGTACTGGGTCTGCTCGGCGAGGACGCGGCCCTCGCCGTCGACGACCCGCAGGCCGGCGGGGACCGTCTTCGCCCGCGCCGCCCCGGCGGCCGGGGCGAGGGCCAGCGCGCACAGCAGCGAGCCCAGCAGGGCGGTCGTCGCGACGCGCGAACGTGTGTGTGTGAGGGGCATTGATGCCACCCTTTCCTCGAGGGTTTACGTGGCTGCGGCCGGAGGTAGGTCTCCTGGCTTGCGGGCCTTGATGCCGCGCCTTCCCGGGGCCTCGTCGGCTCCCAGTGGCTGACTCGCGTCCTGCGACATCCACGCCCGGTCACAGTGGCGGGACCGCGCCGGCTTCGCACCGGACTTCCCTGGCCCACCGGCCGTATGTGCTGGCGCCAGCCTAGCGGCTGCCGCGGAGCCCGTGGCTAGCCGCTGCGCTCCTCGACCGTCCGCTGCAGCTGCTCGAGCACCTCGGGCATCGCCCGGCGCATCCGCGGGATCTCCCAGTGCTCGATCTTCAGCGCCCGCAGCGGCGAGGTCGCGATCACCGAGGCCGAGCGCTCCTGCTTCTCGAGCAGGCCCTGCTCGCCGAAGACGTCACCGGGGCCGAGCGTCGCGATCTCCTCGCCGGCGCGCTCGACCTTCGCGGTTCCCTCGTCGATCGCGTAGAAGTCGTTGGCGAAGCCGCCCTCCTCGATCACCGTCTTCCCCTCCGGGAACTCGACCAGCATCGTGAAGGTCGCGATCTTGCTCAGCGCGCTCTCGTCGACGTCCTTGAACAGGGCGAATCGCTTCAGGTTGCTGGCGTCCATTGTCTCCTCCCGGGTCGGGTCCGATGCAAGCTATCCGATCCGTTGACGGATTTTGACCCCGATCGCGCCCCGCTACGCTGCAGCGGTCTTGTACGAGCGCTCAGCAGACGGCGGCGACCCGGCGGCGACCGCAAACGCGGGCAACGGGTCGAGCCCGATGCTCGCCGGCGTCCAGGGCGTCCTCGAGCAGGCGTTCGAGCACGCCGACGTCTCCGCCGACACCGTCGAGCTGTTGCGGCTGCCGAAGTCGCTGCTCAAGGTCTCGATCCCGGTGCGCATGGACGACGGCTCGCTGCGCACCTTCCCCGGCTACCGGGTTCGCTACGACGACACCCGCGGGCCGACCAAGGGCGGCGTCCGCTTCTCGCCGCTGGTCAACGTCGATGAGGTCCAGGCGCTGGCCTTCTGGATGACCTTCAAGTGCGCCGCGGTCGGGCTGCCGTTCGGCGGCGCCAAGGGCGGCGTCACCGTCGACCCGAAGGAGCTCTCGCTGCTCGAGCTCGAGCGCCTCTCGCGCGGCTACGTCGACCAGATCGCCGACTTCATCGGCCCCGACGTCGACATCCCCGCCCCCGACGTCTCCACCAACGAGCTCGTGATGGGCTGGATGATGGACGAGTACTCGAAGATCAACCGGGCGCTGATCCCGGCGGTCTTCACCGGCAAGCCGCTGGCGATGGCCGGCAGCGAGGGCCGCGCCACGGCGACCGGCGACGGCGCCGCGTTCGTGATCGAGCGGCTCTTGCCGCGGCTGCGCGAGCGCATCGACCTCGCGGCCGAGAACGAGGCCACGACCGTCGCCGTCCAGGGCTTCGGCAACGCCGGGACGACGATCGCCGAGCGGATGGCGGCGGCGGGGATGAAGGTCGTCGCGATCTCCGACTCGCGGCTCGCCCTGCACGATCCCGACGGCCTCGACGTCGCCGCGCTCGCCGCCGGCAAGCGCGAGAACGGCACGCTCAACGCCGACGCCGGGGTCTCGATCGGCCATGACGAGCTGCTCGCGCTCGACGTCGATCTGCTGATCCCGGCGGCGCTCGAGGCGGCGATCGACGAGCGAAACGCGGCCGACGTCAGCGCCAAGGTGATCTTCGAGGTCGCGAACGGGCCGGTCACCCCCGAGGCCGACGCGGCGCTTACCGAGGCCGGCACGATCATCGTTCCCGACATCCTCGTCAACGCCGGCGGCGTCACCGTCTCCTACTTCGAGTGGGTGCAGAACCGCGCCGGCTTCCACTGGAGCGCCGACGACGTGCGAGCGCAGCTGCGGGCGCGGATGGAGGCCGAGACCGACACGATCTGGGACCTGAGCGAGGAGCTCGAGGTGAGCCCGCGCGTGGCGGCCTACGTCCACGCGCTGCGCCGGATCGGCGAGGCGGTCGAGGCCCGCGGCTCGGTCGAGCAGTTTCAGACCCACAACCACAGCAGCGCCTGACCGGCACCGCGCGGCGGCCGCGCGCGAGCGCCGCCGGCGCCCGCCGGTCCTCCGGCCCGAGCCGCAGATTCCGGCACCCACGTTGCCGCAATCCGCGAGTCGGCGCTCGAATCGCTGGTTCCGGCGCGCCGACGCCGCCGCAGCCGGGATGCGCGCCCGGGTCCACCGGCGCCACCAGTCCGCCGCAACCGGGAGCGCGTCGGAGCGCGAGCCGCAACCGGGAGCGCGTCGGAGCCCGAGCCGCAACCGGGAGCGCGTCGGAGCGCGAGCCAAAACCGGGAGCGCGTCGGAGCGCGAGCCGCGGATTCCGGCACCGGCGTTGCCGCAATCCGCGAGTCGGCGCTCGAATCGCAGCGGGCGCTACACTTGCGACCGCGCTAGATGCGAACGATTCTCAGTTTCATCTTGATCGGGACCGGCTGCCTGGCGCTGGCCGGCTGCCGCGAAGCGGGCGGCAGCGGCGGCGGCGGCGCGCTCGACGTGGTCGCGACGACGCCGCAGGTCGCCGACCTCGTGCGCGCGGTCGGCGGCGAGCGGGTCGCGGTCACCCGGATCCTCTCCCCCAACTCCGACCCGCACGAGTACGAGCCGCGGCCCAGCGACGCCGAGGCGCTGCTCGGCGCCGACCTGGTCGTCAGCTCGGGCGGCGACGTCGACGCCTGGCTCGGCCAGCTCGTCGATGCCGCCGGCACCGACCCGACCGAGCTGGTCCTGATCGACGCGGTCGACACCCGGCTCGACCCCGGCGGCGACGTTGACCCGCACTGGTGGCAGGACCCCCGCAACGCCGAGCTCGCGGTCGCCGCGATCGCCGCCGAGCTGGCCGCGATCGACCCCGGGGGCGCCGGCGGCTACGAGCGTCGGGCCGGCGCGTACGGCTCGCGGCTGCGGGCCCTCGACCGCTCGGTCCGGCGCTGCATGGAGGCGATCCCCGGCGACGATCGCAAGCTGGTCAGCGGCCACGACGCGCTCGGCTACTACGCCGACCGCTACGGGATCGATCTCGTCGGCGCCGCGATCCCGTCGCTGAGCACGCAGGCGCAGCCGTCGGCGGGGGCGATCGACGCGCTCGTCAGGGCGATCCGCCGCAGCGGCGCGAGCGCCGTCTTCCCCGAGGCCGGAGCCAGCGCCGAGCTCGAGTCGGCGATCGCCGACGAGGCCGGCGTGCGGCTCGGCGCCGCGCTGTGGACCGACACGCTCGGGCCGCCGGGATCGGGCGGCGCCACCTACATCGCGGCGCTGCGGGCGAACACGGCGGCGCTGGCCGCCGGATTCAGCGACGGCCGCCGCGACTGCGCGGCGGAGCTCGGCCGATGAGCTCAGCGGCTTCGGCGAGCGCAGCCGGGGCAGGTGCCGCGGAGGACGACGTCGTGGGCGCCGACCCGGTAGTCGACCCGCTCGCCGAGCTCGTGGATCGCCCGCTCGAGGCGCTCGTCGGCGAACGGCGTCACCCGCCCGCAGCGGTCGCAGACGAGGTGGTGATGGTGGTGCTCGCCGCCCGGCAGCGCCGGCTCGTAGCGGGCCGAGCCGCCGCCGACATCGAGCCGCTGCACGAGCCGCAGCTCGGCCAGCAGCTCGAGCGTGCGGTAGACGGTCGCGACCCCGACCGGGTTGCCCGCGTCGCGGAGCTCGTCGGCCATCTCGCGGGCGCTCATCACGCAGTCCTGGGAGCCGATCAGCTCGAGCACCGCCGTGCGCGGGCCGCTGGCGCGGTGGCCGGCGGCGCGCAGCGCCGCCTCGGCGCTCTCGACCCACGGCCGCGCCGGCGGCGAGGAAACTGCGGCTGCGGTGCGGGCGCTCACGCCGAAAATGATAGCCGTTCTCACTTAGGCGAAGATCGGCGCCGCGGCTGATGCTCGATCCGTTCCAGCTTCCGTTCATGCAACGGGCGGCGATCGAGGTCGCGCTGCTGGCGCCGCTGGCCGGGCTGCTCGGCGCCCAGATCGTGCTCCGGCGGCTCGCCTTCTACAGCCACAGCGTCGGCGCCGCGGCGTTCCCCGGCCTCGTCGTCGCCGGCCCGGCCGGGATCCCGGCCTGGCTCGGGGCGCTGGCGGCCGGCGGCGCCTACGCGGCCCTGCTGCAGCGGCTCGGCCGCCGGCCCGGCGCGGTCGCCGCCGACGCCGCCACCGCGCTGCTGCTCGTCGCCGCGCTGGCGGCGGGCATCGTGCTCGCCAGCGACGTCTTCGAGTCGGGCGCCGGCGTCGATCGGGCGCTGTTCGGCTCGCTGCTGGCGGTCGGCCCCGAGCAACTGCGGTTCAGCGCCGTCGCGCTGGCGCTGGCGCTCGCGGCGGTGCTCCGGTTTCGCCCGGCCTGGCTCGCCGGCGGCTTCGACCCGGCGAGCTCGCGCTCGCTCGGGCTGGCGCCCGGCGCCGACCTGGCGCTGGTCGCGGTGATCGCGGTCGCCGTCGTCGCCTCGATCGACGCGGTCGGCGCGCTGCTCGTCGCCGCGATCCTCGTCGTCCCCGCCGCCACCGTGCGCCCGTTCGTCGCCAGCGTCGCCGCGCTCGAGCTGGGCGCGGCGGCGCTGGCGCTGGCCGAGGGGCTCGCCGGGCTGCTGATCGCCTACGAGCTCGACCTGCCGCCGGGCGCATCGATCGCGGTGCTCGGCGGCGCCGGCTTCGCGCTGGCCCTGGCGCTGCGCGCGCTCGGCGGCAGCGGCGGGAGCCCGGCGACGTGAGCGCCCTGGTCGAGGTCGAAGGCCTCGAGGCCGGATACCGGCCCGGCCGCCCCGTCCTGCGGGGCGTGAGCTTCGCGGCGGCGGCGGGCAGCATCACCGCCGTGCTGGGGCCCAACGGCGGCGGCAAGACGACCCTGTTCCGGGCACTGCTCGGGGAGGCGCCGCAGCGCTCGGGGGCTGTGCGGATCGCGACGCCGGTGGGCTACGTCCCGCAGACCGAGCGGGCCCGGCTCGACTTCCCGGTGAGCGCGCTCGACGTGGCGCTGATGGGCACCTACGCGACGACCCCCTGGTACCGGCCGGCGCGGCGCGACGGCCGCGAGCGGGCGGCGGCGGCGCTCGCGCGCGTCGGCCTCACCGAGGCGGCGCGGACGCGCTTCGGCGAGCTCTCCGGCGGCCAGCGCCAGCGGGTGCTGATCGCCCGCGCGCTCACCCAGCAGGCACCGGTGCTGCTCCTCGACGAGCCGCTGAGCGGCGTCGATCAGCCGTCGGCCGAGCGCATCCTCGCGCTGCTCGCCGAGCTCCGCGACGAGGGGCGGGCGCTGCTCGTCTCCAGCCACGACATCAACCAGGCCCGCGGCTTCGACCGGGTGCTCTGCCTGAACGGCAATCAGGTCGCGTTCGTGCCCCCCGATCGGCTCAGCGCGGAGCTCGTGGCCCGGACCTACGGCGGCGAGCTGGTCGTCCTCGACGAGGGCGAGCGCGCCGTCGTCGTCCAGCACCACCGGCACTGACGGCGATGGACGCCCTGCTCGATCCGCTCCGCGACGGGATCATCCGCCGGGCGCTGCTCGACCTGCTGATCCTCGGCGCCGCCTGCGGACCGCTCGGCGTCTGGGTGGTGCTGCACCGGCAGAGCTACGCGGCCGAGTCGCTGGCGCACGCGATGCTGCCCGGGCTCGTCGTCGCGGCGCTGATCGCGGCGCCGCTCGGGCTCGGCGCGGCCGCCGGGCTGGCGCTCGCCGCGGCGGCGATCGCGCTCGCCTCGCGGCAGCGGCTCGTCGACGCCGACGCCGCCGTCGCCGTCACCGTCACGGCCCTGCTCGGGCTCGGCACGCTGCTGGCGCTCGCCCCGGCGACTCCGCTCGGACTCGGCGAGATCCTGTTCGGCGATCCGCTCTCGGTCTCGGCCGCCGACCTGGGGGCCTCCGCCGTCCTCGCCGCCGCCGCCCTCGCCGCCCTCGCCGCCGGCCACCGGACGCTCGCGCTGGGCGGCTTCGACCCGCAGTCGGCACCGAGCCTCGGCGCCAGTCCCGCCGCCGCCACCCTGCTGCTGCTCGCCCTGCTCGCGCTGACGACGCTGATCGCCGTGCAGGCGCTCGGCAACCTGCTCGTCGTCGCGATCGTGATCGCCCCGGCGGCCGCCGCCCTGCAGCTCTGCGGCCGGCTGCTGCCGGCGCTGCTGACCGCCGCCGCGCTGGCGATCGCCGCCGGCGTCGCCGGCATCTACGTCAGCTACTGGACCGAGATCGCCGCCGGCGCCGCGATCGCGCTCTGCGCCGTGGCGACCTTCGCGCTGGCGCTGGCGTGGCGGCGGCTGCTGTCCTGAGCCGGCGCTCGCTCCGCGCGCCGACGCAACACGTCCAGAACATGCGGCTGGAGGGAGTCGAACCCCCACGTCCTTGCGGACACGGCGACCTGAACGCCGCGCGTCTACCAGTTCCGCCACAGCCGCGGGACCGGGAAATCTAGCGGCCGCGGCGATTGCGGCGCGATTGTCGCCGGGCCGGGCCTCCGTCGGGAATCGGTGGTCCCCTGGGCCAGCGATCCCCGACGGACGCCGGCGACGGCCGATCGGCGCCCGGTCGGCCCGCGGCGCCGAACCGCCCGGGCGCCGTGCCATCATCAGGTCGGATGCGGGTCGGACTGGTGCTCGGAGCCGGGGGCGTGCAGGGCGGCGCCTGGCTGACCGGCGCGCTCGATGCGCTCGCCGAGGAGACCGGCTGGGATCCGGCGACCGCCGACTACATCGTCGGCACCTCGGCCGGCTCGATGCTGGCGACGCTGCTCGCCGCCGGGCTGCCGCCGTGGTTCATGGTCGCCCACTCCGCCGGTGAGACCTTCGACGGCATGGCCGACGCGCGCGGCGGCTTCGTCGGCGACGCCGATCGCTCCGCCGGCGCCCGTTACGGGATCGACCGCGGCGCGATCCCCTGGGTCCCGGGCTCGCCGCTGCTGGCGCTCCGCAGCGCCCTGCACCCGACCCGGCACACGCCGGCGGCGGTGGTCAGCGGCTGGCTGCCACGCGGCGTGATCTCGAGCGAGCCGCTGCGCGAGATCGTCCGCAGCGCCGTCGCCGGGCCCTGGACCGAGCACCCCAACCACTGGGTCGTCGCCTGCGACTACTCGACCGGGCGCCGGGTCGTCTTCGGCCGCCCCGGCTCCCCCAGGGCCGAGATCGAGGACGCGGTCGCGGCCTCCTGCGCGATCCCCGGCTTCTACCGGCCGGTGCGGATCGGCGGCCGCCTCTACGTCGACGGCGGGATCTGGTCGACCTCGAACCTCGACGTGCTCCGCGGCCATGAGGTCGACCTCGTGCTCTGCTTCAACCCGACCTCGAGCCTGCACCCGATCCGCGCGCTCAACCCCGCCGCCGCCTTCAGCCTGGTCTTCAACCGCGCCAGCGGCCGCCGGCTCGGCTCGGAGGCGAAGCGGCTGCAGGCCGAGGGCGCCGACGTCGTCCTCGTCCAGCCGACCCATCCCGACCTCGAGGCGATGGGCGTCAACCTGATGCGGACCGGCAACCGCAACGAGGTGATCTCGATCGCCCGCGAGACCGTCGCCGAGCAGCTTGCCGCGCCCGGCGTCGCCGAGCTGCTCGCCGACCTCCCGGCGGGCGATCCGGACATGATCAGCCGGCCCGAGCGGCCGTCCTGGGAGTGGCCGGGGATCGAGCAGCTCGCCACCCGCGTCGGGCCCGGCTGAGCGGCCCGCCGGGACGCTGACCTAGGCTGCCGGGATGCCCGCCAGCGCGCCGCCGGCGCTGATCCTCCAGCACGAGCCCAACGCTCCCGCCGACCTGCTCGGCGACTGGCTGCGCGAGCGCGGGATCGCGCACGAGACGGTGGCGGTCTGGGAGCGGGGCGTGCCCGGCGATCCGGCCGGCAGGCCGTGGATCTGCTCGCTCGGCTCCGACCAGACCCCGGGCCGGCCGGGGTCGGCCCCGTGGGTCGATGCCGAGGTCGCCCTGCTCGCCGCCGCGCTCGACTCCGGCGTGCCGGTCCTCGGCCTCTGCTTCGGCGGCCAGGCGCTGGCGGCGGCGGCCGGCGGCGCCGTCCATCCCGCCGATCCGCCGGCGGCCGGCTGGGCGGAGGTCGAGAGCGCCGATCCGGCGCTGATCCCGCCCGGCCCCTGGCTGCACTTCCACTTCGACCAGCTCGAGGCCCCGCCCGGCTCGATCGAGCTCGCGCGCTCGCCCGCCGGCGTCGCCGCCTTCCGCCTCGGCCGCAGCCTCGGCCTCCAGTTCCATCCCGAGACGGGCCCGGCGATCGCCGCCGGCTGGGCCGAGAGCGAGCGCGCGGAGCTGAGCGCGGCCGGGATCGACGCCGACGCCGTCGCCGCCGGAGGTGAGCGGCTCGGCGACCGCGCCCGCGATCTCGCCTTCGCGCTGTTCGACGCCTGGCGCCGAGAGGTCCTCGGCAGCGGCTAGCGATCGGGTCCGCCCGCGGCGGCGGCGAAACGATCGCGGCGGCGATGGTTTGCTTGCAGCGTGAGCCGGTTACGGATCCAGCCCCAGCGCGCGATCGCCGCGGCGGCGCTGCTGGCGGCGCTGACCGCCCTGCTCGCCGCCGTCGATGCCGATGCCGGCATCCTGCTGGGGCGGCTCGCCGCCGGCTCCCAGATCGAGGCGACCAAGCTCTACGACCTCGGCGTCGCCGACTTCAACGACGACGGCAGGCTCGACCTCTTCACCACCAACCACAAGTTCGACTCCTCGCTGCTCGCCGGCAACGGCCGCCGCGGCTTCACCGAGGTCGGCGCCGCGACCGGCTTCGGCCCGACGCCGCAGTTCCCCGGCTACGAGGACCTGCACCGCGACCCCGACCGCAGCGCCCCCGGCCTCTACCTCTACGCGACCGACCGCGACCAGCCCCGCGACCCCTTCCACGTCGCGACCACGGCGATCGCCGCCTCGGGCTCGCTGACCTTCGACGCCCAGGACCTTCGGGTCGAAGGCGCGAGCGGCATCAGCACCACCGCCACCACGCTCGCCGACGGTCGCACCCGGCTCGACTTCGACGCCGGCCCCGGCGGCCGGCTCGACGTCAGCGTCGAGCACATCGACCTGCCGATCGCGGTCGCGATCGACCCGCCGCTCGAGCCGGCGCAGATCCGCGTCGGCGCCGACGCGGTGGCGGCGCAGGGCCGGCGGTTCACGCTGACCTTGCGCGACCGCCACGGCTACGGCTTCGCCGACTACGACGGCGACCTCGCGACCGACGCCTTCGTCGCCACCGGCGGCCTCGGCGGCGAGATCGTCGACCCGTTCTTCACCGGCAAGCAGACCGACGAGCTGCTGCTGTGGCGCGCCGGCCGCTACCTCGACGCGACCGCCGGCAGCGGCCTGCTCAAGGGCGTCTGCCGCGGCCGCGACGCCCGTCCCGGCGATCTCGACGGCGACGGCGACCTCGACCTGCTCGAGACCTGCGACGGCGCGGTCCCGCAGCTCTACCTCGGCGACGGCGCCGGCGGCTTCACCGCCGCCGCGAGCCCGCCGGTCGCGGGATCGGTCTACCGCCTCGCCGACCTCGGCCGTGACGGCATCCCCGAGCTGATCACCGCGGTCGGCGCCGAGGTCCAGGTCTGGAGCTACGGCGACGGCGGCTGGACGCGGATCGGCCGGGCGCGCACCCGCAACGGCGCGACGGCGCCGCAGACGCTCGCCGCCGGCGACCTCGACGGCGACGGCGATCTCGACCTGCTCGCGACCGCGCGCGGCGGCAACACGGTGCTGCGCAACGACGGCGGCCGGCTGCGGCGCTGGGCGCCGCAGAAGCTCGGCCTGCCGCGCAGGGGCAGCTTCGCCGGCAGCTTCGTCGACTTCGACAACGACGGCGACCTCGACCTCGACCTGATCCCCCAGGGCCTGTTCGAGGCGGCCGGGGGCGGGTTCGACCGCACCGGGCGGCTCCGCTACGGGCCGCTGCCGAGCGGCCGGATCGGCCACGCGACCGTCTCCTGGCCCGACCTCGACGGCGACGGCCGCCGCGACCTGCTGAGCGCGCGCGGGCGCGGCGAGTTCGCCGCCGAGCAGGTCGTCGACCTGCGCCGCAACCGGACACGGCGAACCGGCCACTGGCTCGAGCTCGACCTGCTCGGGCCGCGCGGCAACCGGCAGTCGATCGGCGCCCGGGTCAAGGTCCGCACCGACGCCGGGACCGAGTACGGATGGGTCGGCCAGAGCGAGGACTCCAGCCACTCCTCCGGCCACTACCGGATCTACCTCGGGCTCGGCGACGAGCGCCGGGTCCGCAAGCTCGTCGCCCGCTGGCCCGGCGGCCTCAAGCTCCGCCGCCGCGGCTTCCGCGGCGATCGGCTGCTGCGGATCAGCGCGCCCGACCGCTGATCCGCGAGGATCAGGGCCGGAGATCGAAGAGGGTGGCGCCCGGTGCCTCGGGGGATCAGCACCGAGCGCCGCAAGCGGAACACTACTATCCCGTTTACCTCGACAGGAGGGAGAAGCAGATGGCAGCCGACCTGCGGGCGCCGCGGATCGACGCGCAGCGCAATCACGAGGCGGTGATCGACGCCGCGCTCGAGATCCTGGCCCGCAACCCGAACGCGAGCATGCAGACGATCGCCGAGCGCTCCGGGGTCGGCCGGACGACCGTCTACCGTCACTTCCCGACCCGCGTCGATCTGATCCGGGCGCTGTTCGTGCGGGTCCTCGACGAGGCCGAGACCGTCACCCGGGAGGTGATCGACCCCGACGCCCCGGCGGCCACGGTGCTGCGGGCGCTCGGTCCGGCGCTGATCGGGATCGGGCTGCGGTTCCAGTACCTGCACGGGCTGCGGCAGATGGGCGACGCCGTGATCGCCGAGGCCGCGTTCAAGCTCGACGACCCGGTCCGGGTCTACCTCAGCGCCGCGATCGAGCGCGGCGAGATCCGCCCGGAGCTGCCGCTGCAGTGGATCCTGGCGATGATGAACGCGGTCACCTCGGCGACGCTGGTCGAGGTCCACGCCGGCCGGCTCGACGGCGGACGAGCGGGCGAGATCCTCGCCGAGACGTTCGTCCACATGTTCGTCGCGCCCGACCGGCACTAGCGCCCCGCCGCCGCGGCGCGGGCCCGCGTTCGGACCGACCGGGTCCGCTAGCGTGATCGAACGATGGGGGTGGAGGTCGAGTCGGTCAAGCTGCTGGGGGCGGCGCCGTGGCTGGCCGAGGGGATCGCCGCCGAGGAGCTCGCGGCCGCCGAGCGGGCGCTGGTCGTGCCCGGCGCCAGCTTCGCCCCCGGCCCCTGGAGCTGGGAGGGCCCGAGACCGGCCGCGGGGCTGCTGATCCTCAGCGGGCGAATGGCCCGCGTGCTCGAGGTCGATGAGCCGCCGGCGCGCGGCCTCGAGCTGATCGGCGACGGCGACCTGCTGCGTCCCTGGCGCTTCCGCGGAGCCACGCTCTCGATCCCCTCGCGGGTCGAATGGCAGGCGCTCTCGGAGCTGCGGGTCGCCGAGCTCGACCTCGCGTTCGTGCGCGCCGCCCGGCGCTGGCCGCGGCTCTGGATCAACCTGCTCGACTCCGCCGTCGAACGCTCGCGGACGCTCTCCTACTTCCTCGCCGCGCGCCGGGCGTCGCGCGTTGAGCTGCGGATCCTGCTGACGCTCTGGCACCTCGCCGACCGCTGGGGGCAGGTCAACCGCGACGGCGTCGTGCTCGAGCTGCCGAAGCTGACCCACGAGATGATCGCCGCGATCGTCGCGGCGCGGCGACCGTCGGTCACCACCGGCATCAGGAGGCTGCGTGAGCTCGGCGTGCTCGAGGTGCGCTCGCGCGGTCGCTGGGTGCTGCTCGGCGACCCGGTCGAATCGCTGCGACGGGTCCGGGCCGGCGTGCCGGAGCCGCTCGCGCCCGGACGCTGAGGCCGGCGGCGGCGGCCGCGGGCCGAGGCCGGTGCCGCGGCGGCCGATCGGGGCGCGGGCTTAGGCTGGCGCCCGATGGATGAGCGTCACGACGTCCCCTTGGCCGAGCTGACGACCCTGCGCCTCGGCGGCCCCGCGCGGCGGCTGCTCGCCGCCGAGACCGAGGCCGAGCTGATCGCGGCGGTGCGCGCCGCCGATCACGCCGGCGAGCCGCTGCTGCTGCTCGCGGGCGGCTCGAACCTGGTGGTCGCCGACGCCGGCTTCGACGGCACCGTCGTCCGGATCGCGACCACGGGCGTCGCCGCCGAGCGCCGCGACGGCCGCGTCCGGCTCACGGTCGCCGCCGGCGAGCCCTGGGACCGGTTCGTCGCCCGCTGCGTCGCCGACGGCCTCGCCGGGATCGAGCCGCTCTCGGGCATCCCCGGGTCGGCCGGCGCCACGCCGGTGCAGAACGTCGGCGCCTACGGCGCCGAGGTCGCGGCCGTCACCGCCCGCGTCCGCGCCTGGGACCGGCGGGCCGGCGAGCTGGTCGAGCTGGGGCCCGACCAGTGCGGGTTCGGCTACCGCAGCAGCGCCTTCAAGCACGACGAGCGCTTCGTGATCCTCGACGTCGCCTACGAGCTGACCGAGGCCGAGCTCGGCCTGCCGGTCGCCTACGCGCAGCTCGCCGAGCAGCTCGGCGTGGCGATCGGCGAGCGCGTCCCGCTCGCCGACGCCCGCGCGGCGGTGCTGGCGCTGCGCCGCGCCAAGGGCATGGTCCTCGACCCCGGCGACCCCGACTCGGTCAGCGCCGGCTCGTTCTTCACCAACCCGGTGATCGAGGCCGAGGCCGCGCGGGCGCTCGAGCGGCGCGTGCGCGAGCGGCTCGGGCCGGGGGCGCGGGCGCCGGCCTGGGCGCAGCCCGACGGTCGCATCAAGGTCTCGGCCGCGTGGCTGATCGAGCGGGCCGGCTTCGGCCGCGGCCACGGCGCCGGCCGCGCCGCGATCTCGAGCAAGCACACGCTGGCGCTGGTCAACCGCGGCGGCGCCACGACCGCCGAGCTGCTCGCGCTCGCGGGCGAGATCCGCGCCGGCGTCCGCGCCGCCTTCGGGATCGAGCTGACGCCGGAGCCGAAGCTTGTCCGTACTAAGTTCTGAGTTCATTTACCTACAGGCGTTGTATAAAAGGTCGGTATCCAACTTCAGGAGGACCCCATGTCCGAATCCGGCACCGCAACCATCGACCCCGCGACCCCGGTCGGCGAGATCGTCGCCGCCGACCCCGCCGCCGCGCGGGTCTTCGAAGCGCTTCAGATCGACTTCTGCTGCGGCGGCAAGAGCCCGCTCAGCGAGGCCTGCGAGTCGCGCCAGCTCGACCCGGCCACGGTGCTGGCGATGATCGCCGCCACCGACGGGCTCCCCACCACCGCCGGCGACGGCCACGATCTCAGCGACGCCTCGATCGACGAGATCTGCGAGCACGTGGTCGAAAGCCACCACGATCGCGCCCGCGAGGAGCTCGAGCGGATCGCCGCGCTCGCCGAGAAGGTCGAGCGCGCGCACGCCGCCAGCAACCCGCAGCTGCGCGACCTGCGGGCCCGGTTCACCGAGCTCCGGCACGAGATGGAGTCGCACATGGACACCGAGGAGGCCGTCGTCTTCCCCGCCTGCCGGAAGGCGGACGGCAACGGCTCCGACCTCGAGCCGCTGCTGGTCGCCCACGAGGCCGAGCACGGCGAGATCGGCGCCGAGCTCGCCGTGATCCGCGACCTCGCCGACGACTACGACGAGAGCCGGGCGTTCTGCAACACCCACCGCGTCCTGCTGCACTCGCTGCGCGAGTTCGAGGTCGACACCCACCAGCACGTCCACGAGGAGAACAACGTCCTGTTCCCACGGGTGCGGGAGGCGGCCGCGGCCGCCTGAGCGCCGGTGCCGTTGCCGGTCCGTCGGGCGCGCCGGGCCGCTGCCTAGCGGGCGGCCGGAACCTGCGTCCGCCGCGGCGAGCGCCGGGCGACGACTCCGATCGCCGCCAGCTGATCGCTGTGGCGGCCGAAGCAGGCGCGAACGGACCGCAGCCGCTTTCGCGCCGCCGGGTTGCGCGCCACCCGCGAGGCGAAGCGCGCCGCGCCCAGCAGGCCCTCGTCGGCAACCAGCCGGCGCGGGCCAAGCAGCTCCATCGGCAGCAGCCGGACGTCGGCGACCTCGAAGCCGTGGCGCTCGAGCAGCTGCCGCCACTCGGCGACGATCAGCGGGCGCGCGCCGACGTGGAGCGTGGCGCTGAGGTCGCCGCGGATCCGCTCCCGTGCCGCCCGATCGAGGTCGTCGGGACGGAAGCAGAGCTCGTGGATCAGGTAGCGCCCGCCGGCGCCGAGCAGCCGCGCCGCCTCGGCGACGATCGCCTCCTTGCCGGCGTCGGTCTGCATCGTCAGCATCGCCTCGCCGATCACCAGCGACGCCGACCGCGGCTCGAGCCCGGTCGCGTCGGCGCGGCCGGTGACGACCTCGCCGCCGACCGGGGCGACGATCGCCTCGACCCGCGCCGCCATCGCGGCGTCGCGATCGACGCCGATGTAGGACCGCGGCCCGGCCGCGGCCACCATCTCGGCCGTGATCCCGGTCCCCGGCGCGAGCTCGACGACGCGATCGGCGGCCCGCAGCGGCGCGCGCTCGAGCAGCCAGCGGGTCAGCTCGCGTCCGCCCGGCCGCAGCACCCGCTTGCCGAGCCGCGACATCACCAGGTAGGCGGGCAGCCGCTCGAGCTGCTGCTGCGACGAGCGCAGCCCGCCGGCCGCCGTCCCGGCGGCGGGACCGGCGCTCAACGACCCGCGGCCACTTCGGCCGCCGGCCACTCGCGCACGCGGGTGGCGAACTCGGCCGGCGAGAAGACGACCAGCAGCCGCGCCTCCTCGTCCTCCTCGTTGCGCAGCTCGACCTGATCGCCGATCGGGATCGTCGCCATCACCCCGGGCTCGAGCGCGATCGTCGCTCCCCCCGGAGCGGCGTCGGTCAGCAGCGCCCGCCCCGCGAGCGAGATCAGCAGCGACTCCGAGCCGCCGTGCTCGTGCGCCGGCATCGCCGCCCCCGGCGGCACGACCACGTGCACCGCCCCGAGCCGCTCGTCGGCCTCGTCCCCGAACAGAACCTCGGCCGAGGGGCCGCCCGGCATCGGCGCCTGGCGCCGGTCCCCGTGCCCGATCTCAAAGCGCTTCACGCCCATCGCTTCACCTGCCTTTCCGCCATGGTGCGGCTTGTCCGCCACCTGTAGATCGTTCTTATTAGGGTAGCCTAATTCGGCTGCCGCAAACGGCAGGGCGCGGCTCGGCGCCGGTCCGGCCCGGTTGCAAGCCGCGCCGCCGGCGTTCCCGACCACCGCCGCCGCGCTGACGCCGGCACGGCCTCCGTTTCCCCGCTCGGTCGAAGGGCCGCGGTCGCCGTCTTCCGCGGCCCGGGGATCGGACCCGAAGCCCACATGGGGCGACCAACGGGCTCTCGCAGGGCGCCGGCCGAGCGGTCGCGGGTTGCCGGGCCGCCCACGGGTACGGTCTCCGCAGGAGGTTGGACCGTTGAGCGAACATCGTCCTGACGGCGACGGCGGCGACCACGCGGCCGTCTTCCGGCGGCGCTTCTGGGTGACCCTGGTCCTGACGATTCCGGTCTTCTCCTACAGCGAGACCGTCCAGGGTTGGATCGGCTTCGAGCCGCCCGCGTTCGCGGGCGACGGACTCGTCGCTCCGGCGCTCGGCACGTTGATCTTCATCTACGGCGGCTGGACCTTCCTCGCGGGCGCCGTCAGCGAGATCCGCGACCGCCGACCGGGCATGATGCTGCTGATCGCGATGGCGATCACGGTCGCGTTCGGGGCCAGCGTCGCCACCGAGCTCGGCGCCTTCGACCTCGACTTCTGGTGGGAGCTGTCGGGCCTGATCGTGGTCATGCTGCTGGGCCACTGGCAGGAGATGCGAGCGATCGGGCAGGCGCGGGGGGCGCTGGAGGCGCTTGCCGCCCTGCTTCCGGATCAGGCCGAGCGCGTCGTCGGCGAGGGGGTCGAGGCGGTGCCGATCGCCGAGCTCCGCAACGGCGACGTCGTCCTCGTGCGGCCCGGCGCCCGCGTGCCCGCCGACGGGAGGATCGTCGAAGGGGCGGCCGAGATCGATGAGTCGATGATCACCGGCGAGTCGACCCCGGTCGCGAAGGGCCCGGGCGAGGACGTCGTCGCCGGCACCGTCGCAACGGACTCCTCGATCCGCGTCCGGGTGACGGCGATCGGCGCGGAGACGACGCTGGCCGGGATCCAGCGCCTCGTCACCGAGGCCGAGGCCTCGGGCTCGCGGAGCCAGAGCCTCGCCGACCGTGCCGCCGGGATCCTGTTCTACGTCGCGGTCGGGGTGGCGGTGCTGACGGCGATCGTCTGGGCGCTCGTCGGCGACGGCGATCAGACCGTGGAGCGCACGGTCACGGTGCTGGTGATCGCCTGCCCGCACGCGCTCGGTCTCGCGATCCCGCTCGTGATCGCACTCTCTACCGCGCTGTCGGCGCGGCAGGGGATCCTGGTCAAGGATCGCATCGCGCTCGAGCGCACCCGCCTCGTCGACGCGGTGCTGTTCGACAAGACCGGCACGTTGACCCGGGGCGAGCACGTCGTCACCGGCGTCGCGGCCGCGGCGGGCAGCGCCGAGGAGGAGGTGCTGGCGCTGGCCGCGGCCGCCGAGCGCGAGAGCGAGCATCCCCTGGCCCGGGCGATCGTCGCGGCGGCCGAGGAGCGCGGGCGGGTTCCCCCGGCGCGGCGGTTCCGCGCGATCGCCGGGCGAGGGGTCGAGGCCAGCGTCGACGGCTCCCCGATCGCGGTCGGCGGGCCGGCGCTGATGCGGGAACGCGAGCTGTCGCCCCCGCCGGAGCTGGCCGAGGCCGGCGAGCGGTGGCGGCGGCGCGGCGGCGCGATCCTGCACGTGGTCCGAGACGACGGCGTCATCGGCGCCATCGCCATGGAGGATCAGGTGCGCCCGGAGTCGCGGCAGGCCGTGGAGCAGCTGCACGAGCTCGGCGTCGGGGTCGGGATGATCACCGGCGACGCCCGGCAGGTGGCCGAGGCGGTCGCCGCCGACCTCGGCATCGATGAGGTCTTCGCCGAGGTGCTGCCCGAGGACAAGGACAAGAAGGTCGCGGAGCTCCAGCAGCGGGGACTCACCGTGGCGATGGTCGGCGACGGCGTCAACGACGCGCCGGCGCTCGCCCGCGCGGACGTCGGAATCGCGATCGGCGCCGGGACCGACGTCGCGATCGAGTCGGCGGGGATCATCCTCGGCTCCGACGATCCGCGCGGAGTGCTCGGCGCGATCGAGCTGTCGCGCGCGGGCTTTCGGAAGATGCAGCAGAACCTCGCCTGGGCCGTCGGCTACAACGTCTTCGCCCTGCCGCTCGCGGCGGGCGTGGCCGCGCCGCTGGGCTTCGTGCTGCCGCCGGCGATCGGCGCCCTGCTGATGAGCGCCTCCACCGTGGTCGTGGCGCTCAACGCACAGCTGCTGCGCCGCCTCGATCTGCGCCCTGCCTCGCTTTCCAGCGACGGCGACTGATCGCCGGCTCCGGCGCGGGCCCGCGTCGGCCACACCGACGGCGGCCCGGCCCTCACGCTCGTGATCGAGGAGGCGATCGAGCCGACCAGGTGGCGCATCGTGGCCGGCCGGCCGTCGACCGCCACCGAGCGTAGGTTCGTCACCTGGTCATGGCTTCGAATCCTTGGACCGCCTCAGATCCCCAGCCGGGCGGGATTTCGACTCCGACTTGGCGGGCCAGGATCCCCGCTACGTCCAGTTGTCGGAAGGCGAACCCGACTCGAGGTTGTTGGTCTCGGTCGGCGTGGAAGACGATGACGTTGCGCGCCTGGAGCGAGGCTCGGAGGCCCGGGGCAAGACCGCTGCACGCACCGTCGCGGAGTTGCTGTGCGAAGCCGATCGCTGCACGGCCTAGTGCTCACCAAGGCGCGATACCGCTACGGGGATTCGAACCCCGGTTTCCGGACTGAGAATCCGGCGTCCTAGTCCCCTAGACGATAGCGGCGCGACGGGCGAGTCTAGCAACGGGCAGGCGCGATCCCAAGCGCCCGGCAGGCGCCAACTGGCGCGGATCGCGTGGCCCCTGGCGATGCGATCCGCAGCGGTCCGGCGGCGCCGCGGAAGCGGCCGGCGGCAGGGCCGCGAAAGCGGCCGGCGGCAGGGCCGCGAAAGCGGCCGGCGGCGCCGCGGAACCGGCCGGCGACGGGCCGCGCCGCGCTCAGCCGCCGAGGCCGAGGCTGCGGCGCAGGAACCCGGCCTGGTCGGCGACGGCGCGCTCGAACGGCTCGCCGGTGTAGATCGAGAAGTGGCCGAGCCCCGGGCCGTAGTCGATCAGCTCGCCGCGCGGGGCGCGGCGGGCCATCTCGCGGGCGGGCTCGGCCGGGGTGATGTCGTCCTCGGCGAGCACGCAGACGAGCAGCGGGCAGCGGAGGTCGCCGGCGCGCCGCGCCGGCGCGTAGGCGCCGAGCGTAAGCGCGGCACGGGCGCAGAACTCGTTGCGGAAGCGGCGGTCGCTGTCGTCGAACAGCGACAGGTAGCCCTCGTAGGCGCCGGGCTGGACCATCGCGCCGCCGCGGCCGGGGCGGCCGACGATCGGGATCCGCACCGGCGCACCGCGGCCGGCGGCGGCGAGCAGGTCGAGCAACCCGGCGGCCGCGAGCCGCGCCGACTCCTTCGGGCCCGCGGCGGCGAGCGCCGAGAGCCCGCTCGTGAACGGGGCCTGCGAGACGACGGCGGCGATCCGCCCGTCGGCGGCGGCGATCGCGACGACATGGCCGCCCGAGAACGACGTCCCCCAGAGCGCGACCCGCTCGGGATCGATCGCGGGGTGCGAGCGCGCGCAGGCGATCGCCGCGCGCCAGTCGCCGTGCTGGCGGCCGATCGAGAGCAGCTGCCTGGGCTCGCCGCCGGAGTCGCCGAAGTGGCGGTAGTCGAAGACGAGCGCGGCGATGCCGGCGTCGCGGAAGCGCTCGGCGAACGCCCACAGGCGGGCGGCGCGGGTGCCGCCGAAGCCGTGAGCGAGGATCACGCATGGGTGCCGCCCGTCGCCGGCGGGCCGGTACAGCCACCCCGCGCAGCGCTCGCCGCCGCTGTCGAAGCCGAGCTCCTCGCGAGCGGTCACGGAGCGAACCTACCCGCTATCGGCGCTACGGGCTCCGGGCGCTGCGCCGGGGACGAAGAGAGGCGCCCGGCGCCGCGGGGGAACGGTGCCGAGCGCCTAAACGGAACATAGCATCCCGCTTGGCGCCCGAGCCCCGCCGCGCGCGTGGCTGCGACCATGCTCAGCGGCGGACCTCGATCGTGCCGCCGGCGGGCACCCTCAAGCTCAGCTTCAGCACCCGCGAGCGACGCCGGTAGCTCCAGGCCGAGCGCGCCACGGGATGCCCGTCGAGCTCGACGCCGCGGGGCCGGAACGGCCGCCGCAGGGTCGCCGTCGACGCCTCGAGGTCGAGCCTCGTAGCGCGGCGGCCGCCGGGGTCGATCCGCAGCGAGAAGGACCCGGCGCGCTCGCGGCAGACGAGCCTGCCGCGGGTGCCGAAACCGGCGGCGGAGCGTCCCCGCGGCAGCGCGATCACGTGCAGCTCGCCGCGGCTATCGTCGAGGCCGACGTGGTCGGCCGCCGCGTACGGCGCCAGCGTCTCGACGTCGGCGGGAAGCAGCGGCAGCAGCGTGCCCGCCCTCGCCATCAGCGGCACCTGCTCGAGCGGCGCGGGGACGGTTCGCTGGCGGCCGCCGGCGATCACCCGGGCGCGGCCGAGCGCGAACGAGCCGTCGCTGCCGGGCCGGTAGGCGACGGCCTTCCAGAAGTCGATCCAGCGCCCGTCCGGCACGTAGAGCCGCCGCGAGCGGGCGCCGGGCGCGAGCACCGGCGCGACGAGCAGGTCGTCGCCGAACAGGAACTCGTCCTCGGAGCCGGTCGCGCGGCGGTCGCCGGGGTAGGCGAGCGCGAGCTGGCGCATGATCGGCATCCCCGTGCGGCGGTAGGCGGCGTCGGCCGCCTGCAGGTAGGGATACAGCTGGGTGCGGAGCTTGGCGTAGCGGCGCCAGAGCGGCAGCGTCGGCTGCTCCCAGACCTGCGGCCGGGCCGAGAGCGGGACGCCGATCCCCTCCGCCTTGGTCCGCATCACCCCCGAGAACGCCCCGAGCTCGATCCAGCGGGCGAGCAGCTCGGGGGTCAGCCGCTGGTCGGAGAGGGTGAAGAAGCCGCCGATGTCGGAGCCCCACAGCGAGACGCCCGAGAGCCCCATCGTCAGCGCCTCCTTGACGGCGGAGGCGAGGCCGTCGAAGCCCCACCCGGTGGTCGGGTCGCCGCCCCAGACGACCTGCGAGTAGCGCGCCGCGCCGCTGAAGCCGGAGCGGTTGAAGCGGATGATCGGGCGGCCCTTGGACTTCGAGTAGCGGCGGCCCTCGCGGTGGTAGACGACCGGGTAGCGGTTGTGCATCCGGGCGCCGGTCATGCCGTTGTCGGCGATCGAGTCCGGGGGCGCGTACTCGCCGTAGTCCTCCATCCAGCCGTCGTAGCCGGCGGCGTAGGCGCGGTCGAGGATCGAGCGGTAGACGCGGGCCGCGTCGGGGTCGGTGAAGTCGAGCATCCCGACCTGGGTGACGCCGCTGCCGACGAACGTCGGGAAGGTGTAGGGCGAGCCGTCGGCGCGCTCGAGGAAGGCGTCGGCGGCGACCGCCGGGTCGAACGCCGCCGGGTAGGAGGCGCAGATCGCCTCGCGCGTGTAGGTGAGGACGGCGAGGCCCTCGGCGTGGAGCCCGGCGGTGCGCTCGCGCTCGGCCGCCTCGTGACCCTGGTCGGCGCCGCAGGGCATGTACCGCATATGCGTCTCGACGGCGGACAGCGGGGCGTCGGCCGCGCGCAGGGCGCGCACGTGGGCGAGCTCGTCGGGCTCGGTGTTCTGGTGGCCGGTCTGCACCCACGGTCCGAGCAGCCACGGCGCGTCGGGCTTCGGCTGGCGGCCGGTCGCGGCGCTCATCCGGCGGACGGCGTCGGCGGGCTCGGGACCGGCGAAGACGCGCAGCTCGAGCCGCTGCGCGTCGGCCTCGACGCTCCACTCGCCGGGGTCCTCGGCGGCGAGCCGGAAACGACTCGTCTCGAGGTTGCCGACGAGGACGCCGTAGCCGCGGGTCGAGAGCAGCCACGGCATCGGGTAGTAGCTGGCATCGCTGCGCTCGCGCAGGCCCCAGGGCGGGACCGTCGCGCGCGGCACCGCGTACTCGGACTCCTGGTAGGGGCCCTCGCCGACGTAGCTCTCGACGACGTTGCCGCGCTGGTCGACGTGGTCGGAGCGCTCGCCGAAGCCGAGCATGCGCTCGCCGCGGCGGGCGTCGAAGCCGATCCCGACGGCCTCGACGGGTCCGCCGAGGACGCCGGCGGCGAGCGTCGCGCCGCGGCGCCCGGCCCCGGTCTCGAGCCTGATCCGGCGGCCGGCGGGATCGTCGGTCGCGAGCACGTAGCTGCGCCGGTGCGCGCGGAGGAGCCGGCGCGCGTGGTACCAGCGGCCGCCCGCGAGGAAGCCGAGGCGGCCGCCCGGGCCCGCCCCGCGTGCGGTCGATTCGCGCAGCACGGCGCCGCGGACGGCGATCGTGACCGCGCCGCTCGTCCGCTCGACCCGCACCTCGGGCCGCGCGGCGCCGGCGCTCGCCGGCGCCGCGGCCAGCGCCGCCAGCGCGACGAGCCCGCCGAGCGCGATCCGTGCCGATCGGGACACGGGGCGATTATCCAGCGCCGGCGCGCGCCGGGCGCCGCCCCGGGCACGGCGCCGCCCCGCATCGGGCACCCGGCGGCCGCCGGGTGCCGCGGCCCCGCGCTCAACCATCCGCCGCCGGTGCCCGAAGATGTGGGCGTGGGACACCGCCGCGTCCACTGGATTCTCGCCGCCGTGCTCGTCATCGCCGTCGTCGTCGCGGCGCTCGCCGTCGAGCTGGTCGTCTCCGCTCGCGAGGACACCCAGCGCCGGGACCGGATCGACGCGGCCAAGCGCGGGCTCGCCAACTCGGTCGACGAGCGCGTCCTCTTCCTGCACGGGATCGCCGACATGATCGGCGTCCGCGACGAGGCGCGGCCCGGCGAGACGTCGCGGTTCGCGCGCTCGCAGGCGCGGTTCGACCCGGCGGTGCTCGCGGTCCAGTGGCTGCGCCGCGGGCCCGGCGGCACGCTCGCTCGCTCCGGGCGCTCGCACCCTCGCCCGGTGCTGATCCCGGCGCCGCCGCGGCTCGACGACTCGCTCGCGCACGCCGGCGAGCAGCCGCAGGCGCAGGCGGCGATCCGCAGCGCCGCGATCGACGACCGCGTCGCCGCCTCGCCGCCGGTCAGCCTCGGCGACGGCCGCTCCGCCGTCTACGTCGCGGTGCCGGTCGACCCCGGCAAGCTCGGCGGATCGATCGCCAGGATCGAGACCCAGAGCGTCGTCGTCGGCCTGCTCGACACGCAGGTGATCGCCACCGACGCGATCGGCGCCGGCCCCGCGGTCAGCGTCGCCGACACCTCCGGCGAGCTGGCGACGGTCGGAGGCGCTCCCGAGAACCCGGCCAGCGCCACGATCAACGTCCACGGCCACCGCTGGACGATCGGCGTCGAGCGCGCCGCCCGCTCGCCGCTGGAGCGCGCGCTACCGTGGCTGATCCTGTTCGCGGGCCTCGCCTTCACCGCGATCGTCACCGTGCTGCTCGGCCGCGCGATCCGCCGCCGCGACGAGGCCCTGAGCGCCGCCCACGAGCGCGCCGCCGAGCTCGAGCGGCGCTCGCGCGAGGACGAGCTCACCGGCGCCTCCAACCGCACCCATTTCAGCGAGCGGCTGGCCCAGGAGCTGGCCCGCGGCGGCGAGGGCGTCGCGGTGCTGCTCGCCGACCTCGACGAGTTCAAGCGGGTCAACGACGAGCACGGCCACCTCGCCGGCGACCGGGCGCTGCGGATCGCGGCGCGGCGGCTGGCGCAGGCGCTGCGCGGCTCCGAGCTGCTCGCCCGCTGGGGCGGCGAGGAGTTCGCGGTGCTCGTTCCGAGGATCGGCCGGGCCGACGCGATCGCGCTCGCCGAACGGCTCCGCGCGGCGATGGCGGCGCGCCCGTTCGACCTCGGCGCCGCCGCCGTCGAGCTGACGCTCTCGGTCGGCGTCGCGCTCACCGCCGACGGGCTGCGGACCCCGGACGAGCTCGTCGGCGCCGCCGACGAGGCCCTCTACGCGGCCAAGAGCGCGGGCCGCAACGCGGTTCGCGGCTGGCGCCCGCCGGACCGCGCGGCTACAGGATCCCCGCTTCCCTAGCGCCGGCGATCGTCTCCTCGAGCGTCGCCTCCGCCTCCCAGCGCGGGTTCCAGCCGAGCTCGGTCCGGGCCTTGGTCGAGTCGATCAGCACCGGCACCCGCATCGCCGTCAGCCAGGCCGCCTCCGGCGGCATCCCCGGCAGCCGGCCGAGCAGCTCGCCGAGCGAGCTGACGGCGACGCCGGGGACCGGCACCGCCAGCCAGCCAAGCGCCCGCGCCAGGCGCCCCAGCGTCAGCGCCCCGCGCCCGGCCAGGTTGTAGCGCCCCGGCTCCCCCCTGCCCTCGACGGCGGCGAGCAGCGCGGCGGCGACGTCGTGGGTGTGCACGAGCTGGAACTCGATCCCGGGGTCGGGCAGGATCGGGCCGAGGAACGGGACCTGGTCGGCGATCCTGCGGGCGAGCCGCAGCTGGCCGTAGACGGGTAGCGACCGGACCATCGTCTCGATCAGCATCGGCGCCCCGGCGCCGGCGACGATGCAGGGCCGGAACACCCAGGCCCCGACCCCCGATCCGGCCAGGGTCTCGTCGAGCACGCGCTCGAGCTCGGCCTTGTGGGCCGAGTAGTAGAAGTCGTCGCTGCCGCGGGCGGGCACCTCCTCGGTCAGCGGCTGCGGGTTGTCGCGATGGAAGCCGTAGGCGGCGACCGAGGACGTGTAGACGAGCCGCTCCGCGCCCGCCGCGACGGTCGCCTGAAAGACGTTGCGGCTGCCCTCGAGGTTGATCGCGTGGGCCGCTTCACGGTCGCCGAAGATGACGAACGCGAGGTGGATGACGACGTCGGCGCCGGCGACCAGCTCATCGACCGATCCGCGGTCGAGCACGTCGCCGCGGCGGTAGGCGACCTTGTCGCTGAGCCCGTGCTCGGCCGGCCGGAACGGGCTGCGGGCCATGCCGATCACGCGCCCGACGCGGGCCGAGGCATCGAGGGCGCGCAGCGTCGAGAGGCCGATCTCCCCGGTCGGCCCGGTGACCGCGACGGTGAGCTTCGGCGGCGCCATCGACGCCAGCCTACGTCGCGGCGCCCTCCTCCGCCGGCTCCGGCCGCTCGCGGTCGAGCTGGGCGAAGTAGCCCTCGCCCTCGATCCCGACCTGCGGCAGCCACTCGAGCCGGCGCGGGAACCACCAGTTCGCGCGGCCGAGCAGGATCATGATCGCGGGCACGAGCACGCAACGGACGATCGTCGCGTCGAGCGCGACCGCGACCGCGAGGCCGACGCCGAACTGCTTGACGGTCGGGTCGCCGTTGAGGATGAAGCTGGCGAACACCGCGACCATGATCCAGGCGGCCGAGGTGATCACCCGCGCCGTCCCCGCGAGGCCCTCGACGACCGCATCGTGGTTGCCGATCCCGTCCCTGTAGCGCTCCTGGATCTTCGTCAGCAGGAACACCTGATAGTCCATCGAGAGCCCGAACAGGATCGCGAACATCAGGAGCGGCACGAACGAGACGATCGGCACCTCGCGCTCGAGCCCGACCAGCGACAGCAGAAAGCCCTTCTGGAAGACCGCGACGAGGACGCCGTAGGCGGCGGCGACCGAGATCAGGTTCATCAGCCCCGCGGTCAGCGGCACGACGATCGAGCGGAACGCGAGCATCAGCAGCAGGAAGCTGAGCGCGAGCACGATCGCGATCACCAGCGGCAGCTTCTCGCCGATCCGGTCGGCGAGGTCGATGTAGGCGGCGGTCGTGCCGCCGACGTAGGCCTCGGTGCCCGGATCGCCCTTCAGCGCCTTCGGGATCACCTCGTTACGGAGACGGTCGACGAGGTCGACGGTGCGCTCGGAGACCGGCGCCGAGTCGGAGGTCGCGTTGAAGACCGCCGCCGTCCCCGACTTGTTGACCGCCGGCAGCGAGACCGCGGCGACGTCGGGGTCCTTGCCGATCTGGTTGCTGAGCTTGGTCAGCCGCGGGTCGCTCGCGGGCGACTTCAGGAACTGCTCCTGCTGCTGCTGTTGCTGCTGCTGGGCCTTCGTCGGCCCGGCGGGCTCCGGCGGCGGCGGCTCGCCCGCCGCGGCCGCTGCCTCGGCCTGCTGCTGGTACTGCTCCTGCTGCTGTTGCTGTTGCTGCTGTTGCTGCTGCTCGACCTGGTTCAGCTTCTTCTTGTCGGGCTTCGCCGGCGGATCGAGCTCGACCGAGATCAGAAGCGGTCCGTTGGTGCCGGGCCCGAACCCGGCGCTGAGGATGTCGTAGGAGCGGCGCGTCTGCGTGTCGGTCGGCAGCTGGCTGTTGTCGGGCTGGCCCAGCTCGATGTCGAGCACCGGCAGCGCCAGCGCCAGCAGCACGATCACCCCGAGCGTCGCCGCCGGGATCGGCCGCCGGCCGATCGCCCGGGCCCAGCGCTGCCAGCCATGCGGCCGCTCGTCGTGGCCGTGGCCGCCGAACGGCAGCCGCAGCGAGTTGATCCGCTCGCCGAGGAGCCCGAGCACCGCCGGCAGCAGCGTGATCGCGCCGAGGACCGAGACGGCGACCACGATCGCCGACGAGTAGCCGAGCGCGCGGACGATCGGGATCCCGCCGAAGTACAGCGACAGCAGCGCGATCACGACGGTGCTGCCGGCGAAGACCACGGCGCCGCCCGAGGTCGCGGTCGCCCGCGCCACCGACTCCTCGACGCCGTGCCCCTTGGCGAGGAACTCGCGGTGCCTGGTGATCAGGAACAGCGCGTAGTCGATGCCGACGCCGAGGCCGAGCATCGTGCCGAGCGTCGCGGCGATCGACGGGATCGAGATCAGGTGCCCGAGCAGCCCGATCAGGCTGAGCCCGGTCCCGAGGCTGAAGATCGCGGTGACGATCGGCAGCGGCATCGCCGCGGCGGTGCCGAACGCGAACAGCAGGACGACGATCGCGACGGCGATGCCGACCGCCTCGCTCGACTCGGTCGCCGGCTTCGATACCTCCTGGCCGAGATAGCCGCCGGCGGCGACGTCGATCCCGGCCCGCTTCGCCGGATCGGCGAGCGCGATCAGGCGGTTGGCGTCGTCCTCGTCGAGCGCCGCCGGGTCGGGAGCGAGGGTGAGCTGGATGTAGCCGATCGTCGCGCCCTTGTTGAGCTGGTCGGCGCCGGCGTCGCTGAGCGGGCTGACGACGTCGTTGACCTCGGAGTCGTGCTTGTAGGCCTTGACCACCTGCTTGATCGCCTGCGCCTTCTGGCCCTGGTCGAGCCGGCCCTCGCGCGCCTTCAGCGCGATCGGCACCGTGCCGTTGGCGCGCGCCGGCAGCTGCTCGTCGAGCAGGTCGGTGGCGGCGGTCGAGTCGCTGCCGGGGATCGTCAGGTCGTCCTTGGTCGGCTTGCCGACCACCATCGCCAGGCCGGCGAGCCCGATCAGCAGGACGAGCCAGGCGCCGACGACGGGCCAGCCGTGCCGCGCCGCGAAACGGCCGATCGCGTAGAGCGGTCCGGTCACGCCGGCCAACCTATCCGGCGCCGGCCTGCGTCGGGGCGGTGCTGTCTAATCCCTGGGCGATGGCGATCGAGCGGGCCAAGCGCCTCCCCCCGGCGGAGCGGCGACGCCACCTCGTCGCCGTCGCGCTCGAGGCCTTCGCCGAGCGCGGCTACGCCGGCACCGAGCTCGCCGACGTCGCCGCCGCGGCGGGCGTCGGCCGGCCGCTGCTCTACCACTACTTCGAGGGCGGCAAGGAGGACCTCTACGTCGCCGTCCTCGAGCGCGCCTGGGGCGATCTGACCGCGCGGCTCGAGGTCGATCCCGAGCGCGGACGGAGCATGCTCGCGACCAACCTCCCCGCCTACCTCGACCTGATCGAGGCCGGCGATCCCGCCGTCGCGGTGATCCGCGGCTCGCGCCGGCTCGAGGGCGAGCGCATCGAGCAGGCGACCCGTGCCGCCGGCCGGCGGCTCGCCGCCGGGATCGCGGTCAACCAGCTCGGGATGGACGATCCTCCCGCCGACGTGCTCGCCGCGCTGCTCGGCTTCCTCGCCTTCTTCGAGACGCTGGTCGAGGAGTGGCAGCGGGGCCGGATCGAGCGCGCCGACGTCGAGCGCACGATCTCGCGGGCGCTGCCGGCGATCGCCGACGCGGCCGTCGCCGTCGAGCCTGGCTGACCGCATCGGCCCGGCTCAGCGCGGTACCAGCGGCGGGCCCAGCGGCGGCGGCGTCCTCACCCGCGCCTTGCGGCAGCCCGCCCCCGAGCAGGTCCGCAGCCGCTCGAGCTCGGCCTGCAGCCGGGTCGCGATCGTCGCGTAGCGGGGGTCGGCCTCGATGCTCTGCAGCTCCCACGGGTCGCGCTTGAGGTCGAACAGGTTCGCCTGGCCGAGCTCGTTGACGTCGTAGCGGTAGCGGCGGGTGCGGATCGACGCGTACGGCGGCACGTGGCGCGGGTTCTCGAACGTCTCGATCAGCAGCGCCCGGTCCTGGAAGCGCTTCGGCCGGCGCGCGATCCGCCGCAGCGAGATCCCGTCCTGCGGCAGCCGCGCCCGGCCGCCGGCGATGTCGAGGATCGTCGAGGCGAGGTCGGCGTTGGTCGTCGGCGCCCGCACCGTGCGGCCCTTCGGAAACCCGGGGCCGGTGATCATCAGCGGCACCCGCGAGGAGCCCTCGTAGGGAACGTACTTGACCCCCGACGCCTCACCGGTCTCGGTCAGCGGGTCGCGGAGCCGGTGCTCGCCGAGGATCCAGCCGTTGTCGGAGGTGAAGACGAACACGGTGTCGCGGGCGATGCCCTGCTTGCGCAGCTCGCCCTTGACCCTGGCGACGAGGTCGTCGACCGCCAGCAGCGATCCCATCCGGCCGCGGTAGTGGGCGGTCAGCTCGTCGATCTCGGTGGCGCTGAGCTGGTTCGGGAAGAAGGCCTCGACCGCGGGCTTGTCGGAGATGTCGAGCTCGTTGAAGTTCGGGTAGCGGGGCAGCTCGGCGTCGGCGAAGACGTCGGCGTCGCGCGGCGCCGGCACCGCCGGCGTTCCCTCGCGCCGGGCCGAGGACGCGATCGCGACCGTGTGCGGGGCGTTCGGCGCGATGTTGAGGAAGAACGGCGCCCTGCGCCGCGCCGCCCGGCGGATCTCGCGCACCGCGATGCCGGCGTAGACATCGGTCGAGTAGTCGCTCGGGTCGTTGCCGTAGTGGCGCAGCTTGCCGTTGTGGTCGAGGGTGAAGCCGTAGTAGCCGTAGGTCGTCGGATCGACCCCGCCCCACCACTCGTCCCAGCCGCGCGGGACCTCGTAGGGGTCGCGCTCGCCGTACTCGTTCAGGTACTTGCCGATGTGGATCGTCCGGTAGCCGGCCCGCGACATCCAGACCGGCAGCGTCTCGCGGCCGTCGAAGGTGTAGTAGCCGCCCTCGGGGTAGTTGTTCCACTTGACGCCGTGGTTGTGCGCGTACTCGCCGCTGTAGTAGGTCGCCCGCGACGGGCAGCAGAGCGGGAAGTTGACGACGTTGGTGTCGAACGTCGTCCCCCGGCGCTGGACGATCCTGCGCGTCTGGGGCATCGCCCACATCGAGCGGAAGTCCTGGTCGTCGGTCATCACGACGACGACGTTGGGGGGCTCCTCGGCGGCGGGCGCCGGCGCGGTACCGGCGAGCGTGGCGACGGCGGTGGCGGCGATCCCGAGAGCGGCTCTCCTCAGCATGGCGGCGACCCTACCATGCTTATCGACAACTCGTCAACAGGGAACCCGGCGGCTCGATGCGCGAATCCGGTCCCGCGGGCCGAACCGACATCGGAGGCCGGTATCCCGGCCCCGGGTACCGCGATGGACCTTGAATCCGCGCGCTGGAGCGGCGGACCCGGGGCCGCGGGATCAGCTCGCGGCGATCGCCGCTGCGGTCCGCCGCGCCAGCGCCATCACCGTGAACATCGGGTTCGTACCCGACGCGGTCGGGAAGGCGCTGGCGTCGCCGATCCAGACCCCGGGCGTGTCGTGCAGCTCGCCGCGGCCGTCGGCGACCGAGTTCCCCGGATCGGAGCCCATCCGGCAGCTGCCCATCTGGTGGGCGCTGAACAGGCCGACCTCGCGCGGCGCCAGCGAGAGCTCGGCGACGGCGCCGATGAACGCTTCGAGGTCGTCACCGCGCCGCCAGACCGGCGTCCGCCGGTTCAGCACCTGCAGCTCGATCGCGCCCGCCGCGGCATGGATCCGCAGCATCTCCTCGATGCCGCGGCGCAGGTGCCGCTGGTCGAGCTGATCGCTGAGCGGGTAGCGGGTGACCGCGCGGCCGGCGTCGTCGATCGTCACCGTGCCGGCGCCGCGGTCGCGGGTCAGGTTGATGGTCGTGGCGCCGTGGGCCCAGCGCGACAGCTGCAGCTTGTGGTCGGCGCCGGAGCGCCAGGGCGTTGCTGCGGCGCTGAGCCCGGTCGAGTGCTGCGCGCACTCGAGCAGGAAGCCGTAGCCGTCCTCGAGCGCCTCGAACTCGTGCGACAGCGCCGCCTGCGGCGGCCCCCACCAGGGATCCTGCGGCTCCTCGTAGAGGCCGGAGACGGCGCTGGTCGGGTGCAGCCGCAGGTTGCGGCCGACCGCCGGGCCGCCGATCCCCGAGCGCAGGAGCAGCGCCGGCGACTCGATCGAGCCGCAGGCGACGACGACCTGCGGGGCCCGGACCGTGACCGTCGCGGCCCGCCCGTCGGGATCGCTGAGGGTGGCAGTGACCCCGGCCGCGCGCCCGTTCTCGACGAGGATCCGATCGGCGCGGCAGTTGATCAGGAAGTCGGCGCCGCGCTCGGCGGCATCGACGAGGTAGGTCTTCAGCGTCGAGCGCTTCGACCCCGACTGATCGCCCCAGCCGAGGTAGCCGGCGGTGACCGGGTCGTAGCCGGCGGGATCGGTGTTGCGGGCGACGGCGCGGAAGTCGTAGCCGAGCGCCTCGCAGCCGTCCCGCAGCCGCCGGTGAGCGGCGTTGAGGTCGCTGCACCGGTCGTTGACGCCGAGCCGCTCCCAGATCGCGTCCATGTGCGCGTCGAAGCCGGGTCCGTCGAGGCCGTCGAGGCCGGCCGCCGCCCACTCGGCCCGGACGTGGTCGTTGGTGCGCAGGCAGTTCGTCCAGTTGAGCACGGTTCCGCCCCCGAGGCTGGACCCCGCCTGGATCGAGACCTGGCCCTCGGCGGTCGGAAACGGGCCCTGGTTGAGGAACAGGTTCTGATAGCCCCAGAGCTCGAGCCCGGGGAACTCGGACTCGTCGTGGTAGCCACCCATCTCGAGCACGCAGACCTGCCTGCCCGCGGCCGCGAGCTCGGCGGCGAGGACGCCGCCGCCGGCGCCCGAGCCGACGACAACGACGTCGGCCGCGAGCGTCAGCTCCTGCTCGCCGCCGGCGGCGATCGGGGTGATCGGCCGCTCGACCTGCTCGGCGGGCTTCGGCCGCGCCCGCGGGCCCGGGTAGCCGATCCCCGGCCAGTTCGGGTTCGTGCCGGTGCCGAGGTCGGGGAGCGCGTAGTGCAGCATCAGGCAGGCTCCGCGCAGCGCGTCGAGCCCCGCCGCCGCCTCCGGATCCCGCTCGAACGCCCCCACCAGCGCCTCACGCTGCTCCTGGGTCGCGGTCGCCGCCATCCCCTCGGCCGCGAGCCCGTCGAGCAGCGCCCGCAACCCGGCGAGCTGTCGCTCGGGGACGTCCGATCGCAGCAGCGTCAGCTCGACGGCGGCGGGGATCCCGTAGTCGCTCGCCGAGCGCGCCCAGAAGCCGGTCGGGTCGGCACCGCCGTCGGGCGGCTCGAGCGCCGGCACCCAGGTGTCGCAGAGGGCGGCCAGGGTCGCGCGCTGGGCGTCGTCGAACAGCCCGGCGGCGGCGAGCGCGCCGATCGCCTCGCCGGCCGCGGCGCTGGCCTCACCGTCGTAGGGAAGCATGTGCAGCTCGCGCGCCGGCGCGTAGCCGGGGGCGAGCAGGATCGACTGGCGCTTCGCGTACTTGCGGATGCCGTCGGGCCCGTGCCGGGAGCCGAGCCCCGAGTCCTTCCAGCCGCCCATCGGCAGCTCGATCGCGGCGTAGTTGAGCTGGGCATCGTTGACGCAGGCGACGCCGGCCTCGACCCGGCGCGCGATCGCCTCACCGCGGTCGGCGTCGCGGGTCCAGACCGAGGCCTGCAGCCCGTAGCGGCCGTCGTTGGCGAGCGCGACCGCCTCGTCGGCGTCGGCGACCCGCATCACCGGCAACGTCGGCCCGAACGTCTCCTCGGTCATGCAGCGCATCGAGTGATCGACATCGGTGAGCACGGTCGGCTCGAAGAACAGCCCGTCGCCGTCGGCCACCCGCGCGCCGCCGGTGCGAACGCGGGCGCCGCGCTCGACCGCGTCGGCCACGTGCGCCTCGATCAGCTCGATCTGCGGCGGGAAGATGATCGCGCCGACGTCGACCGAGCCGAGCTCGCCGGGCGGCCCCTGCCGCAGCGCCTCCACCTTGCCGACGAGCCGCTCGACGAACTCGTCGTGGACCGCGTCCTCGACGTAGATGCGCTCAACCGAGATGCAGACCTGGCCGGAGTTGTTGAGCCCGTAGGAGGCGGCGGCGTTGGCGGCCCGCTCGAGGTCGGCGTCGGCGAGCACGATCATCGGGTCGTTGCCGCCGAGCTCGAGCGAGACCGGGGTGAGCCGCTCGGCGGCCTGCTTCAGCACCCGCTTTCCGGTCGCGACCGAGCCCGTGAACATCACGCAGTCGACGAGGTCGACGAGCGCCGCGCCGGTCTCCCCGCGCCCGGTGGCGACCGCGAAGACGCCCTCGGGCAGGCCGACCTCGGCCAGCATCTCGGCCATCAGCAGCGAGGTGAGCGGCGTCACCTCCGACGGCTTCAGCACGACCGAGTTGCCGGCCGCGAGCGCCGGTATGCAGTCGCCGAACGAGTTGTTGAGCGGGTAGTTCCAGGGGCCGATCACGCCGACGATCCCGACCGGCGCGTAGCGGACCTTGAGCCGGCGGCCGCCGCGCACGAACGGCGAAGCCGACTCGATCTCCTCCTCGGCGAGGTATGAGGGCGCCCGCTTCGCCCAGAGCTCGAGCGCGCTGATCGCGTAGGAGAGCTCGGCGAACTGGGTCTCGTCGGCGGGGCGCCCGGTCTCGGCGCAGATCGTCTCGACGACGCGGTCGCCGTTGGCGACGATCCAGGCGCGCGCGGCCATCAGCACCCGGGCGCGCCCCTCGAAGCCCGCCGCCTCCCAGCCCGGCTGCGCGGCCCGGGCGGCGGCGACCAGCGCCGCGACCTCGGCCCGGCCGAGCTCGGGCACGCTCGCAAGCGTCGCGCCGGTCGCCGGGCTGACGACCCGGATGCGGCTCGCGGTCGCCCGACCGCCCTTCGCTGCGCTCTCCATTCCCGGGCCCGAGTTTATTCGCCGCGGCTGCGACGATCCAACCGATCGCGATGGCATCGACCGCCCTGATCTCCGACCTCCACCTCGGCGCCTCCTCGCGTGCCGACGTCCTCCGCCACGCGGCGATCCGCGAGCGGCTGATCGAGGCGACCGCCGGCGTCGACCGGCTCGTGCTGCTCGGCGACGTCATCGAGCTCCGCGACCTGCCGATCGGCCGCGCGCTCGAGGCCGCGCGGCCGTTCTTCGAGTCGATCGGCGCCGCCTTCGCCGGCCGCGAGATCGTCTACGTCCCCGGCAACCACGACCACCGGATGCTCGGCCAGTGGTTCGAGCGCCCGCCCGCGCCGGGGGACGGCGACCGCCCGAACGAGCTCGACGCGCTGATCGCCGCGCCGCACCCGGCGCTGGCGGCGATCGCGGGCTGGCTCGGCGACGCCCGGCTCGAGGTCCGCTACCCCGGCGTCTGGGTCCGCGACGACGTCTACGCCACCCACGGCCACTACCTCGACAGCCACGTCACGCTGCCGACCGTCGAGCGGCTCACGGTCGCGGCCGTCGATCGGCTCGGCGGCGTGCCGACCGGCCGGCGCACCAGCACCGGCGACTACGAGCAGGTCCACGCGCCGATCTACGACCTCGGCTTCAACCTCGCCCAGGGCGGTCGCTCGCTGACCGGCCGCGGCGACGGCAGCTCGCCGCTGATGCGCGCCTGGGAGCTGATCGGGGGCGCCTCGGGACGTGCCCGCACGATCCACGGCCGGGTGCTGGGCTCGGCGGTGATCCCGGCGACGCTGCGCGGGCTCGAGCGGGCCGGCCTCGGCAGCTTCGGCCGCGACTTCTCGATCGGCGAGATCGGCCGCGCCGGCGTCGCCGCGATGCACGTCGTCGTCGAGCGGCTCGAGATCGACGCCGACCACGTCATCTTCGGCCACATCCACCGCCGCGGCCCGCTGCCGATCGACGACGGCCGCGGCGCCGCCGATCCGCCCTGGCGCCGCGGCGCCGTGGCGCTCCACAACACCGGCAACTGGATGTACGTCGAGGGCCTGCTCGGCCGCGCCGTCCCCGAGAGCCCGTTCTGGCCCGGCTCGATGGTCATCGTTCGCGACCAGGGCCCGCCGCAGCTCGTCGAGCTGCTCGCCAACGTCGATCGCGAGGTCCTCAGCGGCCGCGCCGGCCGCGGCTGAGCGCGCGCGAGCCGGAGCGGCGACGGCGGGGGCGGTGCGTTTCGTAGCCGCCGATCCGATCGCTGCTAATGGCCGCCCGGATCCCCGCGCAGCAGCGCGATCGCGTGCGGCAGCGCGGCGGCGATCGCGGCGCCCGCCTCGCCGATCGCCCGGGGGTTGCCGGGAAAGTTGACGAGCAGCGCGCCGCCGCGGATCGCGGCAACGTTGCGGGCCATCATCCAGTGCTCGGTGTGCTCGCGCGAGGCGAGCCGCATCGCCTCGGCGATCCCCGGCACGAGCCGGTCGGCGACCGCCAGCGTCGCCTCCGGGGTGACGTCGTCGGGCGCCAGGCCGGTGCCGCCGGTGGTCAGCACGAGCTCGCAGCCGACCGCGTCGGCGAAGTGGCGGAGCCGGTCCTCGATCAGCGCGCGATCGTCGGCGACGAGATCGCGCGCCACGACCTCGGCGCCGATCCCGCGCGCCCAGCGCTCGAGCTCGTCGCCGCCGGGGTCATCGCTGCCGCCGGCCTCCGCCCGCGAGCTGCTGACGGTCAGCACCGCGGCCCTCACGAGCGGTTCCACTCGCCGCTCTTGCCGCCGCTCTTGTGCAGCAGGCGCACGCGCTCGATCTCGACCTCGCGCTCGAGCGCCTTGACCATGTCGTAGATGGTCAGCGCGGCGATCGAGGCGGCGGCCATCGCCTCGATCTCGACTCCGGTGCGGCCGACGCAGCGGGCCTCGGCCTCGAGCCGGACGAGCCCGGCGGCGGCGTCGACCGCGAGCCGGACGTCGGCGAAGCTGAGCGCGATCGGGTGCGCGAGCGGGACCAGCGTCCCGGCCTGCTTGGCGGCGTTGATGCCGGCGATCCGGGCGCTGCCGAGGACGTCGCCCTTGGGCCCGTCGCCGGCCGCGACCGCCCGTGCGGTCTCGGGCCGCATCCGCACCACCGCCTCGGCGACGGCGCGGCGCTCGGACTCGGGCTTGGCGCCGACGTCGACCATCCGCGCCGATCCCTGCTCGTCGATATGGGTGAGCCGGTCGGCCGTCACGAGCCGGCTCCCGGCGCCGGCGTTCCCTCGACCCAGCGCTCCTCCCCGCCCTCGACCTCGCGCTTCCAGATCGGCGCCTCGGCCTTGATCCGGTCGATCGCGTCGCGGGCGCCGGCGAACGCCGCGCCGCGGTGGGCGGCGGCGACGGCGACGATCACGCTCGGCTCGCCGCGCGCGACCGCGCCGGTGCGATGCTCGGCCGCTGCGGCCTCGAGCCCGTGGGCGGCGACGCAGTCGGCGAGGATCGCGGCGATCCGCTGCTCGGCCATCTCAGCGTAGGCCTCATAGTCGAGCCGCTCGACCTCGCGCGTCACCCCCTGGAAGCTGACCACGGCGCCGGCGCCGTCGCGGACGACCATTCGCGCCAGCCGCTCGAGCTCGAGCGGCTCGCCGGTGACCCGCGCGTGCACCTCGCCGGCGCCGCCGCTGACCGGCGGGATCAGCGCCAGCTCGTCACCCGCCCGCAGGGGCGTCCCGGGGCCGGCCCACTCGCGGTTGACGGCGGTCGCCACGTCGATCCGCGCCAGCGCCTCGGCGAGCGCGGGCCGGGCGCCGAGCTCGGCGAGCGCATCGGCGACCGTCGCCCCGTCGGCGAGCTCGAGCTCGAGCTCGCCCGCGCCGGCGCGCTCGCGCAGGATCGCGAACAGCCTGACGCTGACCGTGCCGCCCGCCGCCGCTCGCTCGCGATCGCTCGCCATCGCCCGAAACGCTACCCGCGCAGCAGCTCAACCGCGACCGGATCGCCGTCACCCAGCCGCTCGACCCCGGTCGGGACGATCGCGAGGCCGTCGGCGCCGATCATCGAGGTCAGCACGTGCGAGCCCTGCGGACCGGTCGGGGTCGCGACCCAGCCCGCGGCGTCGGGCTCGAGCCGGACGCGGATCGCCTCGGCCCTGTCGCCGGCCTTCTCGTAGCCGCCGCTGATCCGCGCCACCAGGCGGCTCGCCTCCGGGCTTGCGCCCTGCATCGCCAGCAGCGCCGGACGCGCGAACAGCAGGAAGGTGACGATCGCCGAGACCGGGTTGCCGGGCAGGCCGAAGACGAGCCCGCCGCCGGCGCCGCGGCCGAAGTAGGTCGGCTTGCCCGGCCGCAGCGCCACCCGCCAGAAGACCTGCGCGACCGCGAGCCGCTCGAGCGCCGGCCGCACGTGGTCGTGCTCGCCGACCGAGATGCCGCCGCAGACGACGGCGACGTCGGCGGCGAGCGCTCGTTCGAGCGCGACGACCGTGTCCTCGAGCCGGTCGGGGACGAGCTCGACCGAGACGACCTCGGCGCCGGCAGCGGCGGCGAGCGGCGGCACCGCGTAGGCGTTGGAGTCCCGGATCTGGCCGGGGCCGAGCGGCTCACCGGGCTCAACCAGCTCGTCGCCGGTCAGCAGCAGCGCCAGCCGCGGCCGCCGCACACAGCTCGCGGCCGGGTGGCCGACGGCGGCGAGGGCGCCGACCTCGGCCGCCCCGAGCCGGGTGCCCGCGGCGAGCAGCGCTTGCCCGGCGCCGACGTCCTCGCCGGCACGGCGGATGTTGTCCCCGAGCTCGACCGCGGCCGCGATCACGACCTCGTCGCCCTCGGCGCTCGTGTCCTCGACGCGGACGACGGCGTCGGCGCCCGCGGGGACCATCGCCCCGGTCGAGATCGCGATCGCCTCACCGGGCCCGAGCGCCGCGGCCGCCGGGTGGCCGGCCCGGGACTCGCCGCTGCGGCGCAGGCGCGCCGGGCCGCTCGCCAGGTCGGCCGCGCGCACCGCGTAGCCGTCCATCGCCGAGTTGTCGAAGCCGGGGACGTCCTCGGCCGAGCTGACGGCGGCGGCCAGGAAGCGGCCCGCCGCCTCGCGCAGCGGCACCCGCTCGGCGTCGAGCGGGCCGAGCCCGGCGAGCACGAGCTCGCGGGCGCGCTCGATCGGGATCGGCTCCGGCGGGGATGCGGCCATCGCCCTGATCATCGCGGGATCGCTGCGAGACTGCAGCGATGGCACCGGGACGACCTGCGGCCGGGGCGGGCGACGCGGCGCCGGCCCGGCACGCCGCGATCCTTGCCGGCGGCGCCGGCAGCCGGATTGGCGCCGGCCCCGGAGCCAAGGCCGCGGTCGAGCTCGGCGGCCGTTCGCTCGCCTCCTATCCGGTCGCCGCCGCCCGCCGCGCCGGCCTCGTGCCGGTCCTCGTCGCCAAGCCGGATACGCCCCTGCCGGACCTCGGCTGCGCGCTGCTCACCGAGCCCGCGGCACCGCGCCACCCGCTGGCCGGCGTGATCGCCGCGCTCGAGCGGTTCGGCGAGCCGCTCGTCGTCGTCGCCTGCGACATGCCGCTGCTGCCGCCCGAGCTGCTCGCCGAGCTCGGCCACCGCCGCGCCCGCTTCGCGATGCCGGTCGCGCCGCGTCCGCAGCCGCTCGTCGCCCGCTACACGCCGGGCCTGCTGCCGCGCCTGCGCCCGGCGCTCGCCGCCGCCGAGCCGCTGGTCGCGGTCGCCGAGTCGCTCGGCGGCGACGCGCTCGGCACCGCCGAGCTGCGCGGCTACGGCGATCCGGCGACGATGTTCGACAACGTCAACAGCCGCGACGACCTGCGCCGGGTCAGCTCCCTGCTGGCGCGCTGACGGCGGCGGCGCGGTCGCGCGCGATCACCTCGACCCGGGCGTTGTAGTCGGGGATCTCGGCCTCGGGCGAGCGCCGCTCACCGATCAGCACGTTGCCCTCGGGCCAGTGCACCTGCAGGTTTCCGGGCGCGATCGGAACCAGGCGGACGACGCCGTCGAGCTCGCCGATCTCGCTGCGCAGCGTCACCGGGTCGCCGTCGGCGAGGCCGAGCCGCTCGGCGTCGATCGCCGAGATCAGCACCGAGTCGCGCTCGGCGCCGTTGAGCGAGTCGCCGCGCTCCTGGACCATCGAGTTGAACTGCTTGCCGCGCCGGGTCGAGACCGCGAGCCGGCCATCCGCCGCGATCGGCTCGGGGGCGTCGACGAGCGCGAAGTGCGCCTTGCCGTCGGCCGTCGGGAAGTCGGTGCCGCTCGGCAGGTGCGGGCCTCCGTACTGGAACGCGTCGCCGCCCTCCCGCAGCTCCGCGATCGGGGCGTAGGCCGGGATCACGGCCCCGATCTCGCGCCTGATCGCGGCGGTGTCGGCGAAGCTGACGCGGTCGGCGAGCTCGGGGCGGACGCGGGCCGCGAGCTCGCCGAAGACCTGCCACTCCGCCCGCGCCCCCTCGATCCGCGGCCCCGGGACCTCGGGGCTGAGGACGACGCGGCGCTCGGTCGTCGTCTCGGTCACGCCGCCGGGGCCCTCGTAGCGGGTCGCCGCCGGCAGCACCACGACCTCACCCCCCGGGGGCGGGTCGACGAGCATCTGCGAGGAGACGACGAGGTCCATGTGGACCCGCATCGGGATCCGGCCCAGGGTTCGCGCGACCGAGCGCGGATCGGGCAGCACGTCGATGAAGTTGCCGCCGGAGGCGAACAGCAGGTCGAGCTCGCCGCGGCCGGCGGCGTCGATCATCTCCGGCGCGACCAGGCCCGGCTCGGCCGGGACCGGGAAGCCCCAGCGCTGCGCCAGCGCCGCGGCGGAGGCGGCGTCGATCGCGGCGCCGCCGGGGAACGAGGTCGCGTAGCAGCCCATCTCGGCGCCGCCCTGGACGCCGGAGTGACCGCGGATCGGCATCAGGCCGGTGCCCTCCTCGCCGACCCAGCCGCGGGCGAGCGCGAGGTTGGCGACGGCGCGGACGTTGTCCTCGCCGAAAGCGTGCTGGGTGATCCCCATGCTCCAGACGAGCACGCCGCGCTCGGCGCCGCCGAGCAGCTCGGCGAACGCGGCCATCTCCGCGCGGGTCGTCCCCGCGACCGCCTCGAGGTCCTCCCAGCGGGCCGCGGCCGCGCGCTCGCGCAGCGCCTCGAAGCCGACCGTGTGGCCGTCGATGAAGCCGTGGTCGAGCAGGTCGGCGGCGATCAGGTGCTTGAGCGCGCCGATCAGGAAGCCGAGGTCGCCGCCGGTGTTGACGGCGAAGAACCGATCGCAGATCCGCGTCCCGAACAGCGCGCTCTCGGGCGTCGAGGGGATCCAGTAGCGCTCCATCCCCGGCTCGCGATAGGGGTTGACGACCGCGACCTTCGTTCCCGCCTTCTTGGCCAGGTGCAGGTACTTCGTCGTCACCGGTTGGTTGTTGGCGACGTTGGAGCCGATGAAGACGACGAGGTCGGTGCCGATCCAGTCGCTGTAGGAGCAGGTCGTCGCCGCGACCCCGACCGCCTCCTTGAGCGCGAACGTGCTCGGCGAATGGCAGATCCGGGCGGCGTTGTCGATCGAGTTGGTGCCGATCGCCCGAGCCGCCTTCTGGGCGACGTAGTAGCTCTCGTTCGACATCCCGCGGCTGGTCAGGAAGAAGCCGAGGCGCTCGGGGGTCGAGCGCTCGATCCGGCCGGCGATCGAGTCGAGCGCCTCGTCCCAGCCGATCGGCGTGAAGCCGGGCTCGCCATGGCGGCGGCGCAGCGGCACCGGCAGCCGGCCGAGCCGGCGCAGCTGATCGCCGCGCAGCCCGCGCAGGTCCTCGACGTCGGCGAGCTCGGCCGGATCGAGCGGCCCGATCGTGTTCAGCCGCAGCAGCCGCAGCCGCACGTTGCAGAGGTGGATCCCGTCGATCGTCCAGTCGCGCAGGCCCTTCGACCCGAGCGCGCAGCCGTCGCAGACCCCGCGGCGGAGGATCCGCCACGCGTAACGCTTGTTGTCGCGGTTCTCCCAGATCGTGCGGAAGACCTCGCGGTAGTTGTTCGGCCGCTGCTCGCCGATCCCGAACGGCTTCCAGCTCGCCCACAGGCGCGGCGTCCAGCGCTTGACCGGCTTGCGCAGCATCCGTCCCTGAGGCTACCCGGACCGGCTGGTCGCTGAGCGCGGCGGGGGCGCCAGCGCTTCGGTCCGCGGAGTCGAGGCGGGGTGGCGCCACCCGGCGCCGGTGAATCGGCTCGCCTCGGCGCGAGATTTGGCACAGCGGGCGCACCACCGGCGCGAACTTCGCTGCTTCGCTGCGACGATGCCGGCGAGCGGGTCGATCTTCTCCCTGATCCGGGACGAAGTGGGCCCGCTTGCCGGG
>CAZCFA010000019.1:0-19777 GCA_964497825.1 uncultured Conexibacter sp.
CCTCCAAGGAGGGCCGGATGAACAACGTGGTTAGGAACTACAACTAGCCCGGACTAGCCCCGACTAGCCCGGTGGCTCGGGCCGGCGCTCGCGTGCCGGGGCCGCAACCAAGCGGCTGCCGCGGGGTTGAAGCAAGCATGGAGCGGCTGCGCAACCTCGTGCTCGGCGCGATCGGCATCGCCCTGGTGCTCGCCCCGGCCGCGCGGGCGGGCGAGCCGAACGACAGCTTCGCGACCGCGACGGGGCCGCTCGTCGCGGGGCCGGCGTTCAACGCCTCGCTGGAGACCGCCACCGACGCCGACTTCCAGTTCTTCTACGTCCCCGACACCGCGACGGTCACCGTCAAGCTCAAAAACCGGACGGCGAAGAAGAACGCCACCGGCGGCCGCACGCTGATCGCGTCGCTGCTGCGGGCGCGTAAGGGCAAGCCGCCGCTGCCACTCGCCGGCAGCGGGCGCGTGCTCGCCCCGCAGGAGGTGGCGAAGCTCAAGCTGACCCTCGTCCCGGGCAAGTACTTCGTGCCGGTCGGCCACCTCGCGAACGGCAAGGCCGCCGCGAACGTCCCGTTCCGGATCCGGATCACCCCGGCGGGGACGACGACCAGCAGCTACGAGATCTTCGCCCGCCGCTGCAAGGATGCGCTGCACAAGGTCCGTCAGTTCAAGCGCAGCAAGAAGCACGTCGTCGGGCGGATCGCCAAGGCGCGACGCAAGGGCAAGGACCGCAAGGTCCGCCAACTGCGCAGGAAGCTGCGCTCGAAGCGGGCGAAGATCGACGACGCGCAGCGCCTCAGGCGAACCGTCTGCTCGATTCCCCGGTAGGCGGGCGGGTCGAGCTCGGGCGGCTCGCTGGCCACGCTCCGTCGGCTCGCTCGCCACCCAATTCAAGCTCACCGTCGCGTCCCGCGACCAGGCACGCAGGGTCGCGTCCCGCGACCAGGCACGCGGTCGTCGCGTCCGGCGACCAGGCACGCGGTCGCACCGCCCGACCAAGGCGTTGCGCCGTATTCGGCGCAAACCCGCAGCGGAATCGTCGCATTGCGCGCCCCACCCGTGACCCTGTCTGGCCGACAATCCCGGCGATGAGGGTGATGAGATGAGACCGGAGCTCTCGGCCCGATCGCAGCGGACCGGCTGGGGAACCCCGCCGGGCCGCGCGGCCGCCTCCAGCGCCGCCGCCTGCAGCGCGGCCGCCTGCCGGCGCGGCCGCCTGCCGGCGCCGGTCTCGTGGGTACCGCGAATCGCAGCGCGACGCCTGGATATCAGGGCGATATCCCCCGCGTCGCGGCCCCGCTATCCCTCGATATCACGGGGATATCCAGGCGTGGCGCCGCTCGCGCCCGCTACCCCTGGATATCACCGGGAACGGGATATCCGAGCGCCGCTCGCGCCCGCTACCCCTGGATATCACCGGGATATCCGAGCGTCGCCCGCTGCTACCCCTGGATATCACCGGGATATCCGAGCGTCGCATTGCTACTCCTGGATATCGCGGAGATATCCAGGCGATGGGTGCGCGAACGGGGAGGGGCCACGTTCGCCGGCGACTTGCTCGGGGTCCCGGCCCATGCCGACGAACGCGACCGCGAACACATGACCAGGTCCGGGAGGTGACCGGGTGACCGAGAACACCGGCAACGACAACTACGGCTACAACGACAACGACAACAACGACGACGACGACGAAATCGAGGGCGCCGTCGAGCGCGGTGGCGCCGACGGCGATGACGGCAGCAGCGACGACTTCGATCTCGCGGCGATGATGGCGGCGGCGGAGGTGCGTCGGACCGAACGGGCCGCGGCCGCCGAAGCCGCTCAGGAGGCACGCCCGCGCCGCCATCGGGATCGGCCGCGCAGGGAGACCGAGCCCGCGTCCGGGTGGATCGAGGACGTCGATCTCTACGGCGACCGCCACGACTCCGACACGCTCGAGGATCAGGATCGCCGGGCGCCGATCTACACGCGGCAGGTCTGCGTGCGCCTGAGCGGATCGCAGCACTCCGAGCTCAGCGCCGCCGCCGGCCTCTACGGGGTGGCGCCGGGGACGATGGCCCGGATCCTCGTTCGCCGTGGGGCGCGGGCGGTCCTCGACCATCACCGCCGCTACGACCTCGAGCAGGACCGCGACGACTGACGCCGGGGGCGGCGACCGGGAGGGCGGGCAAGAGCTTGGCGACCGGCGGGAGGGCGAGCTCGGCGGCGACGGGCGGGCGAGCTTGGCGCATGAGCGAGCGGTTGCTAACATGCCGCGTTCGGCCCGTTGGGCCGTCGCAGTCCGCCTGCCTCCCGATTCATGGGGAGACCAGGTCACCTCGAGCCAGAAAGCAAGAGCGACCCCGAACCCCGGAGATGAAGGTCCGAGCCTCCGTAAAACCGATGTGCGAACGATGCCAGGTGATCCGCAGGCGCGGCCGCGTCCTCGTGATCTGCTCGAACCCCCGCCACAAGCAGAGGCAGGGCTAGGCGATGGCGCGGATCGCGGGCGTGAACCTGCCGCTGAACAAGCGCACCGAGGTCGGTCTCACCTACGTGCACGGGATCGGTGACTCGACCTCGCGCAAGATCCTCGCCGCGACCGGCGTCGACGGCGATACGCGCGTTGGCGACCTGACCGAGGACGAGGTGATCAAGCTTCGCGACGCCGTCGACGAGCACCAGGTCGAGGGTGATTTGCGCCGCGAGCGCTCGCAGAACATCAAGCGGCTGATGGAGATCGGCTCCTACCGCGGCCTCCGGCACCGCCGCGGCCTGCCGGTCAACGGCCAGCGGACGAAGACCAACGCCCGCAGCCGCAAGGGCCCGAAGCGGATGAGCGTCGCCGGCAAGAAGAAGGCGCCGCAGGCGAAGTAGCGATCGAGAAGGGACCAGGGGAACCGCCAGATGCCGCAGCCGAAGCGCAGCTCGACCGGAGGTCGTTCGAAGCGCCGCGTGCGCAAGAACATCCCGTTCGGACAGGCGCACATCAAGACCAGCTTCAACAACACGATCGTCACCCTGACCGACCCCGAGGGCAACGTGATCGCCTGGGAGTCGGCCGGCAGCGCCGGCTTCAAGGGCTCGCGCAAGTCGACCCCGTTCGCGGCCCAGGTGACCGCCGACAACGCCGCCCGCAAGGGCATGGAGCACGGCCTCGAGCGGGTCGAGGTCCACGCCAAGGGCGCCGGCTCCGGGCGCGAGACCGCGATCCGGGCGCTGCAGGCCGCGGGCCTGCAGGTGACCTCGGTCCGCGACGTCACCCCGCAGGCCCACAACGGCTGCCGCCCGAAGAAGCGGAGGCGCGTCTAGATGGCCCGCGACACCTCCCCGCAGTGCAAGCAGTGCCGCCGCGAGGGTCAGAAGCTGTTCTTGAAGGGCGAGCGCTGCCTGACCGACAAGTGTGCGGTCGAGCGCCGCTCCTACCCGCCGGGCGAGCACGGTCGCGGCCGGCTGCGCGCCTCCGAGTACCGCCAGCAGCTGCGTGAGAAGCAGAAGGCGCGGCGTTACTACCAGGTGCTCGAGAAGCAGTTCCGCGCCTACTACGACCGGGCGTCGCGCCAGGACGGCGTCACCGGCGAGAACCTGCTGCGGCTGCTGGAGCGGCGCTTCGACAACGTGCTGGTCCGGCTCGGCTTCGCGGCCTCGCGGCGGCAGGCGCGGCAGATGGTCCGCCACGGCCACTGGCAGATCAACGGTCGCCGCGTCGACATCCCCAGCTACCAGATCAAGCCCGACGACATCATCTCGATCAAATCAGGCTCGTCCGTCGAGGCCACCGTGCGCGCGGCGACCGAGCTGATCTCGACCGTTCCCGCTTGGCTTCAGGCCGATCACGATTCGCTGACCGCGAAGGTCCTGCGGCTCCCGGAGCGCGACGAGATCGATGCGCCGATCAGCGAGCAGCTCATCGTCGAGCTGTACTCGAAGTAGGCGAGAACCCAGACGACGGAAGGACCCCTCAGCCATGACCACCCTGCCCGAATTCCAGGTCCCGACGATCTCCTACGAGGAGATCTCCGAGAACCACGGCCGGTTCACGATCGAGCCTCTCGACAAGGGCTTCGGCTACACCTACGGCAACAGCCTCCGCCGGGTGCTGCTGTCCTCGCTCAAGGGCGCCGCGATCACGAGCGTCAGGATCGAGGGTGTCGCGCACGAGTTCTCGAGCATCTCCGGGGTCAAGGAGGACGTCACCGACATCATCCTCAACCTCAAGAACATCGTCGTGCGCATGCACACCGATGCCAGCGAGGTCGAGGTGCCGCTGGTCGCCAGCGGCCCCGGTGAGGTGACCGCCGGCGACATCGATCTGCCGGCCGGGGTCGAGATCCTCAACCCGCAGGCGCCGATCGCGACGCTCGAGAAGAAGACGAAGCTCGAGATGTACATGACGATCGGCCGCGGCCGCGGCTACTCGCCGGCCGAGGACAACAAGACCGAGGACCAGCCGATCGGCGTGATCCCGATCGACTCGATCTTCTCGCCGATCCGCCGTGCCGCCTACCGGGTCGACTCGGCCCGCGTCGGCCAGCGCACCGACTTCGACAAGCTCTCGCTCGAGGTCGAGACCGACAGCTCGCTGGAGCCGTCGGCGGCGCTGCGCGAGGCCTCGGAGCTGCTGATCGCGAGCCTGGCGATCTTCACCGACGCCGATCGCGTCGATGAGCTGACCCAGCGCAACGGATCGGCCGCCGCGGCCGGCGCCGACGAGCCGGTGGTCGAGGAAGGCGGCGGCGACGACCGCCTGATCGAAGAGCTCGAGATCGGGGTCCGCGCCTACAACTGCCTGAAGCGCGCCGGCGTGCAGACGATCGGCGACCTGCAGGCGAAGTCGGAGTCGGAGCTGAAGGCGATCCCGAACTTCGGCGAGCGCTCGATCGAGGAAGTGATCGAGGCGATGCACGGCCTCGGGCTCAGCCTCCGCGACGAGTAGCGCCCGCCGCCTCGAACCGACGGAGACGAGACGAGACGAAGCGATGCGACACGGACGCCAGCGACACAAGCTCAGCCGCGATACGGCTCACCGCAAGGCGCTGCTGCGGACGATGTCGAAGCAGCTGATCGAGCACGAGCGGATCAGGACGAGCCAGGCGAAGGCGAAGGCGGTCAAGCCCGAGGTTGAGAAGCTGATCACGATCGCCAAACGCGGCGATCTGCACGCGCGCCGGCAGCTGCTCGCCAAGCTCGGACAGGACAAGTTCGCCGTGCACAAGCTGGTCGAGGAGATCGCGCCGCGCTACAGCTCGCGCCCGGGCGGCTACACGCGGATCGTCAAGCTCGGCCCGCGCCGGTCGGACTCGACCGAGATGGTCTTCCTCGAGCTCGTCTGAGCCGCGCCCCGGGCTCCGGTGCCCACCCACCGGCTCGACATCGCCTACGACGGCACCCGGTTCTCGGGCTGGGCGATCCAGCCCGATCGCCGGACCGTGCAGGGCGAGCTCGAGGCGGCCCTGGGCCGGGTGCTCGGCGCGCCGACGCGACTGACCGTCGCCGGCCGCACCGACGCCGGCGTGCACGCGCTCGGGCAGGTGGCGAGCTTCACGAGCGACCGCGAGCCGCCGCGGTCGCTGCGCCGGGCGCTGAACGCGCTGACCGGCCCCGATCTGGCGGTGACGGCGGTGACGGCGGCCGCCGACGGCTTCGACGCGCGCCGCTCGGCGCGATCGCGCCGCTACCGCTACCGGCTCGAGACGGCGTCGGTGCCGAGCCCGTTCGAGCGCGAGCGGGCGCTGCACTGGCCCTACCGGCTCGATCGCGGCCGCGCCGAGCGCTGCGCCGAAGCGCTGCGCGGAGTCCACGACTTCACCGCGTTCACGCCGACCGGCGGACGCCATCGCCACTTCCACCGCGAGGTGCTGGACGCGGGCTGGACCGAGCCCGGAGGCTCGATCCTCGCCTTCGAGATCGAGGCCGACGCGTTCCTGCGCGGCATGGTCCGGGCGCTCGTCGGCACGATCCTCGAGGTCGCCGCGGGCCGGCGCGAGGAGGACGACTTCAAACGGCTGCTCGGCGGCGGCGCCCGCGCCGAGGCCGGCGATTCGGTCGCCGCCCGCGGGCTCTACCTGTTGCGCGTCTCCTACTGATCGCGCCGCGCCGCGCCTAGAATCGACCCGTGCGCGTTCTGCTCACAAACGACGATGGGATCGGCGCGCCCGGGCTGCAGGCGCTGCGCGAGGAGCTGCTCGAGATCGACGGCGTCGAGCTCTCGGTCGTCGCCCCCGACGGCAACCGCAGCGCGATGGCGCGCTCGATCACGACCCGGCGGCCGCTGTGGGTCGAGGAGGTCGCCTTCGAGGACGGGACGGTCGGCTACGCGACCGACGGCACCCCGGTCGACTGCGTGCGGCTGGCCGAGCTCGGGCTGATCGGCGAGCGGCCGGAGCTGATCGTCTCGGGGATCAACCACGGCTCCAACCTCGGTGACGACGTCACCTACTCGGGCACGGTGGCGGCGGCGCTGGAGGGGATCGTGCTCGGGATCCCGGCGATCGCGGTCTCCCAGCAATCGACCGAGGGCGAGATGGACTTCCGCTACGGCCGCGAGTTCGACTTCTCGGTCTCGGCGCCGCTGGCGGCGGCGCTGGCGGCGATCGTCGGCTCCGACGGGTTGCCCGCCGGGACGCTTTTGAACGTCAACTGCCCGGGGCGCCCGCCCGAGGGGGTCGAGGTGGCGCGGCTCGGCAAGCGCCTCTACGACGACGAGCTCAAGCAGGTCGAGGAGGACTCCAACGGGCGCAAGCGCTACCGGATCTACGGCTACTCGCCGGGCTTCGAGGACGAGCGCGGCACCGACCTCGCCGCCGTCTCCCGCGGCCGCGTGGCGATCACGCCGGTCCACTTCGACCTCACCGACCACGGCGGCCTCGACGGCGTCCGCGAGCTGCGGCTCGAGAACGCGCTCGAGCGGGTCCTCGAGTCGGTCGGCACGTGAGCGCGGCGGCGCGCGCGGCCGAGCTGCGCGAGCGGATCGAGCGCTACGACCACGCCTACTACGTGCTCGACGACCCGCTCGTCGGCGACGACGTCTACGACGAGCTGCTCGACGAGCTGCGGGCGATCGAGGCCGAGCGGCCCGAGCTGCGGACCCCGGACTCGCCGACCCAGCGGGTCGGCGGCGAGCCGGTCGAGGGGTTCGAGCGCTACGAGCACCGCGAGCCGATGCTCTCGCTCGCCAACGCGCGCTCGGCCGAGGAGCTGGAGGCGTGGGAGGCGCGGGTCCGCAACCTGCTGCGCCGCTACGACATCGAGGCCGCCGAGATCAGCTACGTGACCGAGCCGAAGATCGACGGGCTGGCGATCTCGCTGACCTACGAGGACGGGGTGTTCGTCCGCGGCACGACCCGCGGCGACGGCCGCGTCGGCGAGGACGTCACCCACAACCTGCGGACGATCCGCTCGATCCCGCTGCGGATCGCGGATGCGCCGGCGGTGATCGAGGTCCGCGGCGAGATCTACTTCCCGCGCTCGGGCTTCGAGCGGCTCAACGAGCAGCGCGCCGAGGCCGGCCTGTCGACGTTCGCCAACCCGCGCAACGCCGCGGCGGGGACGGTGCGCCAGCAGGACCCGGCGCTGGCCGCCGAGCGGCCGCTGCAGATCTGGGTATACGGGATCGGCTATCGCGACGGCGTCGAGCACGCCAGCCACAGCGCCGAGCTCGAGTGGCTGCGCGAGCGCGGCTTCCGCGTCAACAGCGAGATCACGACCCAGCGCAGCGGCGCCGAGGTCGTCGAGCGCTGCCGCTGGTGGGAGCGCACGCGCGAGAGCCTCGACTACGAGATCGACGGTGCCGTCGTCAAGCTCGACGACCGCTCGCTGTGGCGCGATCTCGGCGTCGCCGGCCGCGAGCCGCGCTGGGCGATCGCCTGGAAGTTCCCGCCGACGACGGCGACGACGAGGCTCAACAAGATCGTCTGGAACGTCGGCCGGACCGGGCACCTGATCCCGTTCGCGATGCTGGAGCCGGTCCACGTCGGCGGCGTCACGGTCTCGACCGCGACCCTGCACAACGAGGAGGACCTCGCCCGCAAGGACGTCCGCGCGGGCGACGAGGTGGTGATCACCCGGGCCGGGGACGTGATCCCGCAGGTGATCTCGCCGCTGATCCAGCGCCGCGAGGGCAGGCGCCTGCGGCGCGCGCGGCCGCCGAAGAAGTGCCCGGTCTGCGGCACGCCGACGGTCAAGACCGAGGGCGTCTGGACGCGATGCCCGAACCGCCGCGGCTGCCCGGGCCAGGTGCTCCAGCACGTAAAGCACTTCGTCAGCAAGGGCGCGATGGACATCGACGGCTTCGGCGAGAAGCAGGCGCAGCGGTTCCTCGAGGAGGGCCTGATCGACGACGTCGCTGAGATCTACGACCTCGACGCCGAGCGCCTGACCGGGCTCGACCGCTTCGGCGAGGTCTCGGCGGCGAACCTGATCGCCGCGATCGTGGGCTCGAAGCGGCAGCCGTTCGCGCGGGTGCTGTTCGCGCTCGGCCTCGACGGCGTCGGCTCGGTCACGGCCGAGGCCCTGGCCCGCCACTTCGGCTCGATCGAGGCGCTGCTGGCCGCCGACGAGGAGGCGATCACGGCGGTCGACGGCGTCGGCCCGGTCGTCGCCGGCCAGATCGTCGAGCAGCTCGCCGACGAGCGCAACCGGGAGCTGATCGCGGCGCTGGCCGAGCGCGGCCTGCGGCTCGAGCTCGACGACGCCGAGCGCCGGGCCGAGCACGGGCCGCTGCAGGACAAGACGTTCGTGATCACCGGCACGCTGCCCGGCCTCAGCCGCGAGCAGGCCGCCGGGCTGCTCAAGCGGGCGGGGGCCAAGGTGACCGGCTCGGTCTCAAGCAGGACCGACTACGTCGTCGCCGGCGACAGCCCCGGCTCGAAGCTGGCGAAGGCGCAGGAGCTCGGCACCGAGATCCTCGACGAGGACGGCCTGCGCGAGCTGCTCGGCACGGGCGGGGGGGACCAGCCCGGCCTAGACTGACCGCGATGGCCACGATCCCCGCCGTCGATCCCGAGCGGCCGCGCGGCCCGCTGCGTCGCGCCCTGCACTCGTTCGGCCAGAGCCCGGCCGGGCGCTGGTACGGGATCAAGGTCGGCTCGCGTATCGACCCGCTGCTGCTGCGGTTGACCGGCGGCCGGCTGGCGACGACCTCGGCGCTGCCGCTGGTCCTGCTCCGGGTCCGCGGCCGCCGCAGCGGCGAGCAGCGCACGGTGCCGCTCGTCTACTACAGCGACGGCGACGACGTGATCCTGATCGCCTCGAGCTTCGGCCGGGCCCGGCATCCGGCCTGGTACCTGAACCTGATCGCCAACCCCGACGTCGAGCTGACCGCGGGCGGCATCACCGCGCCCTACCGCTGCGAGCAGGTCGCCGAGGGGCCCGAGCGCGACCGCCTGTTCGCCCTCGCCCGCGCCAACTACGCCGGCTACGGCGACTACGAGCGGATGGCCGGCGATCGCCGGATCCCGGTCCTGCGCCTGCGCCCGCGCTGAGCGCCCCGGCTGCCGCCGCCGCGCTAGCGCCGGTAGCGGGCGATCTGGACCGCCATCTTGTCCTGGATGTAGTGGGCGCCGCCGAGGTCGCCGACGCCGTTCATCAGCAGCGAGAAGGCGACGAGGCCGTGACCCGAGCGGCAGTAGCCGGAGAGGTTGGAGACGCCGCTGATCGTGCCGGTCTTGCCGCGGCAGCGGCCGGCGGCGGCGGTGCCGCCCATGCGTCCGGCCAGGGTGCCGTCCTTGGCGGCGATCGACAGCGACTTGAATAGCGGCTTGCCGACCCCCCTGCGATCACGGACCGCGGTCAGCAGGCGGACGATGTCGCGTGGCGAGGAGCGGTTGTGGCGGGTCAGCCCGGAGCCGTCCCTGGCGTCGACCTTGGCGCCGAGACCGCGCGCGTAGCGCTCGACGTCGCCGGCGCCGCCGCGGGTCGTGCCGCGGTGTCCGCGCTTGGCGTCGAGCCGCTTGAGCAGCATCTCCGCGTAGAAGTTGTTCGACGGCTTGTTCGTCGCGGCGACGAGCGTCGCGATCGGGTCCGAGCGCCAGGAGCCGATCTCCTTGCTGCCGCGCAGCTTGCCCGGCAGCGCCCTGACCTTGACCTTGCCGCCGACCTTGACGCCGGCGCCGCGGAGCGCGTCGCGGAACGCCCGAGCGGCCTCCTTGGCCGGGTCCTCGCGGTAGGTCGAGCCGCCGTAGACGAGGCCGCTGAGCGGCGCCAGATAGGGGCTCGGGCCCCAGTTCGAGTCGGGAACGCCGCGCCGCCGGTCGAAGATCGAGTCGTCGCCGTAGACCGTGCCCCGAACCCGCTTGATGCCGGACCTGCGGACGTCGCCGGCGAGGTCGGCGACCGCGGCCGCGCCGAGCGACGGATCGCCGTCGCCGACCAGGTAGAGGTCGCCCTTGAGGACACCCGCCCCGCTGATCTTGCCGGCGGCCTTGACCCGGGTCACGAGCCGATCGTCGGCGCCCAGCGTCGCCAGCGCGGTCGTCGTCGTGAACAGCTTCTCGTTCGAGGCCAGCAGCCGCCGCTTGCCGGCCGAGCGCGCGAACAGCACCCGCTTGCGCCGGGCGTCGATGTCGTAGACGTAGAAGCCGCTCGCCCCCGGCGCCCTGCGGGCGAGCCGCGCCAGCTTCCGCTTCAGCTTGCGGGCGCTGATCGGTGAGCTTCCGACCCGCTCCGGCAGCGATGGCCGCGACGCCGCCGGCGCGTCGGGGTTGGCGAGGCGGCCGTGCCCGGTCGCGGCCGTCGCATCCGCCGCCGCCAGCGCCAGCGCCAGCGCCGCCAGCAGCGTCACCGCCGCCGCGAGGGCCCTCGCCGGGCCGCCGGCCGGCGGCCGGCGGACTGTCGTTCGGTCCCGCATCGCCGCGAGTGTAGACACGGCCGGCGGCGCCGAGTTGCGGCCCGCCGCCGCGCCCGGCCCGCGACCTATAATCGTGGTTGCCGATGAGCGAGGTTGTCCAGCTCGATGCGGCGAAGCGCTCGCGGGGGTCGGGCGCCCGCCGCCGCCGCTCCAAGAACGCGCTCGTGCTCGGCGGCGGCGGGTTCACGGGCGCCGTCTACGAGATCGGGGCGCTGCGCGCCTTCGACCTGCTCGCGCTCAATCGCACCGTCAACGACTTCGACGTCTACGTCGGCACCAGCGCCGGCTCGTTCGTCGCCAGCGCCGTCGCCAACGGCGTCACCCCCGAGCAGATGATGCGGGTGCTGAACAAGCACCTGCCCTCGCCGCTGCGCGACATGGACCTCGGGATGCTGCTGCGCCCCAACTACAGGGGCTTCGCGACGGCCGCCGTCAGGCTCCCGTTCCGGCTCGCCGGGGTCGCCCGCGACCTCGCGCGGGCGGCGCTGGAGACCTCGATGATGGACGTCGCAACCGGGCTCGCCGCCGGCCTCCCGAAGGGGATCTACAGCGGCGCCGGGATCGAGGACTACGTCGCCGAGATGCTCGCCGATCCCGATCGCACCGACGACTTCCGGCTGCTCGAGCGCGAGCTCTACCTGACCGCGACCGAGATCGACACGACCGAGCGGATCGTGCTCGGCGACGGCGAGTGGGCCGACGTTCCGATCTCGCGCGCCGTCGCCGCCTCGACGGCGCTGCCGCTTGTCTACGAGCCGGTTGAGATCAAAGGCCGCGAGATGATGGACGGCGGCATCCGCTCGACCACCAACATCGACATCGCCGTCGAGAAGGGCGCCAAGTTCATCGTCGTCGTCAACCCGATCGTCCCGTTCGTCAACGACTTCTCGAAGCGGGTGCCGACGATCTTCGGCAGCCGGGTGCGGCGGATCTCCGACATGGGCTTCGTCGCGCTAGCCAACCAGGCGGTGCGGATGATCGCCCACGACCGGCTCCACCGCGCGGTCGAGAAGTGGGAGACGAAGTACCCCGGCGTCGACATCATCCTGATCGAGCCCGAGTTCGGCGACGAGCTGATGTTCTCGACCTCGATCATGGACTACAAGGCGCGGCTGCAGATCGCAAAGCACGGCTTCGAGTCGGTGACGCTGCGGCTCGCCCGCGACTACGACCGCTACAAGGCGATCGCCGGCCGCCACGGGATCGAGATCTCCGCCCGCCGGATCGAGCACGTGCTCGACCAGGTCGAGCGCGAGAAGGACCAGAGCCCGGCCTGGCGCCGCGTCTTCGAGCAGACGACCTCGGCGCTGCTGCGCTGAGGCCCGCGCCTACTTCGCGTACAGCGCCTCGATCTCGTCGCCGTACTTCTCGGCGACAACGTTGCGCTTGACCTTCATCGTCGGGGTCAGCTCGCCGCCTTCCTGGGAGAGGTCGGCGGGCAGGATCGAGACCTTCTTGACCTGCTCGACGCGGGCGAACCGCTCGTTGATCTGATCGACGTGGGCCATGATCATCGCCTTGACGTCGGGGTTGGCGGCAAGCGCCGCGGGGTCGTCGCCGAGCTCGTGCTCGGCGGCGTAGGCGGCGGCCTCCTCGGGATCGAGGGTGACGAGCGCGACCAGGTAGGGGCGGCGGTCGCCGATCACCACGCACTGGCTGACGATCGGAAGCTGCTTGATCTCGGCCTCGAGGTTCGCGGGGGTGATGTTCTTGCCGCCCGCGGTGATGATGATGTCCTTCTTGCGGCCGGTGATCGAGAGGTAGCCGTCGGCGTCGATCGCGCCGATGTCGCCGGTGTGCAGCCAGCCGTCGACGATCGTCTCCCGCGTCGCCTCCTCGTTCTTGTAGTAGCCCTGGAAGACGTTCGGCCCCTTGACCAGCACCTCGCCGTCGTCGGCGATCTTCACCTCGCAGCCCGGGAACGGACGCCCGACGGTGCCGATCTTGTACGCCTCGGGAAGCGAGATCGTCGCCGCGGTCGAGGTCTCGGTCATTCCGTAGCCCTCGAGCACGAGAACGCCGCAGGCCTCGAAGAAGTGGAGGATCTCGGGGTTGATCGGCGCCGCGCCGGAGACGCACTGGCGGATCCGGCCGCCGAACAGGTCGCGGATCTTCGCCAGCACCTGCCCGTCGGCGATCCGGTGCTGGAGCTTCAGCAGCGCGCCCGGCTCGCGGCCCTCGCGCAGCGCCTGGTGGTAGCGGCCGCCAACCCCGATCGCCCACCAGAAGACCCGCTTCTTGAGCCCGCCCTGCTTGTCGACCGCGCCGGTGGCGGTCGCGTAGACCTTCTCGAAGATCCGCGGCACCGACGGGAAGTAGTGGGGCCGGACCTCGCTCAGGTTCTCGATGATCTTCAGCGGCTCGCGCTCCCAGTAGGCGAGCGTGGCGCCGATGTCGAAGCTGCCGAACTGGATCAGCAGCGCGAACGAGTGCGCCAGCGGCAGGAACAGGTAGGCGATGTCGTCGGGCTCGACGACGGCGACGGCCTGGGTCATGTCGAGCATCGCCCGGTAGTTGCCGTGGCTGATCACGCAGCCCTTCGGCGGGCCGGTCGTGCCCGACGTGTAGATGAAGGTGCAGATGTCGTCCGGCGTCACCGACGAGTAGCGCGCCGCCCAGGCGGCCGGGTCGCCGGCCTCGCCGCGGCGCTCGATCTCGGCCATCGCGATCGCGTCATCGGCCTCGCCCTCGATCAGGATCACGTGCTCGAGCAGCGGCAGCCGGTCGCGGACCGCCCGGACCTTGGCGAGCTGCTCGGCATCCTCGACGACGACCACCTTGGCGTCGGAGTTCTCGAGCACGTAGTGGCACTCCTCGGCCGAGTTCGTCTGATAGATCGGCACGACCGTGGCGCCCGCGGTCAGCGCCGCGAAGTCGAACAGCGTCCACTCGAGCCGCGTGTTGGCGAGGATCGAGACCTTCTCGCCCTTGCCGACGCCGAGATCGATCAGCCCGAGCGCCAGCGCCCGCACTCGCTCGCCGACCGCGGTGAAGCTGATCTCGGTCCAGGCGCCGCCCTGCTTGACCATCGCCGCCGTGCGGTCGCCGTACTTCTCGACCGCCCGTGGCAGCAGGTCGGCGACGGTGGCGCTGCCGGTTCCATCCAGCGCGGCAGCCGTCGAAGCGGATGCGGCCTCCATCGCGGGGAGTCTAGGCGACCGTGACCGGCGCCCGGCCCGGTCGCGGTCCGCTCAGGCCGCCTGGTCGGTCTTGGCGACTCCGTGCTGCTGCAGCGAGGTGATGAACAGGGTCTTGTCGATCCTGCCGTGGAAGATCGGCACTCCCATCTGCACGCATCTGGCGATCACCTCCTGACGCTTCATCTTGACCTCGCTCGCCAGCTCGGTGGGCGTCAGGTGATTCGCCAAGGGTGAACTCCTCCGTCGGGGGTGACTGCGCTCTTTCTATCGCCTCCGCGGGACGTGTCAAGTGCGATCCGGCCGGTTCGGCGCGGCCGGGCGCGATGGCCATCCGTCCAGCGCGGCGGCGACGGCTGCGAGTTTGCGGCCCGGGCGCCGATCGGAAGCCCATGGAGCGACCGCTGCCGCTGCCGCTTGCCGCAATCCTCGGCGCCGCCCTGCTCGGCGCCGTGCTGCTGCTCGGGCCCGCGGCCGGAACCGCGCGGGCGGGATCCTGCGGCGGTGAGCGCCCCGCCTACGCGATCAGCGGCAAGGCGGCGGCCAAGGCGACCCTCTGTCTGCTCAACAGAAAGCGCGCGGCGCGCGGGCTGAAGCCGCTGCGGTTCAACAAGCGGCAGCGCAAGGCGGCCAGCAGGCACAACCGCGCGATGCTCGCGAAGAGCTGCTTCTCGCACCTCTGCCCGGGCGAGCGGGACCTGGTCGGGCGCTTCGCCGCGACCGGCTATCTGCCCTGCTCCTGCACCTGGGGCGTCGCCGAGAACATCGCCTGGGGCGCCGGCCGGACCGCGGCGCCGGCCGCCGTCGTCAGCGCCTGGATGAACTCCCCGAGCCACCGGGCGAACATCCTCAACCGGCGCTTCGAGCGGGTCGGGATCGCCGTCAGCGACGGCAGCCCGGGCGGCCCCCGGCGGGCCTCCACCTACACGGTCGACTTCGGCTTCAAGAGCTGACCCCGAAATCCGCCTCGGCCTCGGCCGGGCGCGGATCCTCTCCTGGTCCGTCCCCGACCCCGCCGGCCCCGGCGGGGTCGGTGTCGTGGACGGCCGCGCGACTACGATTCCGGGCCGATGGTTAGCGAGCCGATGCAGCCGGGAGCGCGGGCGCCGGACCCGTTCGTCGAGTCGTTGATGGACACCGACCTCTACTCGATGGGCGCCTACTTCTGCGACCAGCACCCCGAGCTCGTCGACGAGGTGGTCGAGCGCAGCGCCGCGATCGAGCGGGCCGGCCTGAGCGCCTACGCGCGCGCCGCGGCGATCGACAGCGAGGAGGCGTTCGGGATGCTGCTGACGGGCCTCTCGGTCCGCTACTACAAGGCCATCGCCGGCTGAGCTGAGCATCGATGCGGAGCCGCTGGATACCGCTGAGCCTGCTCACGGCCGCCGCGATCGCGCTGCTCGCCGCGCTCGTCTCGATCTCGGTCGGCGAGAACCGCGAGGAGCAGCTGCGGATCAGCGGCGCCGGCGAGGTGCAGCAGCTGATCGCCGGGATCCCGCAGCTCGGCGAACGGCTCGGCGACTCCGACGCCCCGATCACCCTGACCCTGTTCACCGACCTGCAGGCGCCGCTCGCCGCCGAATACCAGCGCGACGTGATCGACCCGTTCATCGCCGAGCAGGTGCGGACCGGCAACGCCCAGATCGTCTTCAAGAACTACCCACTCGGCTCCAAGGACACGACGCTCGGCGGCATCGCCTTCGAGGCGGCCGCGGCGCAGGACCACGGCTGGCAGTACGCCGAGATGTTCTTCCGCAACCAGGATCAGGTCTCCCAGCAGGGCGTCGATCGCGACTACCTCGACGAGGTCGCGGCGAACACGCCGCAGCTCGAGGTCGGCGAGTGGGAGGACGCCTACGAGGATCCGGTGAGCGAGCAGGCCGCCGCCGCCGACGCCGAGCTCGGTGCCCAGCTGCGGCTGCGCGCCGACGGCACCGCGGTCAACGTCCAGGGCGCGAACGGCAGCGAGCTGCTGCAGGACTCGCCCAGCCGCGAGCAGATCGACGCGGCGATCGCCCGGGTCGGCTGAGCGCGCCCGCCGCAAGTCCCTAGACTGCACCGCTCTCGGGGCGTGGCGCAGCCTGGTAGCGCGCACCGTTCGGGTCGGTGAGGTCCCCGGTTCAAATCCGGGCGCCCCGATAGATCGCTGGCGCGCGCCGCGATGCGGCCGGCGGTTCGACCCGAGTTGGGTCATCACGATCGCCGCGCGGCACCACGGGATCCCGGGAGACGACCCGGGGACCGCGCCGATCCGAGGCCGGCGCTCAGCGCTTGGTCTCGTACCTGGTCAGCAGCACGCCGTCGGGAAACGTCCGGGTCTCGACCAGGGTCAGGTTCACCCAGTCGTCGAGGTTCGTGAAGAACGGCGTGCCGCCGCCGATCAGGACCGGCACGGTGGCGAGCACGTACTCGTCGATCAGCCCGGCCCGCATCGCCGCCGCGGCGATCGTGGCGCCGCCGATGTCCATCGGGCCGCCGTCCTCGGCCTTGAGCCGGGCGATCTCGGCGACCGCGTCGCCGCTGAACGGGCGGGCGTTCCAGCCCGCCGCGCTGATCGTCGATGAGAACACCACCTTCGGCATCTCCCGCCAGCGGCGGGCGAACTCGATCTCCGCCGGCGTGACGCCGGGCTGCTGGTCAGCGGTCGGCCAGTGGGAGCTCATCGTCTCCCAGAGCCTGCGCCCGTACAGCGCCAGGTCCGTCCCGGCGACCCGGTCGGACCACCATTGGAACAACTCGTCGCTGGGCGCGCTCCAGCCGAGCTCGTCGCCGGGCGCGGCGATGTAGCCGTCGAGGCTCACGTTCATGCCGTAGGTCAGTTTCCGCATCGCGTCGGCCTCTCCCCGCTCGCTGTTCGGCGCACGGGCCCGCACAGCATCTCAGCCCGCGGGCGTCCTGCGACCCGAGCTCGATCGTGAGCCCGGCGCCGAGTGCGCGGCGGCGCTCGTGAGGAGCGGTGCTGAGCGCGCGCCGGCCGGCCGGGGACTTGCCCGACCGAGGCGATCTGGCCCTGACCCTCCCCGGCTACGGGCGGTCGGCGAGCGCGGTGAAGTAGTCGAGCGCCTCGGGGTTGGCGAGCGACTCGCGGCTCGCCGCCTCGTCGGGGTCGGCGCCCATCAGGATCCGCTTGACCGGGACCTCGAGCACCTTGCCCGAGAGCGTCCGCGGGACCGCGGCGATCGCCCGGACCTCGCTGGGGACGTGGCGCGGCGAGCACTGCTCGCGCACCGCGGCGGCGATCCGCCCGGTCAGCTCCGCGTCGAGCTCGGCGCCGTCGGCGAGGACGACGAACAGCGGCATCCAGTTCTCCTCGCCCTCGCGCGGGACGTCGACGACGAGCGCGTCGACGACCTCGTCGAGCGACAGCACCGCACGGTAGATCTCGCTCGTCCCCATGCGCACGCCGCCGCGGTTGATCGTCGAGTCGGAGCGGCCGTAGATGATCGCGGTGCCGCGCCCGGTGATCTCGATCCAGTCGCCGTGGCGCCAGATCCCCGGATAGGTGTCGTAGTAGCTCTCGCGCAGGCGGCTGCCGTCGGCGTCGCCCCACAGGAACAGCGGCATCGACGGCATCGGCTGGATCAGGACGAGCTCGCCGACGGCGCCGACGAGGTCCTCGCCGTCGGGGCCGTAGGCGTGCAGGTCGGCGCCGAGCGCCCGCGCCTGCAGCTCGCCGCGGTAGACCGGGAGCGTCGGCACGCCGCCGACGAAGGCGGTGCAGACGTCGGTTCCGCCCGAGGTCGAGAACAGCCAGGTGTCGGCGCCGAGCTGCTCGTAGATCCAGGCGAAGCCCTCGGGCGCGAGCGGTGAGCCGGTCGAGCCGACCGCCTCGAGCCGGCTCAGGTCGCGGCCGGCGGCGGGCTCGATCCTGGCCTTCATGCAGCTCGCGATGAAGCTGGCGCTGGTGCCGAAGGTGGTGATCTCGGCATCGGCGGCGAGCTGCCAGAGCGTGTCGAGGTCGGGGTGGCCGGGGTTGCCGTCGAAGAGGACGATCGCGGCGTCGGTCAGCAGCACGCCGACGAGGAAGTTCCACATCATCCAGCCCGTCGTCGTGAACCAGAACACGCGGTCGTTCGCCTGCGCGTCGAGGTGCAGGTGCATCTTCTTCAGGTGCTCGAGCAGGATCCCGCCGTGGCCGTGGACGATCGGCTTCGGCAGCCCGGTCGTCCCCGACGAGTAGAGCACCCAGAGCGGGTGGTTGAAGCCGAGGTCGGCGAACTCGAGCGCGGCGTCCTCGGGCCCGAGGAACCCCTGCTCCCAGCCGCTGCCGTCGAGGTAGCCGAGGCGGACGACGCGCTCGAGCGAGGGGATCGCGGCGGCGATCTCGGCGACGGTCGCGCCGCGGTCGAAGTCGCGGCCGCCGTAGCGGTAGCCGTCGACCGCGAGCATCACCTTCGGCTCGATCTGCGCGAAGCGGTCGACGACGCTGCGCGTGCCGAACTCCGGCGCCGCGCTCGACCAGATAGCGCCCAGCGATGCGGTCGCCAGGAACGCGGCGACGGTCTCGGCGATGTTCGGCATGTAGGCGACGACGCGGTCGCCCTCGCCGACGCCGAGCGCGGCGAGGCCGGCACGGATCCGCGCCGTCTGCTCGGCCAGCTCGCCCCAGGTCAGCTCGCTGAGCGGGCGCAGCTCGGAGCTGTGGCGGATCGCGACCCGGCCCGGATCGCGGTCGCGGAAGATCCGGCCCGCGAAGTTGACCCGTGCCTGCGGGAACCAGACCGCACCCGGCATCGTCGCGTCGGCGAGCGCCGGCCCGGGATCGCCGGCGCTGACCTCGTAGTGGTCCCAGATCGTGCGCCAGAAGCGGCCGACGTCGGCGACCGACCAGCGCCACAGCGCCCCGTACTCCTCGGGCAGGCCGTGGTCGCGGGCGAAGCGGGTGATCGCCGCCCGCTCGATCCGCTCCGGCGTCGGCTCCCACAGCGGCTCCGGTGCGTTCGCGGACATCGTCGCCGCATCCTAGGCCGGACCGCTCGCCCGCAGCTTTCGCGCGGCGCGAAACGGGTATAGATAGGCCAGAAACCCCGCGAGATCAAAGGAGCAAGCAGAGATGGCATACGAAGTGCCCGACCTTCCCTACGGCTACGACGCGCTCGAGCCCCACATCGACGAGGCGACGATGCGGGTCCACCACGACAAGCACCACCAGGCCTACGTCGACAAGGCGAACGCCGCGCTCGAGGGGACCGAGTGGGCCGACAAGGACGTCGACGAGGTGCTGAAGGCGCTCGACGGCCTGCCCGCCGACAAGCAGGGCCCGGTCCGCAACAACGCCGGCGGCCACGCCAACCACACGTTCTTCTGGCAGATCATGAGCCCCGACGGCGGCGGCGAGCCCAGCGGCGCCCTCGCCGATGCGATCGACGAGAAGTTCGGCGGCTTCGACGCGTTCAAGGAGCAGTTCAAGGCGGCCGGCGTCGGTCAGTTCGGCTCCGGCTGGGCGTGGCTGGTCCACGACGGCAGCGGTCTGCAGGTGACCTCGACGGCGAACCAGGACTCGCCCGTCTCGGTCGGCCAGACGCCGCTGCTCGGCGTCGACGTCTGGGAGCACGCCTACTACCTCAAGTACCAGAACAAGCGCCCCGACTACCTCGACGCGTTCTGGAACGTGGTCGACTGGAGCGAGGTCGGCCGCCGCTACGACGCGGTCGCCTGAGCGCGGCTGCGCGCGGCGTTGGCGCCGGCGCGGCCGCATTGGCCGCGCCGGTCGACGCCGCCGCGCCGGCATACCTCAGCCCGCTGCCGGGATTGCGCTCGCTCCGCGGGCGGGATTCCGAGCTCCGGGGGCGGGATTCCGAGCTCCGGGGGCCGGCGCCGAC
>CAZCFA010000019.1:19877-43741 GCA_964497825.1 uncultured Conexibacter sp.
GGCACCGACCAGGGGCCGACTCCCGCCCTGCATCCGGGATCGCTCTCGCTCCGCGAGTGTGATTCCGATCTCCGGGCGCTGGCACCGACCAGGGGCCGACTCCCGCCCTGCATCCGGGATCGCTCTCGCTCCGCGGACGTGATTCCGGGCGCAGGGGCCGGATCGGCGGGCGGCCGCCCGCGTCGGCGCCGGCGCGTGCGGGCCAGGGCCGGTCGAGCGGACGTGATCGCCGGCGCGACCGGGGCGGACGTGATCGCCGGCGCGCGGCCGGGCTCGCCGTGATCGCCGGCGCGGCCGGGGCCGTCGTGATCGCTGCCAAGGCCGGCGCGCCCTATGCCGCCGGATCGCCGGCGGCTGCCGGGCTCGCCCGGAACCGGGCTAGAACTTCACCTCGACCGGCTCGCGGTCGCCGGCGTCCTCGATCTCGAAGAACTCGCGCGGCGTGAAGCCGCCCTGGTTGGCGACGATCGAGTTCGGGAAGATCTGGATCTTCGTGTTGTAGGCCTGGACGTTCGAGTTGTAGATCCGCCGCGAGGCCTGGATCTCGTCCTCGATCTCGCTGAGGTTGCGCGAGAGCTGCTGGAAGTTCTCGGTCGCGCGCAGGTTCGGGTAGTTCTCGGCGATCGCGCGGAGGTCGGTCAGGGCCCCGGAGAGCTTCGCCTCGGCCTCCTGGGTGGCCTCGACGCTGCCCGCCTTCATCGCCTCGGCGCGGGCGTCGGTGACGCGCGTGAACGTCGCCTGCTCGTGCTCGGCGTAGCCCTTGACGGTCTCGACCAGGTTCGGGACGAGGTCGTGGCGGCGCTTGAGCTGGACGTCGATGCCGCTCCACGCCTCGTCGACCCGGTTACGGGAGCCGATCATCGAGTTGCGGATCAGGATGTAGATCAGCCCGGCGAGGACGATCAGGGCGATGACGATGATTGCGATGGTCATGGCGCGCCACTCTAACCGCCCGGCGCGGCGGCTGGAGGATCGCGACCCGCCGTGGCCCGATCGCAGGCCGACGCAGGGCCGGCCGGGGCGGCGTGGAATCCGCATACAGGAAATCGCCAGTAGTGCTTTGATCGGGCGCCGCCAATCCCGTTAGGGTCGGGCGCTGAGCCGGAGCGACCGATCGGGAGGCGGCACGGACGGTGCCGAAGTGAGAGGCGAACAGTGGTAGCTCGAGTCGTGGCGATCGTCGCGCTCGCCGCCGCCGTGGTCGCGATCGTCCTCGTGCTCACCGGGGGCGACGACGGCTACGAGGTCACGGCCGAGTTCACCAACGCCTCACAGCTCGTCACCGGCAACGAGGTGACGGTCGCCGGCACCCGGGCCGGCACCGTCGAGCGGATCGAGCTCGGCGACCACGGCAACGCGCTGGTCACCTTCTCGGTCGACGAGCAGTACGCGCCGCTGCCCGCCGGCACGATCGCGCAGATCCGCTCGTTCTCGCTCTCCGGCGTCGCCAACCGTCAGGTCCAGCTGACGCTGCCCGCCGACGACGGTGGCGAGCCGATCCCCGACGGCGCCACGATCGGTCGCTCGCAGACCGTCTCCGCGGTCGATCTCGACCAGCTCTTCAACACGCTCAACCCGAAGACGGTCGCCGACTTCAAGAAGGTGATCAAGGGCTTCGCGACCACCGTCGAGGGCGGCGCGGCGAAGCGGGCGAACGAGGGCCTCAAGTACCTGAACCCGTTCCTGTCGACCTCACGGCGGACGTTCGCCGAGCTGACCCGCGACACGCCCGCGCTCGAGCAGCTGATCGTCAACGGCGCCCGGCTCGCGAAGACGGTGGCAAGCCGTCGCGACGACCTCTCGCAGCTCGTCGGCAACCTCGACCGGATGATGAACGCGATCGCGCGCCAGCGGACCGCGCTGACGACCTCGATCCGCGAGCTGCCCGACTTCATGCGGAACTTCAACACGACCGCCGTCAACCTGCGGGCGACGCTCGATGACCTCGATCCGCTCGTCGACGCCTCGAAGCCGGTGGCGGTGCGGCTCGGCCCGTTCTTCGCCAACTTCCGCAGCGCCGCGGCGAACCTGGTGCCGACGGTCCGCGGCCTCGACACGGTGATCGAGCGCCCCGGCCGCGACAACGACCTCGTCGATCTGGTCCGGCTGCAGCCGCGGCTGGCGAAGGTGGCGATCGGACCGCTGAACGCCAACGGAGCGCGCCGCCAGGGCGCGTTCCCGGAGTCGGCGACGGCGCTGCACGACAGCCTTGACGAGCTCGCCTTCTTCCGCGCCTACGCGCCCGAGCTGACCGGCTGGTTCGACGACTTCGGCCACTCCGGCGTCGTCGACGCCAACGGCGGCATCGGCCGCATCGGCACCACCTTCAACACGTTCTCGCTGAGCGCCAACGACCTGGCCCTGATCGACGTCGCCAACATCACCGACCCGGCCAACGCGCCGTTCGGCGCCGTCACCGGCAGCGACCTGTTCGACGTTGGCAACTACAAGCGCTGCCCGGGCTCGAACGAGCGCCCCGCCCCCGACGGCTCGAACCCGTGGACCGACGGCGGCTCGGTCGACTGCGACCCCTCGATCATCCCGCCGGGGAACTGACGTGCGGCGCGTCGCCCTGATCCTCACCCTGCTCGCGGCCGCGGTCGGCGCCGCGCTGGCGACCTCGGCCAGCGGCGACGACAGCCACACCTACTACATCGAGCTCGACAACGCCTTCGGCCTGTCGAGCGGCTCCGAGGTCAAGGTGGCCGGGGTCGCGGCCGGCGAGATCGACGACTTCCTCATCAACTCGCGCAAGAAGGCGGTCGCCAAGGTCGAGCTCAGCGGCCCGGTCGCGGTCCTCGGCGAGGACACGATCTGCAGCAGCGAGCCGCAGTCGCTGATCGCCGAGTACTTCATCGACTGCGCGCCGAAGGGCGATCCGATCGAGCCGATCGACGGCGACGAGGCCGAGCACGCCGAGAACCCCGACATCCCGGTCGAGCAGACGCGGCAGACGGTCCAGAACGACCTCGTCCTGAACACGCTGCGGCTGCCGTTCCGCGAGCGGCTGACGCTGCTGATCAACGAGTTCGGGACCGCGCTCGCCGGCAACTCGAAGAACCTCAACGACGCGATCAGGCGCGGGGCGCCGGCGCTCGAGCAGACCCGCAAGGTCTTCGACCTGCTGGCCAGCCAGAACACGATCATCCGCGATCTCAACGCGAACTCGGAGCGGATCATCAGCCGGCTCGCCGAGCGCCGCCAGGACGTCGTCGACTTCATCGACGAGGCCGGCGACACGGCCGAGATCGCCGCCTCGCGGCGCGACGATCTGTCGCAGAACTTCGCGCTGCTCGATGACTTCCTCGCCGAGCTGCGGCCGACGATGGCCGAGCTCGACGACGTCGCGACCGAGGGCACGCCGCTGGCCGCGAACCTGCGCCGCGCGGCGCCCGGCCTGAACGAGCTGTCGCGCAACCTGCCCGAGTTCAACCCGGCGGCGACCGACGCGCTGGTCAGCCTCGGCAAGGCGTCGGTCGTCGGCAAGACCGCGCTCGACAAGAGCCGCGACGAGGTGCGGATTCTCGCCAAGTCGACGAAGAAGGCGTTCCCGGTCGCCGACACGCTGGCGAAGTTCCTGCGCGACATCGACGATCCCGATCGCGCGGTCGAGACCGACACGCGGGCCAACGCCGACACCGGGCGCAAGGGCAAGACCGGCTACACCGGGATGGAGGGCCTGCTCAACTACGTCTACTACCAGACCGGGGCGATCAACCAGTTCGACGAGATCGGCCACCTGCTGCACTTCTCGATCTTCGAGGTCGGGACCGGGCCGTGCTCGAACTACAACCCGGGGATGTACGACGCCGACGGACCGGGCCCGGCCGCGGCCCAGCCCGGCGTGCCGAACGCGAGCGGCGGCGGCGCCACCACGAACGTGCTCGAGGCGAACCGCTGCGTCTCCTGGCTCGGCCGCAACCAGCCCGGCCTCAACCAGCCCGTCGAGCTGCCGCCCTACAGCCCCAAGGTCTGCCCGAACGGATCGACCGACACCTCGCTCTGCGATCCAGCCGGGGGGGCGGGGGCGAGCTTCCGCGACGGCGAGGCGGCGGGCGGCGCAGCGTTCGGCGCGGGTGGCGACGCCGCCTCCGGCGGCGGTCGTGGGGGCGGCACCGGTGCCGGGGCCGGGGGGGACGAGCCGCCGGCGCCCGCTGCGCCGCCGCCCGGGTCCGAGCCCACCGAGCCCGGCGCGGGCGCGGGGCCCGGCGCGGGCGGCGAGCCGGGCGGCCTCGGCGGCATCCTGGCGCCGATAACGGGCGGTCAGCGCGAGGACGCGGCGGCCGCCAACAACGACCTGTTCGGGTTCCTGTTCGGAGGGTGATGAGCCGCCCGACCGACAGCCCTCCGACCGAGGCCGGCCGATGAGCCGCCGCCGCTCGCCGCTGGCCGCGCCGGTCGCCTCGCCGACGATGATCGGCGCGCTGACGACGCTGATCGTGATCGTCGCGGTGTTCCTCGCCTACAACGCCAACAACGGCCTGCCGTTCGTGCCCGTCTATCGCGTCTCGGTCGTCGTTCCGAACGCGTCGCGGCTGGTGCCGAACAACGAGGTCCGGATCGGCGGCGCCCGGGTCGGAGTCGTCGAGTCGATCACGCCGGTGCGCGTCGCCGACGGGCGCTCCGGCGGCGCGACCGGCGGGGTCGCGGCGAAGCTCGACCTGAAGCTCGACAAATCGGCCTCGCCGATCCCCGAGAACTCGATCTTCCGGATCCGCTACCGCTCGACGTTCGGCCTCAAGTACCTCGAGATCACCCGCGGCGACGGCCCGCCGGCGGCCGAGGGCTTCACCTTCAACGGCACCAACGACAACGACGACCCGGCCGACTCGGACTCGCAGATCCTCTCGATCGAGGAGGCCGAGGAGAACGACAACGGCGACGACGGCACCTTCGTCGCCCAGACCGAGTTCGACGAGATCGGCAACACGTTCGATCAGCCGACCCGGAACTCGATCCGCCAGAACCTGCTCGGCTACGGCGACGCCTTCGCCGCGCGCGGCGCCTCGCTGAACCAGGCGATCGCCGCGCTCAACCCGCTGCTGACCAACCTGATGCCGGTCGCGCGAACGCTGAACGACCCCGACACCCAGCTCGGGCGCTTCTTCCCGGCGCTGGGGCGGACGGCGGCGATCGTCGCGCCGGTCGCCGAGCAGAACGCGGCGCTGTTCGGCGCGATGGCCGACACGTTCGCCGCGATCGGCGCCGATCCGGCGGCGCTGCAGGCGACGATCTCGGGCGGGCCGCCGGCGCTTCAGGCCGGGATCGACACGCTGCCCGCCCAACGGCCGTTCCTGGCCGACGTCGCCGAGCTCGAGCGCCGGCTCAATCCCGGGATCAAGGATCTACGGATCTCGCTGCCGAGCCTCAACGAGGCGGTCCGCGTCGGCACCCCGGTGCTGCACCGCAGCGTCGCCTCCAACAAGCTGCTGCGCGGCGTCTTCCGCTCGCTCGAGAGCCTCGCCGAGCAGCCGACGACGAAGAGCTCGCTGAAGCGGCTCGGCGACACCTTCGACGCCGCCAAGCCGCTGGCCAAGTACGTCGTCCCGGCGCAGACGGTCTGCAACTACTGGAACTACCTGTGGACGCTGCTGCCCGAGCACCTGACCGAGCGAGACGCGACCGGCTTCTCGCAGCGGGTGACGCTGATCGCCTCGCCGCCCGGGCCGATCACGATCGACCTCGACATCGACGGGCCGGGCCCGATCCCACCGGTTCCGACCACCAATCCGGGCGAGGTCGAGACCGGGCTTTCGACCGGCGGCTACTCGGGCGCGCAGGCGAACGGCCGCTCCTACGTCACGCATGAGTTTGAGCCGCACGAGCTGCCGATCCTGCACGCGAACCCCGGCGGCCCCACCGGCCAGGACGGCGCCAACTGCCAGCCGGGCCAGACCGGCTACCTGCTCGGCAAGCTCAAGGTGCCGGGCCAGAGCAGCGCCAACCCGGCGGTGATCGTCCCCGACCTGCCCGGCGACCCGGGTATCACCGACGTCTACTTCAATCGCGACGGGTCGCGGTCGCTGCGCGACACCCGAGTGCCCGCGAGGCAGCCGTGAGGGCCCGCCGCAGCAGCCGCATCCCGCGCTGGGCGATCGGCCTGGCGACGGTCGCCGTGCTGGCGGTGGGGGCTTACCTGGCGTTCACCAAGAACGTGCCGTGGGGCGGCGGCACCGAGGTCCGGGCCGTGTTCAGGTCGGCGCAGAACGTGCGCGTCGACTCGCAGGTGCGGATCGCCGGCGTCGAGGTCGGCAAGGTGACCGCGGTCGAACCGCTCGCCGACGGCGACACCGCGAGCGGAGCCGTCGTGACGATGGAGCTCGACGACGACGGCCTGCCGTTGAAGGAGGACGCGCAGTTCGCGCTGCGACCGCGGCTGTTCCTCGAGGGCAACCTGTTCGTCGACGTCAGGCCGGGGAGCCCCTCCTCCCCGACCGTGGACCCCGGCGATTACACGTTTCCGCCCTCGCAGACCACGAACAGCGTTCAGCTCGGCGAGGTGCTGACCAACACGCTGCAGGCCGACGTCCGCCACGATCTGCAGACCCTGCTCGACCAGTTCGGCACCGCCCTCGTCGACGGCGGCGGCGCCAAGTCGCTGCGGGCCCTGAACAGGGTCTCGGCGGGCGCGTTCCGCTACACGTCGCAGGTGAACGAGGCGCTGCTCGGCGAGAACCCGCACGATCTCTCGAGCCTGATCGTCAACCTCGACCGGGTGATCCGCGGGCTCGACGCCGACGAGCCGGCGCTGCGCGACCTGATCGCCAACCTGCGGATCAGCACCGGCAGCTTCGCCCAGCAGAGCGCGCCGCTGCAGGCGGCGATCGCGGAGCTGCCGGAGACGATCGCGGCCGGCAACGCCGCCTTCGGCAGCCTCAACGCCGCCTTCCCGTCGACCCGGGCGTTTGCGCGCGAGATCCTGCCCGGCGTCGAGACCGCGCCGGCGACGCTCGACGCGGCGACGCCGCTGTTGCTGCAGCTGCGGCTGCTCGCCCGCCCGCAGGAGCTGCGCGGGCTCGTCGCCGAGCTCGAGCCGACGGTGCCGAAGCTGGCGCGGATGACCCGCGAGACGATCCCGTTCCTCGAGCAGGCACGGGCGCTGTCGAGCTGCTTCAACACCGTCGTGATCCCGTGGGCGGACGACCGGGTCAGCGGCGGCGCCGCCTACGACGCCGGCCACGGGGCGCAGGGACGGGTGTTCGAGGAGACCGGCTACGGCCTCGCCGGGATCGCCGGCGAGAGCCGCTCCGGCGACGCCAACGGCCAGTACATCCGGGTGATCGGCGGCGGCGGCACCAACACCGTCATCACCCATGACCAGTCGACCGGCGGGACGCCGCTGGCCGGGGTCACGCCGTTCCCGATCGACGGCGCGATGCCGCCGCTGTCGTCGTCGGCGAAGACGAAGTTCAAGCCCGGCGCGCCCTGCGAGAACCAGGACCCGCCGAACCTGGATGCGACGCCGGGGCCGCCGCCGACGCAGATGTCGGCGCCGGCCGGGATGCCGGCCGGCAGCGCCGGGCGGATGCTGACCGACAGCGTCGACGCGCTGACGGCGCTGGGCCGGGCGGCGCAGGCGAGCGAGGACGATGACGGCAGCAAGGCGCGGCGGCTGCAGGCCGATGCGATGAAGAAGCTGCGCGACTACCAGCAGGACTACGGGGACGGCTGATGGGTCACGCGATCAGAAAGCACCTGCGGGACTTCATCGCGATCGCGCTGATGCTCGTCGTCGGGCTCGCGTCCGCTTACGTGATCGTGCAGAACGAGCGGCTGCGGATCCCGGTGCTGGAGAGCAAGCCGTTCGAGCTCAAGGCCGAGTTCGAGACGGCGCAGGCGGTCGTCCCGGGGCAGGGGCAGACGATCCGCGTCGCCGGCGTCCAGGTCGGCGACGTCGAGGGGGTCGAGCTTCAGGACGGCGTCGCGGTCGTCACCTTCGGCATCGACCGCGACTACCTGCCGATCTACAAGGACGCCGCGATCCTGCTGCGCCCGCAAACCCCGCTCAAGGACATGTTCTTCGAGATGGACCCGGGCACGCCCGCCGCCGGCGAGATCAGCGACGGCGGCACGATCGCGCTCGAGAACACCGCCCCGGACGTCAACCTCGACCAGCTCCTGAGCGGGCTCGACGCCGACACCCAGGCCTATCTGCGGCTGCTGCTGATCGGGGCCGGCAAGGGCCTCGACGGTCGCGGCAAGGACCTCGGCAGGCTGCTCGGCTCGCTCGGGCCGCTGACCAAGGACCTCGACCGGATCAACTCCAAGGTCGCCGAGCGCAAGCGGGAGCTGCGGCGGCTGATCACCAACTTCAACCTGCTCGCCAAGGAGGTCGGCAGAAGCGAGCAGAGCCTGACCGATCTCGTCCGCTACTCGAACACGACGATCGGGGCGATCGCCGAGCAGGACCCGAGCGTGCAGCGGGCGATCGCCGAGCTGCCCGGCACGCTGCGGCAGTCGACGGAGACGCTCAACAACGTGGCGCTGTTCGCCGACCAGCTCGGCCCGGCGCTCGGATCGCTGCGGCCGTTCGCGCGCAACCTGGACGAGGTCAACGCCTCGACGAAGAAGCTGGCGCTGGCGACGACGCCGGTCCTCAGGAACCAGATCCGGCCGTTCGTGCGATCGGCGCGGGGCCCGGTCGACGACCTCGGCAGCGCCGCCGGCAACCTCGTCAAGGCGACCCCGAAGCTGACCGTGCTCGGCAAGAAGATCAACCGGCTCGGCAACATGGCCGCCTACAACCCGAACGGCGCGGAGCCGCCGGGGACGCCGAACCGTGACGAGGGCTACCTGTACTGGGCCGCCTGGCTCGGCCACAACTCGGACTCGGTCTTCCAGGTGCAGGACGCCCACGGCGTCGATCGCCGGATCTATCTGACGCTCGGCTGCGACCAGGCGATGAGCCTGCTCGGCAGCAACGCGCTGGCGCCGGCGGTGACCGGCCTGGGCCAGCTGTTCGCCCCCGGTGGGCCGTTCGCGGGGGTCTGCTGATGCAGACGTCGGCTCTATCGCTCGGCCGGATCCTGATCGCCACCGGCTTCGCGCTGTCCTGCTTCGGGCTGCTGCTGTTCCTCTGGGTCTCGTTCGGCGGGCCGGTGCCGCTGGCGGCGAAGAGCTACCGGATCACGGTCAACTTCCCCGAGGCGACGCAGCTCGTCAAGGAGTCCGACGTCCGCATCGGCGGCGTCTCGGTCGGCAAGGTCAAGAGCGTCGAGCTGGCCCCGATCGACGAGCAGATCAACGGGCAGGACACGGTCAACGCGGTGATCGAGATCGATCCCGAGTTCGCGCCGATCTCGAGCGACGCGAGGGCGATGCTGCGCGAGAAGACGCTGCTCGGTGAGACCTACGTCGAGCTCACCTCGGGAACCGACCCCGACGACGCGGACGCGGTCGTCTCGCTCGGCTCCGCGGCCAACAACCCCGAGGGCGCGACCGACGGCGTCGAGGCGATTCCCGAGGACGGCAGCCTCGGCCTCGGGCAGGTCAACGACCAGACCCAGATCGACGAGATCTTCAACGCGCTCGACGAGGAGACCCGCAACGCCTTCCAGCAGTGGCAGCAGGGGCTCGCGGTCGCGATCAAGGGCCGCAGCCTCGACCTCAACGACTCGCTCGGCAACCTCGGCCCGTTCCTCGGCGATGCGACCGACGTGATCTCGCTGCTGCGCCGCCAGCGCTCGGCGCTGCAGGGCCTCGTCCGCGACACCGGCACCGTCTTCGACGCGCTCAGCGAGCGCGACGGCCAGCTCGCGGGCGCGATCACCGGCTCGCAGCGGACCTTCGAGGCGCTCGCCTCCGAGGATCAGGCGCTGAGCGAGCTGTTCCAGGTCGCGCCGACCTTCGAGCGGGAGACGCGGCTGACGCTCGACCGGCTCGATGCATTCCAGCAGAACACGCGGCCGCTGGTCCAGCAGCTGCTGCCGGTCGCCAACGACATCAGCCCGACGCTGCGCAGCGTCCGGCGGCTCTCGCCGAGCCTGGAGTCGCTGTTCTACGGCCTCGACGATCTGAACAAGGCCTCGAAGTCGGGCTACCCGGCGCTGTCGAAGACGCTGCGCGGCCTCGACCCGGTGCTGACCAACCTCGACCCGTTCCTCGCCAACCTGAACCCGGTCGTCGACTGGCTCAACTACTACAAGGTCAACATCACCGACTTCCTCTCGAACCCGCCGGCCGGGCTCGGCGGCCAGCTGACGCCGCAGCCCGGGCAGCCCGCGGCCCGCCACGCGCTGAAGCAGTTCGGCTACATCAGCCAGGAGTCGCTGGCCGTCTATCCGAACCGGCTGCCGGAGAACCGCGGCAACGGCTACCTGTATCCCTACGCCGACATCGTCAAGGACGGGACCGCGGCGCGCAACGGCATCTTCCCCAACTTCGACTGCGACAACGTCGGCGGCGAGCGGCTCGCCGGCGACGGCGGCTCGCCGATCGTCTCCTCGCCCGAGGATCCGCTGCCCCAGCAGACCGGCCTGCCGTTGCCGGCGCTCGGCACGGCGCCGTTCGCGGCCTGCTACGTCGCTCCGAACTTCCCGGCGACATACGGCGGCACGCACTTCCCGCAGGTCACGAAGGATCCCTAGGCCTGGGCCGATCATCTAGGCTCGGTCCTAACCCGTGAGCGCCGGCGAGGACCGCAAACGCTGGATCGAGGCCGTCCGCGCCGTTGCCGGCGATCGCGGGCTCCGCTACGAGGAGGTCGGCGGCATCAACGCCCGCGATGCCCCGGCGGCGCTCTGTCCGGGCGGCGCCAACAGGCTCACCGGCGAGCTCGCCCCGGGGTTCTGGGGGGCGAGCTGTGACGCGCGCGAGCGCGAGCAGGGCCGGTTCCTGGCGAAGACGGTGCTGCCGGGAGCGGTGCTGGCGAAGGCGCACATGCCCGACCTGACGAGCGTCGTCCCCGCCTTCGACGTCGAGTCGATCGAGGCCAGCGCCGATGACCAGCTGCGCCGCCACAGCCGCCTGCGGGTGCGGTTCGAGAGCATCGAGTTCAACCGGCGCTTCATCGCCACCGTCCCCGCCGGCCACGACCCGGTCGCGCTGCGCGAGCTGTTCAGCCCCGCGTTCTTGGAGTGGGCGACGACGATCGATCGCGAGGTCGACTTCGGCGCATCCGAGCGGCAGCTCTACTTCCTCTGGCGGCTGCGGGAGCTGAGCCGCGACGAGCTCGAGCTCGCGCTCGACAACGCCGGCAAGCTGTTCGGCCGCGTCCGCGGCGAGCTCGAGGAGGAGGGCGCGGCGACCTATCCGACCGGTCCCTGGTACGCGGGGATCGAGCCGTTTCCCGACGCCGGCGCGGGGCCGCGGGCCGCTCAGGCCTCGTCGTAGCCGGGCTCGCCGGGAAGCAGCACCTCGAACGAGTCCTCGCTGCCGACGACCTTCGGCGTCAGCGGCACGACCGGCCGCTTGGCGGCGGCGGCGATCACGGCGTCGGCGTCGGTGAAGCGCCGCAGCTCCTCGAGGTGCTTGATCGTCGGGAACGACAGCTCGAAGCGGCCGGCGGCGAAGTCGGCGAGCGCCCGCTCCGGCTCGACCCAGCGCGCCGCCGCCATCTCGACCGGGTCGTGGGCCGGCTCGGCGCCATCGGGCGCGCGGCCGACGTAGAAGCGGGTGTCGAATCGCATCGGCACGCGCTCGGGGGTGATCCAGCGCGACCACGGCAGCAGCGCGCCGGCGCCGATCTCGACCGCTGCCTCCTCGCCGAGCTCGCGGGCACCGCAGATCCGGTGCGCGAGCTCGTCCGCCGCGATCCCCGCGACCGGCGTCGCCGCGGCGCTCGCGCGGTCGGCCCGCTCGACGACGCCGCCGGCGAAGACCCAGACGCCGGGCATGAACCGCGCCCGCGCTCCCCGCTGCAGCATCAACAGCTCCAGGCCCTGCCCGGCGCCGCCCCGCAGCAGGATCACGGTGGCCGCGGGACGGGGGGTGACGGACGCACGTTCGATGGCGGCACTCTACGTTACGCTCGGTGGTCCGATGACCGAGATCGTCGTCAAGCAGCAGTGGATCTGCACCTCGTGCGGCTACGTCTACGACCCCGATGAGGGCGATCCCGACGGAGGCATCCCGGCCGGGACCGAGTTCGTCGACATCCCCGACGACTGGTTCTGCCCGGTCTGCGGCGCGCGCAAGAGCGAGTTCGAGCCGCTCGAGGGTTAGCGAGCGGGCGCGCCGCGCGGGGCCGCGCGGAGCCGCGCCGGGTCGCGCGGGGCGGCGCGTCTCGGGGCGCGTGGGACCGCGCCGGGTCGCGCGTTGCGCGGGAAGGCCGGCGGGACCGCGTGGGGGCAGCGCGTCGTGTGGGCGTGCAAGGCCGCGGGTCCGCGTCGACGGGAACCGGCGGACGGGGTGCCCTCACGCGCTCGATACCCACGGATATCACGCCGATATCCAGGAGTCGCGCGGGGGCCGAGCAAAGCTCGGGACCGACCCGACTCTGGGCGCTCGATATCCGCGGATATCACGCCGATATCCGGGAGTCGCGGTCCCAGCGACTCGCGGCCAACGCGACTGGATGCGATACCGACGGCTATCCCGCCGATAGCCAGCGGGATGGGTGCCGGCGCCGCGGGCCCCTGACCCCACCAACCGCGACCGACCGACCCGTCTCGATCGATACCCGCGGCTATCGCGCTGATAGCCAGGGAATGCGGCCTCCGACGGGGCCCCACCATCCGCCTACCGCGACCGATCCGATATCACTGGATATCTCCCCGATATCCAGGCGACGCGACCGCCGGACGGGGGCCGCCGGTCCGGCAGCGTCGCTGGTGCGCGGCGGTGAGCGCCGGTCCCGATCCCGCCGGTACGGCCGCTCGCGGCTCAGCCTGCGCTGGACGCTGGGCGCTAGGCGCTGGGCGCTGGGCGCTAGGCGGCCGCGTCTTGGCGGGCCTCGACGTCGCGGGCGTCGCCGGCGACGCGGGTGGCGCGGGTGGCGCGATCCGTGCGGGTGCCGCGATCGCCGCGGCCGGCGTGGATCGCCGGCGGCTTCTCGGCCCTGCCCTCGTAGGCGTCCGCGACCGCCGCCCGGATCGATTCGGCGCTGATCGCGACGAGGCGCTCGAGGTCGCGCTTGCTGATCGCCGGCGGCGGCATCAGCACGACGGTGTCGCCGAGCGGGCGAACGATCGCGCCGCGCTCGCGCGCCGCCAGCGTCACCCGATGGCCGAGCCGCAGGCTCGGATCGTGCTCGCCGAGGTCGATCCCGGCCATCAGGCCGCGGCCGCGGACCTCGGCGACCTCGTCGAGCGCCGCGACGTCGCCGAGCAGCTCGCCGAGCAGCCTGATCTTCGGCTGGATCCGCAGCAGCGTCCGCTCCTCGTCGAAGACGTCGAGGCTGGCGATCGCGGCCGCGCAGGCGAGCGGGTTGCCGGTGAACGTGTGGCCGTGGAAGAAGGTGCGGAACTGCTCGTGCTCGCCGAGGAAGCCGGCGTAGATCCGCTCGCTGGCGAGCGTTGCCGCGAGCGGCATGTAGCCGTTGGTCAGGCCCTTGCCGAGGCAGAGCAGGTCGGGCGCGACGCGCTCCTGCTCGCAGGCGAACATCGTCCCGGTGCGGCCGAAGCCGGTCGCGACCTCGTCGCAGATCAGCAGCACGTCGTGGGCGTCACAGAGCTCGCGCACGCGGCGCAGGTAGCCGGGCGGCTGCACGAGGATCCCGCCCGCCCCCTGCACGAGCGGCTCGACGATCACCGCCGCGATCTCCTCGCCGTGGCGGCCGAGCAGCTCCGCCAGCGCCGAGGGGTCGCCGGCCGGCACGCAGTGCTTGTTGAACAGCAGCGGCTCGTAGGCGCCGTGGAAGAGGTCGATGCCGCCGACCGAGACGGCGCCGATCGTGTCGCCGTGGTAGCCCTCGGCGAGGCCGACGAAGGCGGTCCGCCGCGCGTGCTGGCCGCCGCGCTGGCGCCAGTACTGAAACGCCATCTTCAGCGCGATCTCGGTCGCGGTCGAGCCCGCGTCGGAGTAGAAGACGCGGGTCAGCCCCGGCGGCGCGATCGCGACCAGCCGAGCCGCCAGCTCGGCCGCCGGGGCATGGGTCAGCCCCAGCATCGTCGAGTGGGCGACGCGGTCGAGCTGCCGGCGGACCGCCTCGTCGATCCGCGGGTGGCGGTGGCCGTGGACGTTGCACCACAGCGACGAGGTGCCGTCGATGTAGCGCCGCCCGTCGGCGTCGATCAGGTCGGTCCCCTCGGCGCGCTCGATGACGACCGGCTGCTCCTCGGTCCAGCCGCGCTGCTGGGTGAACGGGTGCCATAGGTGCTCGTGGTCGAGCTCGGCGACGGTCCTGCTCATCGTCGCTGCACGCTAGGCCCGGCGGCGGTCGGAAGCGAGGCCCGCGGCGTTCGCAAAATGGGGCCTTGCGCGCCGGCGCCGCTCAGAGCAGTCCGAGGTCGGGCCAGCCCGCGAAGTCGTCGAGGTCGATCCGCGGCAGCGTCACGACCTCGACGCCGCCGAGCTCGGCGATCGTCTCCCGGTTGGAGCGGTGGACCCGGGTCGGGCGCTTCGGCCACGGCGTGAGCACGACGGCGCGGACCTCGAGCTCCGCCGCCCAGGCGGCCTCGATCGTCAGCAGCGTGTGGTTGATCGTGCCGAGGCCGGGGGCGGCGGCGATCACCAGCGGCAACGCCAGGTCGGCGGCGAGGTTGCGAACCAGGTAGTCGGGGGCGAGCGGGACGAGCAGGCCGCCGACGCCCTCGCAGATCAGGCGCTCGCGGCCGGCGCCCGCGGCGTGCGCGGCGGCGAGCAGCAGTTGCGGCTCGATCCGCTCGCCCTCGATCTCGGCGCCGAGGTGCGGGGAGACCGGCGGGCCGTAACGGTAGGGCGCGATCTCGGCGTCGCTCTGGTCGCTGCCGGAGGCGCGGCGCAGCAGCGCGTGGTCGCTCTCGCCGCCGTCGTCGAGGCCGGAGACGGCGGGCTTGAAGACGGCGACCTCCGTGCCGGTACTTGCGGCGTTGCGGGCGAGCACCGCGGCGACGACGCTCTTGCCGACGTTGGTGCCGGTACCGGTGACGAACAGCCCGTCGGGCGGGCTCACGCGCGCGGCGGGCCGGTGATCGCGGCCGGGCGCCGGGCGCCGCGAAGCACCCGCAGCGCGCCCGGGGCCGGATCGGGCGGCTCGATCGACCACTCGCCCGAGGCCGAGACCGCGGCGACGGCGGCGGCGATCGTGCGGGCGGCGGCCCGCAGCTCCCGCTCCTCGTGGGTCGCCATCACCGTCAGCCGCAATCGCGAGCTGCCGTCGGGCACGGTCGGCGGCCGGATCGCCTGTGCGTAGACGCCGTCGCGCAGCGCCCGCGTGCAGGCCGCGACCGCGCGGTCGGGATCGCCGATCGGCAGCGGGATGATCTGCGCGCCGCAGCCGCCCGGCTCGAGCCCGCCCGCGGCGAGCGCCGCGCGCAGCGTCGCCGCGTTGGCGCGGAGCCGGTCGACCAGCCCGGGCTCGGCCTCGAGCACCGCCAGGGCCGCCTCGGCTGTGGCGGCGGCGGCCGGCGGCAGGCCGGTCGAGTAGATCAGCGGGCGGGCGCTGTTGACGAGCAGCTCGCGCAGCTCGGCGCTGAGGCAGGCGTAGGCGCCGTAGCTGCCGAGCGCCTTGCCGAGCGTGCCGACGAGCACGTCGACGCGGCCCTCGAGCCCGGCCTCGGCGACGCTGCCGCGGCCGCCCGGCCCGAGCGTGCCGATCGCGTGGGCGTCGTCGATCATCAGCAGCGCGCCGTAGCGGTCGGCGAGCGTCCGCAGCCAGCTCAGCCGGGCGAGGTCGCCGTCCATCGAGAACAGGCCGTCGCTGACGATCAGCGCCGCCCGGCCGCGGTGCCGCCCGAGTCCCCAGGCGAGGTGCTCGAGGTCGCGGTGGCGGTAGACGAAGGTCTCGGCAGCGGCGAGCCGGCAGCCGTCGATGATGCTGGCGTGGTTGAGCTCGTCGCTGAAGACGACCTCGCCGCGGCGGGCGAGCGCGGCGACGATGCCGGTGTTGGCGAGGAAGCCGGAGCCGAACAGCAGCGCGGCCGGCGTTCCGTGGAAGCCGGCGAGCCGACGCTCGAGCCGCTCGTGCGGCCGCATGTTCCCGGAGATCAGCCGCGAGGCGCCGCTGCCCGTGCCCCAGCGCTCGATCGCGTCGATCGCGGCCGCGGTGACGGCCGGATGCGTGGTCAGCCCGAGGTAGTCGTTGCTGCAGAGCAGCAGCACCTCCTCGCCGTCGATCCGCACCCGCGGCCCCTGCGCCGACTCGACGACCCGCATCCTTCGCAGCAGGCCCTTCTCCCTGATCTCCCCGAGCCGGGCCCGGAACCGGTCAGGCGGCGAACCAGCGGACGCCGGCAAGCTCACGCCGCCTCGCGCCGGGCGGGCCGCGGGTAGGCCGGCGGCTTCGCCTTCTTCGCGATCACCCGCAGCTGGGTCGAGGGATCCCAGAGGTCGGCTTCCTCCTGGCTGTCGATCAGCTCCTCGATCGGGGTCTTCGGCGCCTCGCCCTCGAGCCAGCCGTCGCGGTTGTCGGGACGCGGGTTGGCGCCGTTGTCGGGCTGGCGGGCGACGTTGAGGCCGAGATCGGTGAACATCTTGCGGTCGTCGGCGGGCTCGGCCCCGAGCGTCGTCAGGAAGTTGCCCATCATCACCCCGTTCAGCCCGGCCTTGACCGCCAGCGGCTGCAGCTCGTGCAGGTTCTCGACCCGGCCGCCGCAGAGGCGGAACAGCGCGTCGGGCAGGATCAGGCGGAAGATCGCGATCCACTTGACGACCTCCCACGGGTCCATCAGCGGGCGCTCGCCGAACTTCGTTCCCGGGCGCGGGTTGAGCAGGTTGATCGGCACCGACGTCGGGTCGATCTCGGCCAGCTCGAAGGCCATCTCGACCCGCTGGCGCGGCGACTCCCCGAGGTTGAGGATGCCGCCGACGCAGGCCTCCATGCCGGCGGCGCGCACGGCGTCGATCGTCCTGATCCGCCCCTCGTAGCGGACCGTCGTCGTCACCTCCTCGTAGTAGGAGCGGGCGGTCTCGACGTTGTGGTGGACCCGCTGGACGCCGGCCTCGGCGAGCTGCGCGGCGCGGTCGGAGGAGATGTGGCCGATCGACGCGCAGCGCTTCAGGTTGGTGTGCTCGGCGACCAGCCGCGCGCCCTCGAGCACCTTCGCGAAGTCGCGCCGCGACAGCCCCTGGCCCTGGGTGACCATGCAGAAGCGGTGGGCGCCGGCCGCCTCGGCCGCCTTCGCGTGCTCGAGGATCTGCTCCGGCTCCATCATCGCGTGCATCGGCGTGTCCGCCTCGGCGTAGCGCGACTGGGCGCAGAAGCCGCAGTCCTCGGCGCAGCCGCCCGATTTCGCGTTGACCAGCGAGCAGAGGTCGGTCGAGTCGCCGAAGTTGTCGCGGCGCACCTCCCAGGCGCGCTCGACCAGGGCGCCGATCTCCTCGTGATCGGTCAGTCCCCCGAGCTCGATCGCTTCCTCGAACGTGATCAACGGTGCCAACGGGCCCTCCAAGGTCTGCGGCGCGCCTGTTCGCGCGGCCTGGTGCTGCGTCGGCCCGACTGTAGGCGGGCCCGCGGACACCTAAACCGGACCAACCCGGGGTCGACCGGCCCGCCGCTTTAGGTTCGAGACAGCGCCGGCGAGTACGCTGCGCCGCCGATGCGACGGCAGCTGCTGATCACGCTCGCCTGCGCCGGCCTGGTCGCGGCCGCGATCGTGGCCTGCGGCAGCTCCTCCGGCGGCGACGGCGGCAAGCGCGAGGACCCGCGTCCCGAGCGGGTCTCGCCGGCGCAGGCGGCGAAGCACCCGAACGTGATCTTCATCTACACCGACGATCAGAACGTCTACGACTTCAAGCGCAAGTTCATGCCGAGGACGTTTCGGCTGCTGCGCGATCCCGGCACCAACTTCAGCGACTTCATCGTCGCCACGCCGCTCTGCTGTCCCTCGCGCGCGACCTACATGAGCGGCGACTACCCGCACAACGACGGCGTCTTCTCCAACCCCTCCGGCTACCGCAACCTGACCGGCAAGTTCAACACGCTGCCGGTCTGGATGCACAACGCCGGCTACCGGACCGCCTGGATCGGCAAGTACCTGCAGGGCTACGACCAGTACGTCGACCATCCGTTCCGGCAACCGGCCCCGGGGATCGACGACTGGCACGCGACCTTCGAGCCCCGCTACTACGACTACGACATCGCCGAGGGCGGCGAGAAGGTGCACAAGGGAACCCGCTCGCGCGATTACTACACGACGGTCGTCACCAAGATCGCGACCGACCTCGTCGCCGACGCCGCCAAGGGCAGGCGACCGCTGTTTCTGACCCTCAACAACCTCGCCCCCCACCACGGCTTCGGCAAGGGCGGCCGCTGCAAGGACACGGTGCCGCCGGCGCCGCGCGACGTCGGGCGCGGCAAGCACGGGAAGGTGCCGCGGACGCCGAACTTCGACGAGGCCGACACCTCCGACAAGCCGCGCGAGGTCGTCCCCTACCCGCCGCTGAAGCGCAGCCGGATCGAGAAGCTCGACCTCGTCGCCGGCTGCCGGCAGGCCTCGCTGGCGGCCGTCGATCGTGGCATCGCCGCGATCTACAGGGCGGTCAAGAAGGCGGGCGAGCTCAACGACACCGTCTTCATGTTTACCTCCGACAACGGGATCGAGCAGGGCCAGCACCGGATCGGCGGCAAGAACGTCCCCTACGAGGAGGGGCTGCTGCAGCCGCTCGTGATCCGCGGCGGCAAGCGCGCGCTCGGCGGCCGTCAGGTCGGCGACGTCGGCGAGCTGACCGCGAACATCGACCTGGCGCCGACGATCCTCGAGCTCGGCGGCGCCAAGCCCTGCGCCCGCCCCGGCAACTGCCGGACGCTCGACGGCGCCTCGCTGCTGCCGCTGATCCGGGGCCGGCAGCCGCGGACGCCGTTCGGCCCCGACCGCGAGGTCCTCGTCGAGGGCGGCAAGGGCGGTACCGATTGCGGCTACGCGGGGATCCGCGCCCCGGGGCTGATGTTCATGACCCACGACAAGCTCAGCGGCGGCGGCGACTGCGCCCGCAACGTCGCAGAGGAGCTCTACGACCTCGACGGCTCGCTGACCGGCAACCCCGACCCCTACGAGCTCGACAACCTGCTCTCGCCGGTCACGCCGGGCCACGACGACCCGAAGGTCAAGGCTGAGGCGAAGCGCCTGCGGGCCCGTCTCGGCGAGCTCCAGGACTGCTCGGGCCGCTCCTGCTGGTAGCTCCGTCAGGCTCCGCGCCGGTCCCGCGGCGGCGCTCGGCCCGCTCGCCGCAGAGCCGCAGCACGTGCGCGTACCAGCGCATGTAGTCGTCCCAGTTGCGGTTCCAGTAGCCGTTGTCGTGGCCGCCGCCGGAGTGCTTGACGACCGGGGCGACGCCGCCCGCGCGCAGCGCCTGCTCGAACGCGTCGTCGCCGTCGAGGAACGGGTCGTCGTCGCCGGCGTCGAGCCAGACCTTCAGGCCCGCGTAGGGGTTGGGCTGCTCGCCGGCGATCGCGACGATGTCGTTGGCGTCGAAGTCGGCGGCGTCGTCGAAGGCGCCGTCGGCGGTCTCGCCCGAGCTCGTCCAGATCGCCGGCGAGTGGCCGGCGACGGCGCAGAAGTCGCCGGGCCGCTGGCGGGCGAGGTCGTAGGCCCCGAAGCCGCCCATCGAGATCCCGGCGATCGCGACCCTGGCGGGGTCGATGTCGAAGCGCTCGATCAGGGTCGGGATCACCTCGTCGAGGACGTAGCCGCCCCAGTCGCCGCTCTCGCGATCGTGCCAGTAGGAGGAGTCGCCGCCGTCGGGGAAGGCGATCACCGGCGCCCGCGTCCGCTGCGCGGCGAGCGCCGCGAACATCGGATCGACGAGGTAGCTGGTCTCGTTCTCGCCGCGCCCGTGCAGGAAGACGACGAGCCCGCGGTCCTTCGGCGGCGCGCCCTTGGGGACGACGACCTTGACGTCCATCCGCCGGTCGAGCAGGGCGCTGTCGATCGTCTTCGTGCGGATCTTCGCGCCGTAGGTGTTGCGGGTCGCCTGATCCTGCAGCCAGAGCCGATCGACCGCCAGCGACGCGGCGGCGACGAGCACCGCGGCGACGATCCGCAGCGCAACGTAGCGGCGCGAGTGCGGGGAGCCGGCCGCCCGCGGCGAGGAAGCGTCGGGCTCGCTCATGCAGGCGACGGTACCCCAGCGGCCGCGCCGAACCGCGCGCCTTGTGAGAAGTAGTAAGTTCTACTTCCTACTTTGCCAGTCCTCGAAACCCGCATAGACACCGGCTCAGAGGCCTATCGCGTCAACCGCGAGCGGATGCTCGAGCGGCTCGAGAAGCTCGAGGCCGAGCAGGCGAAGGCGCGCCTCGGCGGCGGCGAGAAGCGGATCGAGCGCCAGCACTCGCGCGGCCGCCTGCTGGCCCGCGAGCGGATCGAGCTGCTGCTCGACCGGGACTCCCCGTTCCTCGAGATCGGCGCGCTCACCGCGTACGGCTCCGAATACGAGGTCGGCGGCTCGCAGGTCTGCGGGATCGGCGTCGTCGAGGGCGTCGAGTGCCTCGTCGGCGGCTCCGATCCGACCGTGCGCGGCGGCACCTCCAACCCCTACACGCTGCGCAAGAACCTGCGCGCGCAGGAGATCGCGCTCGTCAACCGCCTGCCGGCGATCGGGTTCGTCGAGTCCGGTGGCGCCGACCTGCCGCGGCAGAAGGAGATCTTCGTTCCCGGCGGCGCCCATTTCCGCAACCTGACCCGGATGTCGGCGGCCGGCATCCCGACGGTCGCGATCGTCACCGGCAACGCCACCGCCGGCGGCGCCTACCAGCCGGGGATGAGCGACTACACGGTGATGGTTCGCGAGCAGGGGCTGGTCTTCCTCGGCGGCCCGCCGCTGGTCAAGATGGCGACCGGCGAGGACGCCGAGGAGGAGGCGCTCGGCGGCGCCGAGATGCACGCTCGCGTCTCCGGCGTCAACGAGTTCATCGCCGCCGACGAGCACGACGCCGCCCGGATCGGCCGCGGGATCGTCCGCAACCTGAACTGGCGCAAGCTCGGCCCCGAGCCGCGCGGCGAGGGCCTCGAGCCGGTCCACGATCCCGAGCAGCTGCTCGGCGTGGCCTCGCACGACCTCAAGGTGCCGTTCGACGCCCGCGAGGTGATCGCCCGCGTCGTCGACGGCTCCCGCTTCGACGAGTTCAAGCCCGCCTACGGCACCCAGCTCGTCACCGGCTGGGCGGAGCTCTGCGGCTGGCCGATCGCGATCCTCGCCAACAACGGGGTGATCTTCAACGAGGACGCCGAGAAGGCGGCGCACTTCATCCAGCTCGCTGACCGCACCGACACGCCGCTTCTGTTCATGCAGAACACGACCGGCTACATCGTCGGCGAGCGCTACGAGCAGCGCGGCATCGTCAAGGCCGGCGCGAAGATGATCAACGCCGTCGCCAACGCCGGCGTGCCGAAGCTGACGCTGATGATCGGCGGCTCCTACGGCGCCGGCAACTACGGCATGTGCGGGCGCAGCTTCGAGCCCCGTTTCATCTTCTCCTGGCCCAACCACAAGACCGCGGTGATGGGCCCGAAGCAGCTCGCCGGCGTGATGGAGATCGTGATGCGGGCCGGGGCCGAGCGCCGCGGGATCGAGGTCGACGAGGAGGCGCTGGCCGCCGGCACGCAGGCGGTCGAGGACCAGATCGAGGCCGAGTCGGACGCGTTCGTCGCCAGCGGCGAGCTCTGGGACGACGGCATGATCGACCCGCGCGACACCCGCACCGTGCTCGGGATCGCGCTCTCGGCGGCCTGCTCGAACGTCGTCGAGGGCAGCGGCCGCTTCGGCGTCTTCCGGATGTAGCGATGAGCGCACTCGCGGTCAGGCCGTTCGCAAAGGTGCTCGTCGCCAACCGCGGCGAGATCGCCCGGCGCGTCTTCGCCGGCTGCCGCCGGCTCGGCCTCGCGACCGTCGCCGTGCACTCCGGCCCCGACGCCGCCGCGCCGTTCGTCGCCGAGGCCGACGAGGCGGTGGCGCTTGGCGGCGAGACCGCGGCCGAGACCTACCTCGACGTCGCCAAGCTGCTCGCTGCCGCCGAGCGCAGCGGCGCCGACGCGGTCCACCCCGGCTACGGCTTCCTCGCCGAGAACGCGGGCTTCGCGCGGGCGGTGATCGACGCCGGCCTGGTCTGGATCGGCCCGCCGCCGGCGGCGATCGAGGCGATGGGCTCGAAGGTCGGCGCGCGGGCGCTGATCGAGGCGGCCGGGGTCCCGGTCGTCCCCGGGGCCGAGCTCGGGGCGGGCGACGGCGATCTCGCCGCCGCCGCCGAGCGGGTCGGGTTCCCGCTGCTGGTCAAGGCCTCGGCCGGCGGCGGCGGCAAGGGCATGCGGCCGGTCGCCGCCGCGGCCGAGCTCGAGCCCGCCGTCGCCGCGGCCCGCCGCGAGGCCGAGTCCGCGTTCGGTGATCCGACCGTCTTCGTCGAGCGGCTGCTCGAGCGCCCGCGCCACATCGAGATCCAGCTGCTCGCCGACTCGCACGGGACCACGGTCAGCCTCGGCGAGCGCGAGTGCTCGATCCAGCGCCGCCACCAGAAGGTCGTCGAGGAGGCGCCCTCGCCGCGCGTCAACCCCGGTCTGCGGGAGCGGCTCGGCGCCGCCGCGGTCGCCGCCGCCGAGGCCGTCGGCTACGTCGGCGCCGGCACCGTCGAGTTCATGCTCGACGAGGGCGGCGAGTTCTTCTTCCTCGAGATGAACACGCGGCTGCAGGTCGAGCACCCGGTGACCGAGATGGTGCTCGGCCTCGACCTCGTCGCCGAGCAGCTGCGGATCGCCGCCGGCGAGCTGCTGCCGGCGGCTGCCCGCGAGCCGCGGATCGGGGGACACGCGATCGAGGTCCGCCTCTACGCCGAGGACCCGGCGGCGGGCTACCTGCCGCAGACCGGCGTGCTCAGCCGCTTCGAGATCCCCGGCGCGGCGCCGTTCGCGGTCCCGCGGGGCGGCGCCGAGCCCGCCGGCCTGCGGCTCGACTCCGGCTTCGAGTCGGGCTCGGAGGTGAGCCCGCACTACGACCCGATGCTGGCCAAGCTGATCGCCTGGGCACCCTCGCGGCGCGAGGCCGCGGCGCGGCTCGCGGCGGCGCTGACCCGGGCCCGCGTGCACGGAACGGTCACCAACCGCGACCTGCTCGTTCGCGTCCTCCGCGATCCCGGATTCGGGGCGGGCGCGACCGACACCGGCTTTCTCGAGCGCGATCGGGGCCTGCTCGAGCCGCTGGTCGACGCCGGCGGCGAGCGCCTGCACGCCGCCGCCGCGGCGCTCGCCGCAAGCGCCGCGCGGCGCGCGTCGGCGCCGGTGCTCGGCTTCGCGCCGCCCGGCTTCCGCAACAACTTCTCGGCCCCGCAGCGCGTCGTCTTCGCCGGCGCCGCCGGGGAGCTCGAGGTGCTGTACGCGTTCCGCCGCGGCGGGCTCGAGGTCACGGTCGCCGGGGAGGCGCTCGACGTCGCCCTCGGCGCGCTCAGCGCCGACCTCGTCGAGCTCGAGCAGGGCGGCATCGCGCGCCGCTACGAGGTCGCCCGCGCCGGCGACGTCCATCACGTCAACAGCGCCCTCGGGCAGTCGAGCCTGCGCGAGCTGCCGCGGTTCCCGACCGGCGCCGAGGCGCTCGGCGAGGGCGCGGTGATCGCGCCGATGCCGGGCAAGGTGATCGGGCTCGCGGTCGCCGAGGGCGCCGCGGTCGAGGCCGGCGACGTGCTCATCGTGCTCGAGGCGATGAAGATGGAGCACGAGCTGACCGCGCCGGCCGCGGGAACGGTCGGCGAGCTCCGCGTGGCCGAGGGTGACCAGGTCGAGGCGGGGGCGCCGCTGGCGGTGGTCGCAGCGGCCTCGGGCTGACCGGACGAACGTCCCGGGCCGGGCCGCTGCCGGCGACGATCG
>CAZCFA010000020.1:0-42645 GCA_964497825.1 uncultured Conexibacter sp.
ACCGAGCGCCGCGGCCGCGGGGAGCCGCACGCCGCGCTCTGGGACCTCGCCTGGGCGGGCGAGGTGACCAACGACGCGGTCGCGCCGCTGCGGGCGCCGCGGCTGAAGGCGCCCGAGGCCGGCGCCGCCCGCCGCGGGCGACGCTTCTCGGCCCGCCGCAATGCCGCCGGTCAGGCGGTCGCGGGGCGCTGGTCGCTGACCGCGCCGCTGTTCGACGACGCGCCGGCGGCGGGGCCGAAGCTGCGCGCCCAGGCCGAGCTGATGCTCGAGCGCTACGGCATCGTCACCCGCGAGACCGTGCTCGCCGAGGGGATCCCCGGCGGCTTCTCGACGCTCTACGGCGAGCTCGCCAACCTCGAGGTGCTGGGGACGGCGCGCCGCGGCTACTTCGTCGAGGGGCTCGGCGGCGCCCAGTTCGCGCTCGCCGGCGCGGTCGAGCGGCTGCGGTCGCTGCCGCGGGTCGACGAGGAGCTCGTGATCCTCGCCGCGACCGACCCCGCGCAGCCCTACGGCGCCAGCCTCAAGTGGCCGCGGCCTGCCGGGCAGGAGGACGAAGGCCGCGGCGGGCGACGGCCGAGCCGGGTCGCTGGCGCCTTTGTCCTGCTCCGCAACGGCGAGCCGATGATCTACCTCGAGCGCGGCGGCAAGGGCTTGCTCCGCCTCGCCGAGCTCCGCGCCCAGGTCCTCGCCGGGGCGCTTGCCGCGATCGTCGCCGCGGTCGCCGAGCGCAAGCTGCCGCGGCTCGGGATCGAGCGGATCGACGGCGAGCCGATCGTCGGCCACGAGCTCGAGGCATCGCTGGTCGAGGCCGGCTTCGAGCGCCAGCCGCGGCGGCTCGTCGCGGCGCCCTGAGCCGACCCGGGCGCCTGCCGGCCCGACCGACGGCCGTGAAGGACGGGGCGAAGGGCGCCAGAGAGGGGTCCGTCGAGCATCTTGATGCTATGCTGGGCGCATGCGTACGACCGTAACCTTGGATCCCGAGGTCGCGGCGGCCGTCGAGCGGCTCAAGCGCGAGCGCCGGACGGGCGTGTCCGGCGCCCTGAACGAACTGGCTCGACGCGGCCTGGCTGCGGGCGAGCAGCCACGCGCGCCGTTCGTGCAGACGACCTCCGACCTCGGCCTCAAGCTCGACGTGAGGAACATCGGCGAGGTCCTGGAGGAGCTCGATCGGGAGGAGCTCGACAGGCTCGGCCTCGGCGGCGAGCCGGGGTGATCGTCGATGCCAACCTGCTGCTCTACGCGAGGCACTCGGGGGCGCGCGAGCACGAACGGGCTCGTGACTGGCTGACCGAGGCTCTGAACGGACCGCAGCGGGTCGGCCTGCCCTGGGAGTCGCTGAGCGCGTTCGCCCGCGTCGCCTCGCAGCCGCGGCTTGCGCTGCATCCGCTCGCTCCGGCGGAGGTCGCAGCGCAGATCGCCGAATGGCTGGCCGCGCCGGCGGCGTGGGTGCCGGTCCCGACCGAGCGTCACGCGGAGGTGCTCTGCCGGCTGATCGAAGCCGAGGACATCCGCGGCAACCTCGTCCCCGATGCGCACCTCGCCGCGCTGGCGATCTGCCACGGCGTTCCCGTCTGCTCCGCCGATACGGACTTCGCTCGCTTCGGTGAGCTGCGCTGGATCAACCCGCTGAGCTGAGCGATCGGCGCGCGACGCCGACGCGGCACTCCCGGGTGGCCGTCCCGGATCGGCGGCCGCTCATATGGGCCGAGCGAGGCGTCAAGCGGCGCCCGATCGCCGCCCCCGCGCTAGCCTCCGTGCGCGCCGCGACGGGACGGACCGGCCATCACCGAGAAACCGACGAAGGGACTGAAGCCTTGAAGAAGCTCGTGCTGCTGACCGTGGCCCTGACCGCACTGGCGCTGGCGCCGCAGGCGCTCGCGGCACCGCCGGCGAGCGTGCTCGGCGGCGATCTGAGCTGTGGCCAGGTGACCGCTGCCGGAAACGTCAACGGGTCCGTCGGGCAGACCTGGTGCGGGTCGATCGAAGCCGACGACAACATCACCGCGACCGTCGCGCCGGCGATCCCGACGCAGCCCACCAGCGGCGACCCGATGGTCCGCAGCACCCACAGGTCCTTCGACGGCGTCCCGCTCGACGTCAACTTCGCGCTGCCGAGCACCGGCAGCGCCCCCTATCCGGTGGTCGGCGAGTTCCACGGCTACGGCGGCGAGAAGTTCAACTTCAAGCAGATGCAGCACTGGCTGCAGAAGGGCTACGCCGTCTTCTCGATCACGCAGCGCGGCTTCAACGAATCGTGCGCCAGCGCCGCATCGCAGGCCGCCGACCCGAGCGGCTGCGCCAACGGCTACATCCACCTGATGGACCAGCGCTACGAGGTCCGCGACACCCAGGACTTCCTCGGCGAGCTCGTCGACGAGGGCCAGGTCGAGCCGACCAAGATCGCGGCTACCGGTGGCTCCTACGGCGGCGGCATGTCGATGTCGCTGGCGGCGCTGAAGGACCGCGAGATGATGCCGGACGGCACGCTCGTTCCCTGGAAGAGCCCGAGCGGGACGCCGATGAGCATCGCCGTCGCGGTGCCGGAGGTGCCGTGGACCGAGCTCTCCTACGCGCTCGCCCCGAACGGCAACAACCTCGACTACATCAGGGACGCCTCCTACTTCGGGCGCGCCGGGGTGATGAAGGAGTCCTACGTCCAGGGGCTTTCGGCGAGCGGCCGCAACGCCCCGAAGGGCGCCGACCCGAGCGCCGACATCCTCGGCTGGAAGGCGCTGCTCGACGCCGGTGAGCCCTACGACGGCAACCCGGCGATCCAGTCGATGCTGACCGAGATCAACACCTACCACTCCTCCTACGGTATTCCCCACGAGGAGCCGCCGGCGCCGCTTCTGATCAGCAACGGCTTCACCGACGACCTGTTCCCGGTCAACGAGGCGACCCGCTTCTACAACCGGACCCGGGCGCAGTACCCGAACACGCCGCTGGCGCTGTTCTTCGGCTCGTTCGGCCATCCCCGCGGGCAGAGCCAGGCCAACGTCCTCGGAGCGCTGCAGACGCTCGAGGACGAGTGGGTCGACCACTACCTCGACGGCGTCGGCCCGCAGCCGCCCTCGGACGTCACCACCTACACCCAGACCTGCCCGAGCGGCGACCCCGGCGACGGCCCCTTCACGGCCTCCGACTGGGCGTCGATCGCCCCCGGCGAGATCCGGATCGAGGGCGACGATGCGCAGACGGTGGCGGCCAACGGTGGCGACACGGCCGTCGGTGCGGCCTGGAACCCGATCTCGGGCACCGATCCGTGCAAGACGCAACCGGGCGCCAAGGAGCCAGGGACCGCGAACTACGAGACGCCACCGGCCCCCGCCGGCTACACGGTGATGGGCGCGGTCACGCTCGTCGGCAAGTTCATCCAGGCCGGCGACACCTCGCAGGTCGCGGCGCGGCTCGTCGACGTCTCACCCGACGGGGCCGAGAAGACGCTGATCGAGCGCGGCCTGTGGCGCCCGCAGGGCGACGGCTACGACGTCTTCCAGCTGTTCGCCAACGGCTGGAAGGTCGAGGCCGGCCACGTGCTCCGGGTCGAGCTGCTGCCGCGCGACGCGGCGCAGACCACGCCCGGCGGCTTCCTCAACAACTACGGCCGTCCCTCCAACGACCAGCAGGACGCGACCGTCAGCAACGTCGAGGTCCGGATCCCGGTGACCGAGAGCCCGGGCGCGCTCGGCGGGCTCGTTGGGGCGCCGGCGAAGAAGGTATTGCCCGACCGACCCGGCGTCGAGCTCGCCCGGGGCTATGAGCCGGTCGGCTCGGAGTCGATCGACGACTACGCCTCGCGCTTCGATGCCAGGCTCGATCTCGCCGGCCGCAAGGCGAAGGCGAAGGGCAGGCGGCTCCGGGTCAAGCTGCGCTGCGACGCCGCCAACCGCTCCTGCGCGGCGGCCAAGGTCAGGGTCGTCGGCAAGGTCAAGAAGAAGAAGGGTGGAAAGGGGAAGAAGGGCCACGGCCACCGGCGCAAGTGGTCGAAGAAGTTCACGATCGCCAGGGGCAGCGGTATCGCGCTCGAGCCCGGCGAGACGAAGACGGTCAAGCTGAAGCTGACCGGCAGGGCCAAAAAGGCCGTCAAGCGCGGCAGGAAGATCAAGGCCGACGTCCTCGTCAACGGCGAGCGGTCCGGCAAGGTCAAGGTCAAGGGCAAGCGCCACAAGGGCAAGCACGGCAAGGGCGGGCACCGCTAACGGCCTGACCGCCCGAGCCGCCGGGGGCAAGACTCCCGGCGAGCTCTACTCCGGCCCCCAGCCCTCCGGTGCACGCGGGGGCGTCTTTTCCACCTCATCGGTGGTCAACTCGCGCCACATCGCTCCCTCAGGGGCCTGACCCCCTCCCGGACCGCTCAGCTCCAGCGGTCCCAGTCCTCCAGCAGCGGCTCGGGGTCGGTCGGCTCGCCGTGGCGGCGGACCTCGAAGTGCAGGTGGCAGGGGGTGCTCGCCGCGTTGCCGGTCTGCCCGATCCGGCCGAGCTCCTGCCCCGTGTAGACGCGCTCGCCGTCGCCGACCTCGGCCGGCGCGACCATGTGCGCGTAGAAGTAATCCTGGCCCGTCTTCGCGCCGTCGATCAACACGTAGTTCCCGTACAGGGCCGGGTCATAGCCGGCCCTCGCGACCCTGCCGCCGCGGGCGGCGAGCAGCGGCGTGCCGCAGGCGCCGGTGATGTCGAAGCCCTCGTGGATGCGACCGCCGGTGCGCGGGGCGTGGAAGGCGCCGACCGGGCCGCGGCTGCCGTGGGGGCCGGCGACCGGGAAGATGTGCCCGTGCAGGTGCAGCGTGCCGGCGCGGCGCAGTGCCCCGGCCCCCTTCGACGCGAGCCCGATCCTGAACGCGTAGCGACCGTCGGGGGCTGCCTTGCCGCGACGGTTGCGGCCGTTCCAGATCCGGGTGTGGCGGCGTCCAGGCTCGACGTCGCGCTCGCGGTGCGAGGCGACGACGGCGCCGCTGCGCAGGCGAACGACGACGATCCGCAGCGTGACCGGCCGGCGCGCCCGGAACCGGTAGTGGAGGCGGATCTTGCGCTTGCCGTCGAACAGCGGCTGCGCGGGGGTGACGCGGGTAGGGCCGAGCCGGAAGCCCTCGCCCGCGGGCTTGGCGGCGGTCGCGGCCGCCGGCGCGACCGGCGTGGCGGCGAGCATCAGGACCGCCGCGAGCAGCACCGCGGCCGCGAGCCCGAGGGCGCCGGCGACGAACGTCGAGCCGCCGGCGACGAGCGTTGGGCCACGGCCTCGCATCGCCGCCAAGGGTAGGGCCACCGCGCCCGACGCTCACCGCGCCACCGCGACCGCGGCAACACCTGCGGCGACCGAGCGCCGACAACGCCACCGCGCCACCGCGCCACCGCGCCGGCGCCGGCCCTCCCCCGCTCACAGCTCGCCGCCGCGGCCGCTACGCCGTCGCCGCGCGCTCGACCGCCGCCAGCTCGTTGCCCGACGGCATCGAGCGCCGGAGCTGGATGAAGGCGACGGCGCCGAGCAGCAGCGGCAGCCAGAACAGGATCGCCCGGTAGATCAGCACCGCGGCGACAACGACCGCGGCTGGCGCCCCGTAGACGATCAGCGTTCCGATCAGGCCGCCGTCGATGCCGCCGATGCCGCCGGGGATCGGCAGCAGGCCGCCGATCTGGCCGATCAGGTAGCCCATCAGCACGATCGAGATCGCGGGCGAGTAGCCGAGTGCGTGGAAGGCGGCCCAGAGCACGGCGTTGTCGAACACCCAGTAGCCGATCGCGCCGCCGATCAGGCGCAGGTTGCCGGAGCCGACGCGCTCGACCGCGACCGTGGTCCCGGTGGTCAGCGCCGTCCGGCTCGCGGCGAGCAGGCGCCGCGTCCGCGAGGCGCCGTCCGGTGGCCGCTCAGCGGGCCCGAGCCGCGGGATCAGCAGCACGGCGGCGATCGCCGTGGCCGAGAGGGCCGCCGGCAGCAGGGTCAGGGTCCAGGGCTCGTCGGCGCCAAATGGGCCGATCCACATCACGAGCCCGATCACGGCGACGGCGACGAAGTTGACCGAGCTCTTGATCAGCAGGAATGCGACCGAACGCCGGGCGATCGTCTCCGTCCCCATCCCGCCCTCGTGCAGCACCCAGGCACCGAGCGCGACCCCGGCGGCGCCGCTGGCGGGGATCAGCGAGCCCACCGCCAGCTCCGAGCCGCCGATCTCCCAGCTCCGCTTCCAGCTCATCCCGCGGCAGAACACCGGCGCGAACATGACGATGTAGGAGCCGAACGAGAGTGCCTCGAACGCGATCGCGGTCGCGACCCAGCCGGGGTCGGCGCCGCCCAGCGCATCGCGGACCTCGCCGAGCCCGGGCGCGAACGCGGCGACCAGGATCAGGACCGCGATCGCGACGAACGCCGGCAGGCCCCTGCGCAGCAGCGTCCGCGGCTCGAACTCGCGGCCGCGATCATCCTCGGCCTCGTCAGCCGGAAGGTGCTCGGGCGCGACCTTCTCGCCGGCTGCGGACACCCCGGCATCGTTGCACAGGCAACGAACGCTGCCCGCGCGGGCGGCGACCCGGCCGGGGCCGCCACCGCGGCGCCGGCCGGGACCGCTCAGCGGCTACGCGCCGGTGGCGCGGGCCTTGATCTTGTTGAACTCGTCCTCGTTGATCGTGCCGGCGTCGAGCAGCTCCTTCGCCTTGGCGATCTCGGCGGCGCCGCCGCCCGCGGTCTCGCGGACGTAGTCGTCGAACGCCTGCTGGTTCGCCTGCGCCCGCTCGATGCTGCGCTCGGCCATCCCGTCGTGGTTGGCGAGTAGGTAGACGAGCACGCCCAGGAACGGCAGGACGATCACGAACACGACCCAGAGCGCCTTCTTCCAGCCGCCGATGTCCTTGCGGCGGAAGACGTCGATGAAGACCGTTATCGCGATCCACAGCCAGGCGATCCAGGCGAAGAAGATGATCATCGTCCAGAAGACCTCGAGGAACGGGTAGTCGGCGTCGGCTAGGAGCATTGGTTCCTTTCGTAGTTGGACTGGTCGGGGTTCAAGCTTCCAGTATGCGTCGCTTCTCGGCGGCGAGCTCGTCGTCGTCGAGCAGCCCGCTCTCGTGCAGGCTGCCGAGGCGCTCGAGCAGGGCGATGCGGTCGGCGGCCGGAGCGCCCGCGCTCGCGGCCGCCCGCCCGGCCCGCGCCTGCTCGATCCGCTCGGCGAGCCGCCGCGCCACGCCGGCGGGCGAGTGGGTGGTGACCGCGTCGGGGAACTCGCCAATCACCTGCCGGCGCAAGAGCTCGGTGCCGAGCGCCAGCAGCGCGATCAGGATCAGCGACGGGACGAAGCGCTGCGTCGAGACCACCGGGTCCCACCAGAACAGCAGCACGAGGACCAGCGCGAGGCCGCCGTAGGCGAACCGCGGCTGACGCAGGTACGGGGTGATCGCGCGCCGCGCCGATACCGCCCAGCCGGCCGGGCCCGCGAACCAGGCGGCGAGCAGGATCACGATCCCGTAGGCGAGGATGCTCTGCCCCATCTCCTTCAGCAGCGAGGTGCTGATCGAGAACGCGCTCTCGACCGCGCCCTCGGTCGCCGGCGTCGTGCTGAGGCTGTCGACGACGGCGTCGGCGGCGAACCCGCGGAGCAGCAGCACGACCGCGCCGGCGATCACGAAACCGAGGCCGACGTCGCGCAGGGTCTGCCGGCGCCGTCCGCCGGCGAGCGCGATCGCCGCCGCGAACAGGATCAGGGTCAGCGCGGTCAGCACGTAGGCGAGCGTCCGCAGCAGGTCGATCCCGCGCTGGGCCGCGTCGAGCTCGTCGGAGCGCACCACCTCGAACGAGGCCGCCTGCTCGGGCAGCTTGTCGGTGACGCTCGGAGGGATCCCGATCTGCGACGCGACCTGGGCGAGGATCGCGCGCAGGTCGACGGTGACGACGCCGCCGCCGGTGCTGACGAACTCGCCGCGGTCCTCGATCAGCGCGATCAGCCGCTCGTGCGCCGCCCCGATCGCGTCCTCCCAGATCGCCTGCACCCGCGGTTGCTCGAGCGCCCGCAGCGCGAGCCTGTCGACGAGCCCGCGGAGGGCGCCGGTCAGCGGCCCGGCGAGCGGCGCGAACTCGGGCGGCAGCCGCTTGGTCAGGCGCTCCTCGACGTCGACGTTGGTGAACAGCGAGGTGGTGATGAAGTCGGCGACCGCCGTCTGGATCTGCTCGTCCTGGATCAGCTCGCCGCTGGTCTGCTTGAAGGTCTCGGTCTCGAGCAGCTGCCGCTTGCCCCAGAGCGCGAAGGCGGAGACGATGCCGATGATCGTCGCGAGGACGATCAGCACCAGCGGCAGCGCCCGCCGCCCGCCGCCCTCGGCCGCCACCGCCATCATCGGGCCGCCGCCGCCGATCCGCCGCTCAACCGTTCCTCCCAGTGTTTCCGGAATAGCATGCGCTGCATGCCCGGTGCGGGAGTCTACGATCTGAGCGTGGATCGGCGTCCCGACCCGGCCCGCCGGTGAGCGAGCGGCTGACGTTCGCCGGCCACGCCACCGTCGTGCTCGACGTCGGCGGCCGGCGGATCGTCACCGACCCGGTGCTGGCGCGCCACGTCCAGGGCGTGATCCGCACCCGGCAGGGGCTGTCGGCGGCCGACCTCGGCGCCGTCGATGCGGTGCTGATCTCGCACCTCCACCACGACCACCTCGACCTCGCCTCGCTGCGCCGGATCGGCCGCCGGACGCCGGTGGTCTGCCCGTCGGGGGCCGAGCGACTGCTCGAGCGCCACGGCTTCACCGAGATCGTCCCGATCGCGCGCGGGGAGAGCACCACGGTCGGCCCCGTCCGCGTGCGGGCGGTCGAGGCGAGCCATGGTCGCGACCGGGCCCTGAGCCGCATCGCGGCGGACCCGCTCGGGTACGTGATCGACGCGGGCGGCGGCATCTACTTCGCCGGCGACACCGATCTGTTCGCGGGGATGGAGCGGATCGGCCGCGACGTCGACGTCGCGCTGGTTCCGATCTGGGGCTGGGGCCCGACGCTCGGCGCCGGCCATCTCACCCCCGAGTCGGCGGCGCTGGCGGCGCGGATGCTGGCGCCCCGGGTCGCGATCCCGATCCACTGGGGATCGTTCTCGCCGATCGGGACGCGGTTGCTGTGGTCGCGGATGCTGGAGCGGCCGCTAGTACGGTTCCGAGCGGCGATGGCCGAGCAGGCGCCGGAGACCGAGGTGCGGGTGCTGCGACCCGGCGAGTCGCTCGACCTCGAGGCGGCGACGGCGTGAGCGGCGGCTACGGGCAATCTCCCGGCTGGGCGCCGGCGCGCCCGCGGATCGGCCTGCCGCACCTGCTGGTCGCCTGGCTGATTACCAGCGCCGCCGTCCTCATCGCCGCCGCGATCGTCCCCGGGGTCGAGCTGAGCGAGCCCGGGGCGGCGCTGCTGGTCGCGGCGGCGATCGGGATCGTCAACGGGATCGTGCCGCCGCTGGTCGCGGCGCTGCGGCTGCCGCTGACGGTCGCGCTCGGGTTCGTCGTCGTGCTGCTGATCGACGCCGCGGCGCTCTTGGTGGCCGACGCGGCGACCGACGAGGCGATCACGGACGCCGGCTTCGGCGACGCGCGCGTGGCCGCGGTCGTGATCGCGGCCGCCTCGATCGCGATCTCGGTGCTCGCCGGCACCAACGAGGACGACCGCTACACGCTCCGCGTGATCGAGCGGATCGCCCGCCGCCAGGGCGCCCGCCGGGGAGGCGAGGAGACCGGGATCGTCTTCCTCGAGATCGACGGCCTCGGCCTGCCGGTCCTGCGCGCGGCGATGCAGGACGGCAGCGCCCCGAACCTGGCCCGCTGGGCGGCCGAGGACGGCTACCGGCTGACCGAGTGGGAGACCGACCTCTCGTCGCAGACCGGGGCGAGCCAGGCCGGGATCCTGCTCGGCTCGAACGAGGGCATCCCCGCGTTTCGCTGGTACGAGCGCGACCAGCGGCGGGTCATGACCTGCTCGGCGCCGGGCGACTGCGCCGAGATCGAGCGTCGCCTCTCGACCGGCGACGGGCTGCTCGCCGGCGGCGGCGCCAGCCGTGGCAACCTGCTCTCCGGCGACGCCGAGGAGGCGATCCTCACGGTCAGCCGGATCGACGCCGACCTGCGCCCGAACCCCGGCTACCGCGACTTCCTCGCCAACGGGTTCAACGTCACCCGGACGCTGGCGCTGTACGTCAACGAGGTCGTGCTCGAGTGGATCGCCGCGGCCCGCGCCAGGCGCCGCGACGTGCGTCCGCGCGGCCACCGCGGCGGCACCTACCCGTTGCTGCGGGCGGCGATGTGCGTGTTCGTCCGCGACCTCGTCGTCTTCGGCGTGCTCGGCGACATGATGCGCGGCCGCCCCGCCGTCTACGCGACCTTCGCCTCCTACGACGAGGTCGCCCACCACTCGGGGCTGCGCCGCGCCGACACGCTCGAGGCGCTGCGCAAGCTCGACCAGCAGTTCGGCCGGATCGCCCGCGCCCGCCGCTACGCCGCCCGGCCCTACGAGATCGTCGTCCTCTCCGACCACGGCCAGACCCAGGGCGCGACCTTCAAGCAGCGCAACGGCTACGGCCTCGACGAGCTCGTCGACGAGCATCTCGAGGGGCCGGCGATCGCCGCCGGCGGCGGCGACGAGCAGGACGCGATGGTCGCGATCGCCGCCGCCGAGGCGACCGGGCGCCGGGCCGGGGAGCGTGGCGATGACGTGCCCGACCGGGGCGCGCTCGTGCTCGGCTCCGGCAACCTCGGGCTCGTCTATCTGGTCGAGTCGCCGCGGCGGATGACGCTCGAGCAGCTCGAGCAGCGCCATCCGCGGCTGATCGCGGCGCTGGCCGGCCATCCGCACGTCGGCTGGGTCCTCGTCCGCTCGGCCGAGCGCGGGCCGGTGATCATCGGCGCCGGCGGCCGCCGGATCCCGAACGAGGGCCTGGTCGAGGGCACCGACCCGCTCGCCGCCTTCGCGCCGAGCGCCGAGGCGCACATCGTCCGCAGCGACGGCTTCGAGCACGCCCCCGACCTGCTGATCGGGAGCTTCTACGACCCCGGGCTCGACGAGGGCTGCGCGTTCGAGGAGCTGATCTCGTTCCATGGTGGCCTCGGCGGCCCGCAGACGCGACCGTTCATCCTTCATCCGGCGCGGCTCGACGCGCCGGACGGGATCGTCGGCGCCGCCGCCGTCAACCGGCTGCTGCGAGGATGGCGCGAGCAGCTGTGGAACGGGGAGCCGGAGGAGAGGGTGGAAGGCGAGCGCGAGGGCCCGGCTTGATTCGCGGGCGGCTGCACCACAGGGGCGGCGACCCGGCCGAGCCCGCCCAGCCCCAGTACATAGAGATCAACGCGGCCGAGCTGACCGGGGCGATCAGGGTCCCCGGCTGGCTCCGCGACGTCGGCCTGATGGCCTGGCTGTTCGTCGGCATCGCGGTGTTCCTGGTCGGCGCGGTCTGGCTCGCCGCGCTCACCGACGTGATCGTGATCCCGGTGATCGTCGCGGCGATCATCGCCGCGGTCCTCTCGCCGGCGGTCTCGTGGCTGCACCGCCGGCACCTGCCGCGCGGGCTCGCCGCGGCGCTGCTGCTGCTCGCCGTGATCGCGGTGGGCGTCGGGCTGATGCTGCTGATCATCGCCGGGATCAGCGGCCAGGTCGACGAGATCGGTGGCCACCTCGACGAAGCGAAGTCGGAGATCAGCAAGGGGCTGACGAAGCTCGGGATCGGCGACGCCGCCGCCGGCAAGGCGACCGCGCAGGGATCGTCGGGCACGACCGACGCGGCCGCGGCCTTGCTGCACGGGCTGCTCGCGAGCCTCGCCGAGCTCTCGTCGCTGGCGTTCTTCGTCGCGATGGTCGTGCTCAGCCTGTTCTTCCTGCTCAAGGACGGGCCGGTGATCCGCGGCTGGGTCGAGGGCCACCTGCCGCTGCCGCGATCGGTCGCGCGGATCTCGACCGAGCGCGTCCTCGGCTCGCTTCGCGGCTACTTCCTCGGGGTCACGATCGTCGCTGCCTTCAGCTCGGTCGTGGTCGCGATCGGGGCGCTGATCATCGGCGTGCCGATGGTCGCGACGATCGTCCTCGTCACCTTCGTCGGCGGCTTCGTTCCCTACCTCGGGGCCTGGTCGGCGGCGGCGTTCTCGGTCCTGCTCGCGCTCGGCGGCGTCGGTCCCGACGCGGCGCTGGCGATGGTGATCGTCCAGCTGCTCGCCAACGGCGCCCTGCAGCAGCTCGTGCAGCCGTTCGCGATGGGCGCCGCGCTCGGCATCCACCCGCTGGCGGTGCTGATCGTGACGATCGCCGGCGGCGCCCTGTTCGGCGCGATCGGGCTGATCCTCGCGGCGCCGCTGACCTCGGCCGGGGTGCGGATCGCGGCCGACATCGCCCGCGCCCGCGCGGCGGCGGCCGAGGCCGAGGCGGCCGCGCCCGCCGCGGCGCCGCCGTGAGCAACAAGCGCGCGCTCGGGGTGCTCGCCGGCGCCCAGTTCCTGATGGTCCTCGACCAGTCGGTGATGAACGTCTCGATCTCGCAGCTGGTCGCCGACTTCGACACCTCGGTGACGACGATCCAGGCGGTGATCACCTTCTACTCGTTGGTGATGGCGGCGCTGATGATCACCGGCGGCAAGCTCGGCGACATCCTCGGGCGCCGCCGCGCGTTCACGGTCGGTCTGCTGATCTACGGCATCGGCTCGGCGCTGACCGCCGTCTCCTGGGACGTCGCCAGCCTCGCGGTCGGCTGGTCGGTGCTCGAGGGCATCGGCGCCGCGCTCGTCCTGCCGGCGCTGGTCGCGCTCGCCGCCAGCACCTTCAGCGGCCGCGAGCGGGCGGCGGCCTACGGCGTCCTCGGCGGCGTCGCCGGCGCCGGGATCGCGGTCGGCCCGATCCTCGGCGGCTGGCTGACCGCGAACCTGACCTGGCGGCTCGTCTTCGCCGGCGAGGCCGCGATCGTCGTCGTGCTGCTGCTCGCCGCCGGTGCCCTGATCGAGAAGCGCCGCCGGGGCGAGGTCCCGCGGCTCGACTGGATCGGCGCCGTCCTCTCGGCCGCGGGGCTGAGCGCGATCGTGCTCGGCGTCCTGCAGTCGAGCAGCTGGGGCTGGCTCGAGCCGCGCAACTCGCCGGTCGAGCCGTTCGGCTTCTCGCTCGTGCCGTTCCTGATCGCGGCCGGGTTCGTGCTCCTCTACGCGTTCGCGAGCCGCCAGCACGCGCTCGAGCAGTCGGGACGGAGCCCGCTCGTCCGGCTCTCGATGCTCGTCGACGGCTCGCTTCGCGCCGGCCTGCAGATGTTCTGCGCCCAGAACCTGATCCTGCTCGGGATCTTCTTCACGATCCCGCTCTACCTCCAGGTCGTGCAGGGCTTCGACGCGTTCGAGACCGGGGTTCGGATGCTGCCGGTGTCGATCGCGATGCTGATCGCGGGCGCGCTCGGGGGCCGCCTGTCGTCACGGATCGCGCCGCGGCGAATCGTCCGTGCCGGGCTCGTGATCACGCTCGCCTCGGTGGTCATGATCCTGGCCACTATCGACCCCGAGATCGACGACCTCGCCTTCGCGGTCGCGATGAGCGCGCTCGGGCTCGGCATGGGCTTCGTGGTCTCGCAGCTCGGCAACGTCGTCCAATCGGCGGTCGGCGAGGACGAGCGCAGCGAGGCCGGCGGTCTCCAATACACCTCGCAGCAGTTCGGCGCCGCGCTCGGCACGGCGCTGATCGGCGCCGTTCTGATCAGCGGCCTGATCACGAGCTTCGGCGAGCAGGTCGGCTCGAACGCCGCGCTCGGCGACGAGCTCAAGCAGGAGGTCGGGCTGCGGCTCGAGGGCGAGGTCAGCTTCGTCTCGGCGGCGCAGGTGCAGGCGAGCGCCGAGCAGGCCGGGATCGCCTCCGAGGAGGAGGTCTCCGAGCTCGTCACCACCTACGAGCGGTCGCAGCTGCGGGCGCTGAAGACGGCGTTGCTCGCGGCCGGCCTGATCGTCCTGTTCTCGCTCGCGGGAACCCGGAACCTGCCGCGCGAGCCGTTTCGCGACGACGATCAGGCCGCGGCCGCGGGCTGAGCCGGGCTCAGGTTCCGGTCTCGGCCTCGAGCCGCCCGTCGGCGACCGCGGCCACGAACGCCTCGTGGTCGCGCTCGTTCTGATCGGCGTAGGTGGCGGCGAACGCGCTGATCGCGTCGTCGAAGACGGTGCCGCTGCCGAGGTAGCCGGCGATCGCCATCCGGTCGCCGCCGCGCGCGTGCGCTCGGGCCAGGGTCGCGCCGCAGAGCCGCGCGTAGGCGGCGAGCAGGTCGGCGCTCATGACCTCGATCTCGGCCGATGCCTTGCCGTCCCAGAGCTGGCGCACGTAGAACTCGCGGCGCTGCCCGTCGATCCCCTCGGCGGTCAGCCAGCCGAGCAGGATGTCGCCGGCGGCCTGCATCAGCCGCTGCCCCTCGACCACCCGGCGCCCCTGGTGGCGGAACCGCGAGCTCGGCAGATACGGCGCCAGCGCCGACGGCCCCGCCTCCTTGACCTGCAGAACCAGCGGGTCGTCCTCGTCGCGGCCGGCCAGCAGCACGATCCAGCAGCGCGTGCCGACGCTGCCGACGCCGACCACCTTGCGCGCCATGTCGACGTAGCGGTAGCCGTCGATCAGGGCGCCGGCCGCGTCGGAGAGCGTCTCCCGGTAGGCGGCGAGCAGGGCCTCGATCGAGGCCCGGAGCTCAGCTTCGCCACGATCGCCGGCCAGCTCCCCGACCGGCACCAGCAGCGGCGGCTGCGAGCGGATTCGCAGGACGCCGCCGCGGCGCTCGGTGAGCTTCGCCAGCGCCCGCAGGTTGTCCTTGGCACCCGCCTTGGCGCGGTTGCGCCGGAACCGCTTGCGGGCTTCCGCGTCGATCCCCGCGCCGTAGCGCGCGAGCGCGTCGTCGACCGCGAGGCGGGCGTACCAGACCTCGAGGTTGCGCTCGCCCGCCAACGCGGCGATCGCCGTCCGGTACTCGGCCACCGCGGCGGCGACGACGCGCCGCCGCCGCTTCCCGCCGAGGCCGATGCTCCTCGCGGCGATCTCGAAGCTCGCCGCGAGCCGCATCACGTCCCACTCCCAGGGCCCACGGAGCGTCTCGTCGAAGTCGTTGCAGTCGAAGACCAGGGTCCGGTCGGGCGCCGCGAAGGCGCCGAAGTTGGACAGGTGAGCGTCGCCGCAGAGCTGGCTCGCGAGCCCGGTGACGGGAACCGTCGCGAGATCGCCGCCCATCAGCTCGGCGCCGCCGCGGTAGAAGGCGAACGGCGAGTCGATCATGCGCCCGTGGCGGATCGGGACGAGCTCCGGCAGGCGCGTCGCCGCCGCGTCCTCGAGCAGCCGCACCGGATCGGGGCGAGCCGGGCCGGGCCGCCAGTCGGCGAACGAGGAGCGCGGCACCAGCTTGCGCAGCGAGCGCCCGTGCTCGCGGCGCTCAGCGGGCGTGAGCTGGTCGAGGTCGTCCGCTGACATCGGCGCCGATCCTCTCGCGTTCGGAGCTTCGCCGCAATGGGCGCGCGCGGGTTGCCCTGGAGCGCGGCGGCTAGATTCCGCCCCGATGGCCGTGGTCGACCGGGTCCGCAGCGATTCTGAGTGGGAGCGTGACGAGCAGGCCGTCGCGCTCGTCTACGGCTCGATCCTGACCGGCGCGGCGGTCGTCGCCGCGAGCCGGATCGCCGACGAGCCGGGGATGGCGATCGCCTACACCGTGGTGACGATGGTCGTGATCTGGATCGCTCACGTCTATGCGGCATTCGTCGGCATCGGCGGCCGCGTCGAGGGCGGCCGGGTCGGGCAGCGGCTGTGGCGCGTCGGCCGTGGCGAGCTGCCGGTGCTCGCCTCGGTGGTCCCCGCGGCAGCGGCGATGGCGCTGGCCGCGCTGCTCGGCGCCGGCGTATCGACGACCGCCTACGTCGGCCTCGGGGTCTCGATCGCGCTGATGTGCGTGCTCGCCGCGCGGGCGGCAGGCCGAACCGGGGCGGGCAGCGGCGGCGCCGCTGCCGCGGCCGCCGGGGCGCTGCTGCTCGGCGCGTTGCTGATCGCCGCCAAGGTCGCGCTCAAGTAGCGGCCCCCGGTTCGGCGCCTCCCTAACCTCTGCGGGGTGCGCTCGTCCTCGGTGGCACTCTCGATCAGCGGTCTGACCAAGACCTACGACGACGGCACCGTCGGCCTCGACGGGCTCGACCTCGAGGTCCCTGCCGGCGAGTTCTTCGGCCTGCTCGGGCCCAACGGCGCCGGCAAGACGACGCTGATCAGCGCCGTCTGCAACCTGATCAGGGTCAGCGCCGGCGCGATCTCGGTGTTCGGCCACGACCACGACACGATGCAGGCCCGTCGCGTCGTCGGCGTCGCCGAGCAGGACCCGAACCTCGACCGGTTCCTGACCGTGCGCGAGTCGCTCGTCTACCACGGCGGCTACTTCGGGATGGCGGCCGACGCGGCGTCGGCTCGCGCCGAGGAGATGATCGAGGTCTTCGACCTGCGGGCCAAGGCGGCGACCCGGACCAACAAGCTCTCCGGCGGCATGAAGCGGCGGCTGCTGCTCGCCCGGGCGCTGCTGCACGAGCCGCTGCTCGTGATCCTCGACGAGCCGACCGCGGGCGTCGACGTCGAGCTCCGCCACGACCTCTGGCGCTACATCAAGCGGCTGCACAGCGAGGGGACGACGATCCTGCTCACCACCCACTACCTCGAGGAGGCCGAGTCGCTGTGCGAGGACGTGGCGCTGATCTCGAACGGTAGGATCGTCGCCCGCGACACCCCGGAGGGGCTGAAGGCGCGCTACGACGCGACGACGCTTGAGGAGGTCTACCTGCGGACGGTCTCGACGGCGCTGCCGCTGGCGCTCGCGGCGGAGGCCGATGACGCCGAACGTCGAGAACGACCCCCGATGGCAAGGATCGGTCGACGGTCGGCGAAGGGGCCGAGCCGATGAGCGTTCCCGCGACCGGCGCCACGGCCGCGGCGGCGCCGCGGACCACGCTCGCGGCGCCCGACCCCGGCCGCTCGATGCGATCGCTCGCGCAGCGCGAGATCCGCCGCGTCAACCGGCTGTGGACGCAGACGATCCTCGCCCCGGTCGTCTCCTCGGCGCTGTTCATCCTCGTCTTCGGCCTCTCGCTCGGCAGCCGCATCAAGTCGATCGAGGGGTTCCCCTACGACGTCTTCATCGTCCCCGGCCTGATCGCGATGGCGATGGCGCAGGCCGCGTTCTCGAACAACTCCTCGTCGCTGCTGCAGGCCCGCAACGACCGCTACATCAACGACGTCCTCGCCTCGCCGATGCACCCGTGGCAGATGAACCTCGGCTACGCCGTCGGCGGCTTCTTCCGCTCGCTGGCGATCGGCCTGGCGCTGATCGCGATCGCGCTGCCGCTGACCGACACCCCGATCAGGAACCCGCTGGCGCTGGCGCTGGCGATCGTGCTGCTCGTCGGCCTGTTCTCGGCGCTCGGGACCGTGGTCGGGATCTACGCGCAGAGCTTCGACCACCACTCGTTCATCAACAACATCCTGATCCTGCCGCTGACCTTCCTCGGCGGCGTCTTCTACTCGATCGAGATCCTGCCCTCGCCCTGGCAGGAGCTCTCACACGCGAACCCGATCTTCTACATGGTCAACGCGATCCGCTACGGGTTCCTCGGCACCAGCGACGTCAGCGTCGCGCTCTCGTTCGCCGTCACCGCGTTGATCGCGGCGGCGATGGTCGCCTGGTCGCAGTGGCTGTTCTCCAGCGGCCACAAGCTGAAGCCGTAGCGGCGGCTCCCCAGGGTCCGCGCGGCCGGCGCCCAGGCCCTCTGCCAAGCTCCCCGCCGATGCCCGAGGGCGACACGATCCACCGCCTCGCCCGCAGGATCGACGCCGCGCTCGCCGGCCGCAGGCTCGAGCTCGCGGCGGCGCCGAACCGGCGCTCGCCGCTTCACGGCCGCGCCGAAGAGCTCGCGGGCGCGACGCTCGAACGGGCCGAGGCGCGCGGCAAGCACCTGCTGCTTCAGCTCTCCGGCGAGCGGGTGATCCACAGCCACCTCGGCGTCAGCGGCCGCTGGTCGGTCCGCGCCGACGGCCGCCTGCCGCGCGGGGAGCCGTGGCTGCTGCTCGCCGCCGGAGGCACCGTCGCCGCCCAGAACGGCGCCAAGATCCTCCGCCTCGTCTCCGCCTCCCGCGCCCGCAACGACCCGGCGCTGATGCGGCTCGGGCCGGACCCGCTGCGGCCTGGATTCGACGCCGCCGCCGCCGCCGCCCGCGTCCGCGCCCACTCGCCGGCGACCGCGATCGGCGAGGCGCTCAACGATCAGTCGCTGATCGCCGGGGTCGGCAACGTGATCCGGATCGAGGCGCTGTTCATCGCCGGCGTCTCACCCTGGCGCCGCAGCGGCGAGCTCAGCGAGGAGCAGGCGCGGAGGATCGTCGGCGCGGTGAAGTGGGTGATGGACGCCTCGATCGAGCGCGGCTCGCGCCCGCGGCGGATCTACGGCCGCCCGCGCCGGCCCTGCCCCCGCTGCGGCGGCCGGATCCGCAGCCGCGGCCAGGGCGACGACAACCGCGTCACGCTCTGGTGCGAGGGCTGCCAGCGCTGAGGGCTGGGCACGCCGGCGCCCGCGGCAGCGGCGTCCGCGGTCGCTGCGGGATAATGCCGGCGCGATGGAGGACGAGCGCACCAGCGTCGCCGAGCTGCTGGCCCGGGTGCCGCTGCTCTCGGGGCTCGAGTCCGGCGAGCTCGAGCGGATCGCCCAGGTGGCGATCCCGCGCTCGTTCAGCAAGGGCGAGCGCATCTTCCACGAGGGCGACGAGTCCGACGCCTGCTACGTGATCCGGTCGGGCGAGGTCCGGGTCACGCGCGAGCACTCCGACGGTCGCGCGATCGCGCTGGCGACGCTCGGGCCCGGCGAGATCGTCGGCGAGATGGCGATGCTCGACGGCGGCGTCCGCTCGGCCAGCGTCGAGGCGCTCAGCGACATCGAGCTGCTGGCGCTCTCGGCGGCCGACATGCGCGGCCTGCTCGAGCGCAACGCCGAGATCACGACCAAGCTCGTGATCGCGCTCGCCCAGCGGCTGCGCGAGAGCAACGAGCGGATCAGCCGCCAGTCGTTCCAGACCGTCCCGAGCCGGGTCGCCGGCGTCCTCTCCCAGCTCGCCGCCGGCGACAGCGCCGAGCGCGGCCGCGACGGGGTGACGATCCGGATGAACCAGGCCGACCTCGCGCAGCTCGCCGGCACCTCGCGCGAGAGCGTCAGCCGCTTCCTCGCCGTGCTCGAGCGCGCCGGCGTCGTCCGCGTCGGCCGTGGCCGCGTCACCGTGTTCGAGCCGTCGCGGCTGCGCGCCTACATCTTCTAGGCGCTGGATCGGGACCGTGGCCAGCTTCGCCGAGCGCCGGGCGAAGATGGTCGACCGCCAGCTCCGCCGCCGCGGGATCAGCGACGAGCGGGTGCTGGCGGCGATCGCGGCGGTTCCGCGCGAGCTGTTCGTCCCCGAGCGGTTCCGGCGCCGCGCCTACGCCGATGCGGCGCTGCCGATCGGGTCCGGGCAGACGATCTCACAGCCCTGGATCGTCGCCGCGACGCTCGCGGGCCTCGGTCTCGAGGGCGGCGAGCGGGTGCTCGAGGTCGGCGGCGGCAGCGGCTACACGGCGGCGCTGCTGGTCCGGCTCGTCGCCCACGTGACCTCGGTCGAGCTCGTCCCCGAGCTCGCGGCGGCCGCGCGGCGGGCGCTGATCGCCGCCGGCGCCGACCTCGACCGGATCGACCTCGTCACCGGCGACGGCTCGGCCGGATACCCGCCCGGCGCCCCCTACGACGCGATCGCCCTGCACGCCGCCGTCCCCGGCGAGCCGACCGCGGCCCTGCGCCAGCTCGGCCCCGGCGGCCAGCTCGTCGCGCCGGTCGCCGCCGCCGGCGGCGAGACGCTGACGACGTACTGGCGCGACCCGGGGGGCGCCGAGCGGTTCGGCAGCAGGCCGATCGCGGCCTGCCGGTTCGTGCCGATGCTCGGCGCCGAGGGCTTCGCCCCCTAACGGATACGCTGCCGGGCGGTGAGCGCGCTTTACGTCCTCAACTTCTACTCACCGGTCTTCGTCGATCAGCTCAAGCGCGGCCGCAAGTCGGCGACGATCCGGCTCGGCGACAAGAGCCGCAAGTACCAGCGCAGCCAGGTCGTCTGGGTCACGGTCGGCTACCGGCACGGGCCGCGCGAGAAGATCTTCGCCGCGGTGATCGACGACGTCGAGGTGAAGCGGGTCGCCGAGCTCTCGCCGCGCGACATCGAGCACGACAACCCCGAGTTCCGCCGGCTCGAGGACACCGTTCAGTTCCTCGAGCAGATCTACAGCCGCCCGATCGAGCGCGACGACGTCGTCACCGTGATCCGCTTCTCGCAGATCGTCGAGCGCCCGATCGGCTCGTTCGGCAACGGCGAGCCGCCGAGCCCGAACTAGCGGGGACGGGCGGCCGATGGCCGGCTACCGGTTCTTGACGAGCTGGCTGCTGGAGGCGCCGCGCGGCGACGTCTGGGAGGTGATCTGGGATGCGTCGGAGTGGCCGTCGTGGTGGCCCGGCGTCGTCAGCGCCACCGAGCTCGACCCGGGGACGCCGTGCGGGATCGGCCGCCGCGGCCGCCACGAGTGGCGCGGCCGGATCCCCTACCGGCTGCGCTTCGAGGCGGTCGCGACCGCGGTCGAGCCGCCCCGGTTCCTCGAGATCGAGGCCACGGGCGACCTCGAGGGGACGGGCCGCTGGCGGCTCTACGAGGACGACGGCGTGACCGCCGTCCTCTACGACTGGGAGGTGCGCAGCAACCGCGCCTGGATCAACGCGCTGGCGCCGCTTGCGGCGCCGCTTCTGCGCTGGAACCACGACGAGACGATGCGGGCCGGCGGCGTCGGCCTCGCCCGCCGGCTCGGCTGCCGGCTGCTGGCGAGCGACTGAGGACCGCGCCGCCGCCGCGGTATGTGCCTCGATCTGCGCCGAGCGGACTCAGATCGCTTGACGTCCGATGCGAGCCCGCTAGACTCGTCGCGACGCCCTTGGCACTCTCTTGGGTAGAGTGCCAAGCCGGACTTTCCAAACCAAACGAGCAAGCCCCTAAACGGAGGTAAGAATGAACCTGAAGCCGCTCGGCGATCGCCTGATCGTCAAGGCTCTGGAGGAGGAGGAGACGACTGCCAGCGGCATCGTGCTCCCGGATACGGCGAAGGAGAAGCCGCAGAAGGGCGAGGTGCTCGCCGTCGGCGACGGCGCCTGGGACGAGGATGGCGACAAGCGCATCCCGCTCGACGTCGCCAAGGGCGATGTCGTCCTCTACAGCAAGTACGGCGGCACCGAGGTCAAGGTCGACGGCGAGGACCTGCTGGTCCTGCGCGAGTCCGACGTCCTGGCCAAGGTCGAGGGCTAGCACGAGCTGCCCTCGGGACACCCGCAAACGGAACTGAAACGGAAGGACTGAAGAGATGGCTCACAAGGAGCTGAAGTACGACGCCGAGGCGCGTACCGCACTGCAGGACGGCGTCGACGCCGTCGCCAACGCGGTCAAGGTCACGCTCGGCCCGAAGGGACGCTACGTCGTCCTCGACAAGAAGTTCGGCGCGCCGACGATCACCAACGACGGCGTCACGATCGCCCGCGAGATCGAGATCGAGGACGTGTTCGCCAACCAGGGCGCCCAGCTCGTCCGCGAGGTCGCGACCGCGACCAACGACGTCGCCGGCGACGGCACGACGACGGCGACGCTGCTGGCGCAGACGATCGTCCAGTCGGGCCTGAAGAACGTCGCCGCCGGGGCGAACCCGCTGGCGCTGCGCAAGGGCATCGAGACGGCCGTCAACCAGGTCGTCGAGAACCTGCGCGAGAAGCAGTCGAAGGAGGTCGGCGGCAAGGAGCAGATCAGCCGCGTGGCCTCGATCTCGGCCGCCGACGACGAGATCGGCGACGTCATCGCCGACGCGATCGAGAAGGTCGGCAAGGACGGGGTGGTGAACGTCGAGGAGGGCCAGACCTTCGGGATGGAGCTCGAGTTCACCGAGGGGATGCAGTTCGACAAGGGCTACATCTCCCCCTACATGGTCACCGACCAGGATCGGATGGAGGCCGTCCTCGAGGACCCCTACATCCTGATCGCCAACCAGAAGATCGGTTCGGTCCGTGACATCCTGCCGATCCTCGAGCAGACGATGCAGGGCGGCAAGCCGCTCGTGATCGTCGCCGAGGACGTCGAGGGCGAGTCGCTGGCGACGCTGGTCGTCAACAAGCTCCGCGGCACCTTCACCGGTGTGGCGGTCAAGGCCCCCGGCTTCGGCGATCGCCGCAAGCGCATGCTCGAGGACATCGCGATCCTCTCCGGCGGCGAGGTGATCACCGAGGAGATGGGCCTGAAGCTGGAGAACACCCAGCTCAGCCAGCTCGGCAAGGCCCGCCGGGTCGTCGTCAGCAAGGACACGACGACGATCATCGACGGCGCCGGCGACAAGGCGCAGATCGAGGGCCGGATCAACCAGATCCGCTCCGAGATCGAGAACACCGACTCCGACTTCGATCGGGAGAAGCTCCAGGAGCGTCTCGCGAAGCTCGCGGGCGGTGTCGCCGTGGTCAAGGTCGGCGCCGCCACCGAGACCGAGATGAAGGAGAAGAAGCATCGCGTCGAGGACGCGCTGCAGGCGACGCGGGCCGCGCTCGAGGAGGGGATCGTCCCCGGCGGCGGCGTCGCGCTCCTGAACGCTCAGGACTCGGTCGACGCCAAGGGCCTCGACGGTGACGAGGCGACCGGCGCCGAGATCATCCGCCGGGCGCTCGAGGAGCCGCTGCGGCAGATCGCCGAGAACTCGGGGTTCGAGGGCTCGGTCGTCGTCAACAAGGTCCGCGACATGAAGCCCGGCGAGGGCCTCAACGCGGGCACCGGCGAGTACGGCGACCTGATCAAGGACGGCGTCATCGACCCGACCATGGTCACCCGCTCGGCGCTGCAGAACGCGGCCTCGATCGGCAAGAACATCCTGACGACCGAGTGCATCGTCGCCGAGCCGCCCGAGAACGAGGCGCCCGCCGGCGGCGGCATGCCCGACATGGGCGGCATGGGCGGCATGATGTAGCCAGCCCCGGCTGACACGCAGGCAGCCTGGTTTCTGCCGCCACGGCGCGAGCCGACGGCGGCCGGAACCGAGCGGGGCCCGGGAGCGATCCCGGGCCCCGCTGCGTTGTGGGCCGCGCCGGACGCGACCGCGACCGGCGACCCGCCATTTCGCTACGGTCTGTGACGATCGCCACACGGCGCCGTTCCAATGGCCGACCGATCAGGGAGACAACCGCCAGCCCCGGTCCGGGGGCCGCGCTTTGCCGCCGTGCTGCTCGTCGCGGCAGCCCTCTTGCTCGCCACCGCCGGCGCCGCGGCGGCGGCCGAGCTGGCCAGCGTCAACGGCCGGGGCAAGCCGCTCGACCGGCGCACCGGCCTCGCCGCCGTCTCCGGCAACGGCCGCTACGTCTCGTTCACGGTCGACCTCGGCCTGCAGCCGAACGACACCCTGCCCGAGGCGGACGTGTGGCTGTACGACTCGCGCCGGGGCCGCGCCGCGCGGATCAGCGGCAGGCCGCGCGACCACTCGCTGCAGTTCGATTCCGAGCTCAACCGCAACGGCCGCTACGTCGCCTTCGTCTCGACCTCCGAACAGCTCGTCAAGGAGCGCACCGACGGCCCGGGCAAGCGCGCGGGCGGGCGCGAGGACGTGTTCGTCTACGACCGCAAGCGCGACCGGACCGAGCTGATCAGCCACGACGCGGCGCGGCGCGGCAACCGGCGATGCCTGAGCCCCTCGATCTCCGCCAACGGCCGCTTCGTCGCCTTCGTCTCCAACTCCGACGACCTCGGCACCGGCGACCGGGGCCTGCGCCACTCGAAGCGCTACCAGGTCTTCGTCTACGACCGCAAGCGCGACCGCACCGAGCTCGTCAGCCGCGCGGCCGGCGGCGCGGTCGCCGACCAGAGCGCCTGGGAGCCCTCGATCTCCGCCAACGGCCGCTACGTCGCCTACTACTCGAAGGCGAGGAACCTCGCTCCGCCGGCGACCGAGGGCCACTACGACGTCTTCCGCTACGACCGCAAGGCGGGCGCGACCGAGCTCGTCAGCGTCACCGCCGCCGGGACGGCGGGAAACGGGGCCTCGCACGACCCGTCGATCTCGGCCGACGGCGGTCGCATCGCCTTCACCTCGTCCGCCACCGACCTGACCGCCGCCGATGGCAACGGCGGGATCGCCGACGTCTTCGTCCGCGACCTCGGAACCGGGGCCACCGAGCTGGTCAGCGGCCCGGCGCTCGGGGCGGCCGACTCGAGCGCCGGCGAGGCGACGATCTCCGGCGACGGCCTCCGCGTCGGCTTCTCCTCGGCCGCGTCCAACCTCGTCCCCGGGCTGACCGCGGCCACGGGCCAGATCTACGTGCGCGACCTCGCCGCGCCCGGGCCGGTCCTGATCAGCCGCGCTGCCGACGGCGCCGCCGGCGATCGCCGCTCGGAGGGACCCTGGCTCTCCACCGGCGGCGACTCGATCGCGTTCGCGACGCGGGCGACCAACCTGAGCCGCGAGCACGGCAAGCGCGACCACGTCCTCCTCGCCCGGCTCGGAGCCGGGTAGGCCCGGTCCCCGCTCGCTCGCGACGTCGCCGCGGTGCGACCGCGGCGACGTGGGCGCGGGTCGCGGATGAGCCTCATCGCCGCCCGCCCGGGCCCGGCCCCGAGGGGCGGTCGGCGCGGCGCCGACGCGGGAGCTGAACGGGGCACGGCCCGGCGCCGGCAGCGCGCGGAAGCGCCCGTGGCCCGCGCCCGCACCGGGCCTATGCTGTGTTGCAGATGATGCAAGGCCGCTCCGGCGAGGCTCGCAACCCGTCCGTGGCAGCGATCCCGCTTCACGACGCCGACCGGGCGATCCTCGATCTCGAATGCGAGACGATCGCCGGCCACACCTGCAAGGTCGTCAGGCTCGGCCCCGAGGCACCGGATGCCGCGCGGCTCCGGGCCCGGGTCGGCGAGCGCATTGCCGCCGTGCCCGAGCTCGCGCGCCGACTCGGCGAGCGCGACGGCGCGCCCGCGTGGGTGCCGTGCGAGCGCCTCGACATCGGGCGCCTGGTCACCACGCTCGATGGCGGCGGGCCGCTCGCGTGCTCCGAGATCGCCGCGACCGTGGCGCGACGGTTCGAGCAGCGGCTCGATCGCGAGCTGCCGTTGTGGCAGATCGACCTCGCGCCGCTCGAGGGCGGCGGGGCGGTGCTGATCTGGCGCATCCACCACGCGCTCGCCGATGGAACCGCGGCGCTGCGGCTCGCCCGCGAGCTGCTCTGGGACCAGGGCGCGACCCCACCGCGCGATCGTCCAGCGGGCCGATCCGATCCGGACACGGCCGGTCGATCCGGGCCGGGGACGGCATGCTCCGAGGCCGACCACCGGCGCCGCCACCGCCACCTGGCGGCGATGATCGAGCGCGAGTTCGCCGAATCGGTACATCGCTCGCCGTTCGACGGCGCGATCGGGACATCGCGGCGGATCGCCTTCGCCTCCGCCGAGCTGCCGCCGCTCCGCGACGCGGCCAGGGAGCTGGCCGGGGCGACGATCAACGACGCGGTGCTCGCGATCGTCGCCGGCTCGGTGCGGCGCTGGCTCGAGGCGCACCACGGCTCGCTCCGCGGGGTGCGCGCCCGGGTCCCGGTCTCGCTCCACCACGAGGGGGACGCGGTCGCGAACCTCGACTCGTTCTTCACGCTGCGGCTGCCGCTGACGGCCGCCGGCCCGGCCGAGCGGCTGCGCGCGGTCCGGCGCGAGACGCGGCGCCGCAAGGCCGGCCACGACGCCGAGGAGCTGCGCGAGCTGCTCGGCGAGCTCGGTGCCGCCGCGCCGCCGCTGCGCGAGCTCGCCGAGCGGATCGAGGCGAGCCCGCGGAGCTTCGCGCTCAGCGTCAGCAACGTCCCCGGCCCGCGCGAGCCGGTCGCGGTGCTCGGCGCCCCGGTCGAGGCGATCCACTCGGTCGCCGAGATCGGCGAGCGCCACGCGCTCCGGGTCGCGGTCGTCTCGCTCGCCGGGCGGCTCCACTTCGGCCTCTGCGCCGACCCGGCGATCGTCGACGACCTCGGCTCGATCGCCGCGGGCCTCGATCGCGAGGCCGCCGAGCTGGTGGCGGCGGCGAGATGATCGGCGTCGTCGGACGGGTGGCCGCGATCGGCGCGAGCGGTCGCGAGGACGAGCTCGCCGCGCTGCGGCGGCAGACCCTCAACCTCGCCACCGCCGCGATCGCCGCGCTGGCGCTGCTGTGGATCAGCGTCTACGCCCTGCTCGGGCTCTGGGTCGCGGCGGCGATCCCGCTGACCTGGTCCGTCGTCACCGCGATCCTGCTCAGCGCCCAGGCGCATCGCCCGCATCCCGCCGCGTTCCGCACCGTCGAGCTCTCGATGATGCTCGTCTTCCCGTTCCTGCTGCAGGCGGTCCTCGGCGGCTTCGCGGCCAGCTCGACGGTCGGGCTCTGGAGCCTCACGGCGCCGCTCGGGGCGGTGTTCTTCGTCGGCGGCCGCCGCAGCGTTCCCTGGTTCGCGGCCTTCCTCGTCCTGCTGTTCGCCTCCGCCCTGATCGAGCCGGCGCTCGGCGCCCCGGCCGAGATCCCGAGCGGGCTTCGCATCGCCTTCTTCGTCGTCAATATCGGCGCCGTCTCGGCCACGGTGTTCCTGCTGGTCCAGTACTTCGTGCAGGCGCGGGAGGTCGAGCACGAGCGCTCCGAGGCGCTGCTGCTCAACGTCCTCCCGGCCGGGGTCGCCCGCCGCCTCAAGCGCTCCAGCGGCGTGATCGCCGATGCCCATCCGGAGGCGAGCGTGCTGTTCGCCGACATCGTCGGGTTCACGCAGCTCACCGAGCGGCTCGAGCCGGACCGGCTCGTGACGCTGCTCGACCGGATCTTCAGCCGCTGGGACGAGCTCGCCGCACGCCACGGCCTCGAGAAGATCAAGACCGTGGGTGACGAGTACATGGCTGCCGCGGGCGTCCCCGAGCCGCTGCCGCGGCACGCCGACGCGGCGGCGCGAATGGCGCTGGCGATGCCGGGCGCGCTGTCCGCCTGCGTCGATTCCGAGACCGGTCCGCTGCAGGTCCGGGTCGGCATCGACAGCGGCCCGGTCGTCGCCGGGGTGATCGGCACGACCAAGTTCATCTACGACCTGTGGGGGGACACGGTCAACACCGCCAGCCGGATGGAATCGAGCGGCGAGCCGGGCAGGGTCCAGATCACGGAGCGCACGGCCGCGCTGCTGGGCGCCGGCTTCGAGGTCGGCAGCCGCGGCGGGGTCCTCGTCAAGGGGAAGGGGCCGATGACCACCTTCCTGCTGCTCGCCGCCGATCAGCCCGCGCCGCAGCCGCCCGGGACGGTAGCGGGCAGCCCCAGGGGCCCCGCCGCCGGGCGGCGGTTGCCGGGGCGCGGCGGACGCGCTCCGCGCCGGCCCCAGCCGCGGTAGCGCCCCGGCGTCCTACGCCGCCAGCACGCGGCGGATCGCGAGCGGATCGACGCCGAGCCGGCGAACGTCGGCTGTGCCGCGCTCGCTCAGCATCGGCACCTCGAGCAGCTCCGCCTCCTCCCAGGTGGCGAAGGCGGTGTTGCCGATCAGCCGCCGCAGCCAGATCAGGAACGAGCGCACGAACGGCAGCGGCACGTGGACGCCGAGCCGGCGGCGGCCGGCCGAGCCGGCGATGATCCGGGCGATCTGCTCGTAGGTGAGCCGCTCGGGGCCGGCGAGCTCGTAGCGGCCGGGGTCGGCGTCGAGCGCGGCGACGACGGCGCCGGCGGCGTCCTCGGCCCAGATCGGCTCGTAGGCGGAGCGGCCGCGGCCGGAGATCGGCATCACCGGCAGCAGCGCCAGCCGTCGCAGCGCCGTCACCCAGGGGTCGTCGCGGTCGTAGATGATCGACGGGGCGAAGATCGTCGTTTCGAGCGCGGAGGCTGCGACGCGCTGCTCGGCCAGCGCCTTGGAGCGGAAGAAGCGGGTGCGCTGGAAGCTGGTCGCGTTGAGCGCGCTGAAGAAGACGAAGCGGCGGACGCCCGCGCGCTCAGCCGCCTTCAGCAGCCGGTGGGTGCCGAGCGCGTTGATCTCCTCGACCCGGCGCGGCGGCTGGTCGCGCATCGTCGCCGCGAGGTGGATCACGGTGTCGGCGCCGCGGACGGCGTGGCGGAGCCCGCGCGGATCGCCGAGGTCGGCGAGCGAGAGCTGCACCCGCACGCGCTCGGGGCCGAGCCGGCGCGGGTCGCGGACCAGGCAGCGGACGTCGTGGCCGCCGTCGAGCAGCTTCGGCAGCAGCGCCGAGCCGACGACGCCGGTGGCTCCGGTCAGCAGGATCATCCCGCGCCGGACCTTAGAGGTCGCGGGCACGCTCGGCTCGAAGGCGACCATCCGCCGCCTCCGCCCGGGATCGGCGCTCCATGTGACCAGTTCGCGCGGGATCGGTGTCCACCCGGACCGCTCCGGCTGGGATCTGTGGCCCATGCGGTCGCTCCGTCGGGGATCGGTGGCCCATGCAGCCGCTCCGTCGGGGATCGGTGGTCCGTGCGACCAGTGATTCCAGACGCAGGTCGCCGGCGAGCGAGCCGGACGTAGGCGCTCGGCGAGCGAGCCGGACGTAGGCGCTCGCGCGAAGTCAATCGCCCCGGAGGGCCGCCGGGGCGCCCAGGGGCGCCGCGGGGCGCCGCGGGGCGCCCTCCGGCCGCGGGGCGCCCTCCGGCCGCCCCCGGTTCGGCGCGAGCGGCCCCTACAATGTCGCGTCCGCCGCGCGCCCGGCCCGGCGGCGACGATTCGAGCCAAGCGAGAGGTAGAACGAACTTGACCTACGTGATCGCAGAGCCGTGCATCGGCGAGAAGGACAACTCCTGCGTCGAGGTCTGCCCGGTCGATTGCATCCACCCGACCCCCGACGAGCCCGACTACGACGCCCACGAGCAGCTGTTCATCGACCCCGACGAGTGCATCGACTGCGATGCCTGCGTCGAGGCCTGCCCCGTCGACGCCTGCTTCGCCGAGGACCAGCTCCCGGCCGAGTGGACGAAGTTCTCGCAGATCAACGCCGACTACTTCGCCAGCAACTAGCCGGCCCCCGGCCGGGTCCGGGCCGCTGCCGCGGCAGCTCCTGCTGCTCGCGATCGGCGCCGCGCTCGCGGTGCTGCTCGTCTACGTCCTCGTCGTCCGCACCCACTGGGGGCAGGAGCTCGACGAGCGGACGCTGCTCGGCGGCGACGTGCTCTCGCGGCTCCGCGCGAGCCAGGCCGATCGCTTCCTGCGGATCGTCGGCGTCGGCACGCTGACGTTGGCGATGGCGCTCGTCGCCGCCGTCGCCTTCCTACGCGGCCGGCCGCACCTGGCGCTGATCGCCGCCGCCTCGGTCGCCGCCGCGGTGCTGACCACCGAGGTCCTGAAGCTGATCGTCCTCGAGCGCCCCGACATCGTCCCCTCGGGGCTCAACAGCGGCGGCAACTCCTTCCCGTCCGGCCACACGACCGTCGGCATGTCGGTCTGCCTCGCCGCCCTGCTCGTCGTCCCGGCGCGGCTGCGGATCGCAACCGCGCTCGGCGCCGGGGCGATCGGCGCTGCGTTCGGTGTCGCCGTCGTCGCCGCCGGCTGGCACCGTCCCAGCGACGCCGTCGGCGCCTACTTCGTCTGCCTCGCGGTCGGCGCGCTGGCGGCGATCGCGATTCGCCGCTGGCCCGACCGCGATCCGACGGCGCGCGGCGGCGAGCGGATCCCGGGGCCGCTGCAGATCGGCGCCACCGAGCTGGCGCTGCTCGCGCTGGCTGCGGCGCTCGCCGCCGTCTTCGGCCTCGCCGCGCTCTCCGCCCGCGGGATCCCGCTGTTCAGCGCCGGCACCGCGTTCCTGATCGCCTCGGCGGCGCTCGTCGCGCTCTCGTTCCTCTGCGCGCTGCTGCTGGCGGCGGCGATGAGCGCCGCCGACCGCGACCTCGAGGCGGTGGTCAGCTCGTGAAGCCGAGGATCAACTCCGCCGTCTCGGTCGGGACGTCGAGCTGCGGCATGTGCCCGATGCCCTCGAGCTCGACCCAGTCGGCGTTCGGCAGCTGCCGCCGGTAGCGGGCGGCGGTGGCGGGGTAGGGCAGGATCCGGTCCGCGGTCCCCCAGACGATCCGGACCGGGCAGTCGATCGCCGCGGCGTCGAGGTCGAAGCCCTCGCGCGCGGCGAGCTCGATCAGCGGCGTCGCGTCGCAGGCGACGAGGCCCTCGATCTGATGCTTGATCAGCTCGACCGGGATGTGGTCGCAGTTGGTGACGACGAAGCTCGTCACCAACCGGCGCCCGCTCTCGGTGGCGAGCAGCGCGTCGATCTCGGGGAGGGCGGTGCGAAGCTGCGCCTGGGTCCGCTCGAAGAAGCCGAGGATGTCGCCGGCGACCGGGTCGTCGCGGCTCCAGCCGCCGGCCGGCGCCAGCGCGACCGCCGACCGTGCGCGGCCCCGCGCCGCGAGCTGCAGGGCGACGTAGCCGCCGAGCGAGTTGCCGGCGACGTGCGCCCGCTCGAACCCGGCTTCGTCCATCGCCCGCTCGACGGCGTCGATCAGCGCGGCGCCGCTGACCTCCGTGCCCAGCGGCGCGCCGCCGGCGTGGCCGGGCAGGGTCGGCGCGAGCACGTCGTGTCGCCGCTCGAGGCCCGCGAGCACCAGCTCCCAGGTACGCCAGGTGTCGGTGAACCCGTGCACGAGGACGAGCGGCGTCCCCGAGCCGCCGCGATGGGCGGGCGTGAACTCAGCGGCCATCGGTAGCCACGGCGCCGGCGGCGATCGGGTCGGGGACGCGACCGCCCGACCGCGGGCCGGCGAGGGCCGCCGTCAAGCCGTCAGCCGCCGGCCTGGACGACCGGCAGCTCGGTGCCGCTGATCGGAGTCGCCGCCGCCGGCGGCTGCGCAACCGCCGACTCCATCATCATCAGCTCGACGGGCGTCTGGGCGATGATCCCGCGCGCCGCCTGGTGGATCGCGATCGCGGCGGGCGAGCCGGGGTCGGCGGTGACGAGCGGATCGCCGCCGTCGGCGTGCTCGCGCAGCGCCTCCTCGAGCGGGACCTTGCCGAGCAGCGGCACGTCGAGCTCGTCGGCGAGCGCCTGGCCGCCGCCCTCGCCGAAGATCGTGTGGCGGCTGCCGTCGGCGGCGGTGAAGGCCGACATGTTCTCGATCACGCCGAGCACCTCGAGGTCGACCTTGCCGGCCATCTCGGCGGCGCGGGCGGCGACGGTCTGGGCCGCCGGCTGCGGCGTCGTGACGACGAGGATCCGCGCCTGCGGCAAGAGCTGCGCGAGCGTCATCGAGACGTCGCCGGTGCCGGGCGGCAGATCGAGCAGCAGGTAATCGAGCTCGCCCCAGTCGACGTCCTCGAGGAACTGCTGGATCGCCTTGTGCAGCATCGGCCCGCGCCAGACGACGGCGGCGTTCTCCTCGATGAAGAAGCCGATCGACATCACCTTGACGCCGCCGGCCGAGGTCAGCGGCACGATCTTGCGCTCGCCGTTGACCTCGGGCTTGCCGCTGACGCCGAGCATCCGCGGGATCGAGTAGCCGTAGACGTCGCAGTCGAGCGCCCCCGCGGGCTTGCCCTCGGCGGTCAGCGCCGCGGCGAGGTTGGCGGTCATCGTCGACTTGCCGACGCCGCCCTTGCCGGAGGCGACGCAGATCACGTTCTTGACCTGCGCCAGCGCGCCCTCGGGAAGGCCGCCGGGGCGGCCGAGCTTGCGCTGCAGGGCCGACTTCTCGGCGTCGGAGAGCACGTCGAAGCCGACGCCGACGCTGCTCACGCCCTCGAGCGGGCCGACGTGCTCGACGACGGCCTGCTCGAACTGCGAGCGGATCGGGCAGCCTGGTGTGGTCAGGGCGATGACGACATCCACGCGCCCGCCTTCGTGGATATCGATCGAGCGCACCATGCCGAGCTCGACGACCGAGCGACGCAGCTCGGGATCGATCACGGACCGCAGCGCCTCGGTGACCTGGTCTTCGGTTGGGAGAGCCATGCGGGCATTGTCTCAGACCGGCTTCGGCCGCCGGAACAAAGAGAACCACCGGGCCCTCGAGAGGGCCCGGTGGTTCGGGGAGGAGAGGTGGGGGACCGGCTGTGCCGAAGCACTTCCGGCTCCCCGGTCTGCCCGCGTTATGTGGCGAGCAGATCTCTCCGGGCCGCCACCTCTCCGATGGGCGGCCCGGGCTAAGCGGTATCGGACCTAGACCAGCGCCTGGACCCGGTCGCCGACCTCGCGGACGCGCTTCTCCGCCTCGGTGCGGTTGCGCTTCAGCGACGTCTCGAGGCTGCGGCGCTGCTGGCGCAGCGACGTTTCGGCGCTGCGACGGCGGGCCTTGACCTCGCGCTCGAGCTTGGTCCGGGTCCGCTTCGCCGACTGCAGCGCGCGCTTGCGGGCGCTGCCGCCGCGGCGCTCGACCTTGTTGAGCTCGCGCCGGAACTGGTTGCGGACGCGGCGCAGCTCGGTCTCGCGCTTGGTCGGCGTGTTGAACCGGGTGTTCAGCTCACCGACGCGGTCGACGGCGCTGAGCGCGGCCCCGACCGGGACGTCGACCGCGGTCTCGGCGGCGGCCTTGACGTAGTCGGTCGCGGCGTTGACGCCGCCCTTGGCCTGGCCGACGGTCTTCGCGGCCTCGGCCTCGGTGCTCTTGGCACCGGCCTTCGCCGTGCTCGCGGTCCGCTGCGCCTGCGTCTTGGTCTTGGTGGCCTGCGCCTTGGTGGTCGCCTTGGCCTTGCTGGTGGTAGCCATCTGTGTTCTCAACCCCTCGTGTTGGTTTGAAGATCGTGCTTGAAGCCGATGTCCTTATTACTAAGGATATTCAGCATAGCACCGAACAGCTGTTCTTACACGTACCCGCAATCGCAGTTACCAAGCGGGAATGTGAGAGCCGTCACGGAGCCGCCGTTGCGGCGGACCCGGCGGGCCGCTATGCGGCCGCGGGCGTGGCGACGCGGCTGACCCACGCCGCCGGGGCGCTGATCTCGGCCAGCGTCGGCAGCGCCGCCGGCCCCGCCCAGGCCCGGTTGAGGCCGGCGATGCCGGCGACGGCGACGACGTCGTCGGCGAACCGCTTGCCCTCGCGATACTGGCGCAGCTTGATCTCGAGGCCGAGCAGCCAGGCGAGCGCGCGGGCGAGCGGGCTGTGGCCCTCGCGCCGCCGCTCGAGCCCGGCCCGCAGCGCCGCAACCCCGGGGCCGGGCTCGGCGGCGGCGTCCATCACGTGCTCGGCGTAGCCCTCGACCAGCGCCATCGTCGCCTGCACGGCGGCGATCGTCGGCCGCGACTCGGGCGGGGCGAGCAGCGTGACGGGGTCGGAGCGGCGCAGCTCGGCGAGCCAGCCGCGCGGGTCGGTCAGCGCCTGTCGGGCGCCGCCGAGGAGCCGCGATCCCTCGAGGCTCAGCGGCGTCTCCTCGATCAGCGTCCGCGCGAGGCCGCTGAGGTGGTCGCCCAGCCACGGGACCGAGGAGAAGTGGACGGCGTGGGTGACCTCGTGCAGCGCCACCCACTCGAGCAGCGCGGCCGGGTCGGCGTCGAGATCGGCGCGGGCCGCGTCGAGGTTGGCGCCGACGAAGATCAGCCGCGGTCGCCCGCCGCCGCCGAGCAGCGGGGTCTCGTACTGGCCCAGCACCCGCCGCGAGGCGAGCCCGAGCAGGCCGCCGAGCTGGACGGCGACGGCGCGGCCGCCGACCGCATCGAGCGCGGCGCCCGCCCGCCCGGTCCCCAGCGCGCCGCCGAGCCGCGACTCGGCGGCGGCGATCAGCCCCCGGATCGAGCCCAGGTTGATCAGCGCCCAGCGGCGGCGGCTCACCCACTCGGCGGCGGGAACCGGGTCGATCGGCCGCAGGCCCGTGTAGGCGATCACCGCCGCCCGCGAGCGCTCGGCCGCGGCGGCGAGGTCGGCCGCCTCGGAGGCCATCGCGCTCGGGCCGTCGCCGGCGACGGCGGCGGCGACGCGCTCGGCCAGCCCCCAGTCGACGATCGCGCTCATTGCCGCTGCGCGGCCGCCTGCGAGGCGCGGATCGTCTCGATGTGGGCGTGGTCGAGCGCGGCGCAGACCGCGTAGCGCGCGTCGAGCCCGAGCATCGCCTCGCTCAACTCGAGCCCGGGGAACTCGACCGCGGCGCCCGCCTCGCGGGCGATCAGCTGGGCCGCGGCGACGTCGACCGAGCGGCAGCCGCGGACCGAGAGCATCCCGTCGAAGCGCCCGGCGGCGACGTAGGAGAGCGTGATCGCGATCGAGCCGACCGCGCGCAGCCGGTAGGTCTCGCCCTGCAGCGCGGCGACGCTGGCGAGGATCCAGCGCGGATCGGTGGACTCGATCCCGACGACCTCGAGGCCCTGGCCGGGGAGGTCGATCCCGAGCGGGGCGCCGTTCATCCGCGCGCCCTCGCCGCGGGTCGCGACGAACTCGTCGCCGGCGCCGAAGTCGTGGACGAAGCCGAAGCTCACGTCCGCCATCGAGTCGCCGTCGGCGATCGCGATCGAGAGCGCGTGCGAGGGGATCGTCCGGCGCATGTTCATCGAGCCGTCGATCGGGTCGATCACGACCCTGGCCGCGCTGCTGCCGTCGCCGTCGCCGAGCGCGACCTCGCCGCGCTCCTCGCTGATCGCGATCAGCGCGTGGCCGCCTGCGGCGACCGCCTCGAGCTCCTCGAAGACGATGTCCTCGCAGCTGCGATCGAGCTCGAGCGTCATGTCGCCGCCCTCGCCGCGGCCCTCGTAGACGGTGCGCTCGGAGATCGTCAGGCTGCCCGCGAACAGGTCAGCCTGCCGGGCGCTGGCCCGCCGGCACACGTCGAGCCAGTCGATCGGCGTCTCCACCCGGGCAATGGTATTGGCGTCCGGCGGTACGGTTGTCGGGATGGCTGGGGCCTCGGCACCGGAGCGAGCGCTGGAAGCGACGCCCGGCTCCGGTCCGACGCTGGTCCTCGGCCGCGCCGGCAGCGGCCGCACCGAGCTGATCGCGGCCCGGGTGGCGGCGCTCGTGGCGGCCGGCGAGCGCCCCGGCCGGATCGCGGTCCTGACCCAGAGCGCCGCCAACCAGGCGCGGCTGCGCGACCGCGTCGCCGCGCTCACCGCGGGATCGCCCGAGGAGGTCACGATCGAGACCTGGCCCGGGCTCGCCGAGCGGCTGCTGCGCGATCACGCGCTCGAGGCCGGGCTCGACCCGTTCTTCCAGATCGCCGCCCCCGCCGACCGGCTGGCGCTGCTGCTCGACCACCTCGACGATCTGCCGCTGCGCCGGCACGAGATCCGCGGCAACCCGGCGGGCCTGCTGGCGCGGCTGCTCGAGCGGATCGATGCGCTCAAGGCCGAGGGGGTCGGGCCCGAGTCGCTGCGCGATCGCGCCCGCGCCGCCGAGCGCGGCGCCGCCGGCCGCTCCGACCGCGAGCTGGCGCTGCGCGAGGTCGAGTTCAGCGAGCTGTTCGACCGCCACGACGAGATCATGCTGCGCCAGGGGGTGCTCGACGAGGGCGAGCTGATCCTCGAGCTCGGCCGCCTGCTCAGCCGCCACGCCGACCTGCCGGCGCTGATCGGCGAGCGGATCGGCCACCTGCTCGTCGACGAGCTCGAGGACGCGGGGCGCCCGCGGGTCGCGCTGCTGCCTCTGCTGGCGCCGCACCGCCGCGTAATCGCCGCCTGCGACCCCGACCAGGGGCTGAAGGTGCACCGCGCCGACGGCGAGGCGGCGGCGGTCGGCTTTCGCCGCGCCTTCGCCGACGCGAGCGTCGCCGAGCTTCCCGGCGGCGGCCGCCTGCGCGGACCGCTCGGCGCCGTCGTCGGCGCGGCCGCGGTCGAGGTCCCCGGCTCCTACCGGCGGGCGCTGCCGCGGCTGACCGGGCCCGGCGGCGACTCGTCGCCGGCGCCGCGACAGCCGGAGCCCGAGGTGCGGTTCTGGCGCTGCGCGAACGAGCGCGCCCAGGCGCAGGCGGTCGCCCGCGAGATCGAGCGCCTGCTCGGCTCCGGCGCCGCGCGCCCCGCCGACATCTGCATCGTCGCCGGCGCCTCCGGCCGCGAGAGCCGGCTGATCGGGGCGGCGCTCGAGGAGCGCAACCTGCCGTTCCGCAGCGCCGGCTCGGCCGCCTTCTTCGGCCGTCCCGAGGTCCGCGATGCGATCGCCTGGCTGCGGGCGATCGCCGACCCGAACGACTCCGCGGCGGTCGTCCGGGCGCTGACGCGGCCGCCGGTCGAGCTGCGCTCGGTCGACCTCGCGCGCTGCACGACGATCGCCCGCCGCCGCAAGCTCGACATGATCTCGGCGCTCGAGGCGGCGCTCGAGAGCCCGCAGCTGCCGCCGCCCTCGCGCGACCGGCTGCGCGCCTTCCTGAAGCTCTACCGGGCCGCCGCCGGCGCCTTCGACGGCCTCCGCGCCGACGTCTTCGTCCGCCGCCTGATCGAACGGATCGGGTTCCGCCGCCACGGCCTGTTCGCGGCGAGCCCGGAGACCGCCGAGCGGCTCGTCAACCTCTCCCGCCTGGCCGAGATCGCCGCCGGCTGGTCGCTGCGCCGCCCGGACGGATCGACCCGCGAGTTCGTCCGCTACCTGGCCGCGGTCGCCGAGGCGGGGCGGCGGTTCACGCGGCCCGCCGAGCCGCCGCCGCGCGACGCGGTGCTGCTCGCCGACCCCGAGCAGGTCAAGGGGATGGAGTTCGAGCACGTCTACGTGCTCGGCCTCGACCACGGCGCGATGCGCTGGGGGGCGGAGCGCGCGGGCTGGATCCCCGACGAGCTGCTCGACGGCGAGCCGCCGCCGGCCGGCGACCTCGGCGACGCGCTCGCGGCCCGCCGCGGCTACGTCGCGCTGAGCCGGGCGAGCCGCTCGCTCGTGCTCGCCTACGCCGAGCAGGAGCGCGGGGTCGCGGTCGCTCCCTCGCGACTGTACGAGCGCGCGCGCGAGGCGCTCGGCGCCGCCGAGGTCGTCCAGGAGGAGGAGCTGTTCGGGCCCGCCGAGGGCCTGCACGCGACCTACCGGATGCTGCGCGACGAGGTGCTCGAGTCCTCCTGGCGGGCGGGCGCGGCGCTGAGCGAGATGCGGCTCGACACCGCCGAGGACGTCAACCGCGCGGTCGCCCGCTTCCTCGAGCTGGTCAAGCTCGCGGCGCTGGTCCAGCGCCCGGGCGAGGAATCGGCGCGCGAGGCGATCGCCGCCGTCAACGAGCTGCTCGGCCGGATCGCGACGCCGGAGCAGCTCGCCGAGCTGCAGCGCTCCGCGCTCGACGGGTACGTGCTCGACGAGGGCCGCGAGCGCACCCGCCGCTCCGAGCAGCGCGCGAGCCGGGCCGAGCCCGGCCTCGAGGCGTTCCTGCCCTCGCGCGGCGGCGGCCTGGCGCTGTCGGCCTCCGACGTCGACCTCTACCTGACCTGCCCGCTCAAGTACAAGTTCGCGCGCGTCTTCGCGATCCCGCAGGAGCCGACGATCAACCAGCGCTTCGGGATCCTCGTCCACAACGTGCTCGAGCGCTATCACGCCGAGGAGCTGCGGGGCTCGGCGGCGGCCGGCGAACGCGGGCTCGATCGGCTGCTGGCGCTGTTCGAGGCGGGCTGGCGCCGCACCGGCTTCGGCTTCTCCGACGACGAGCTGCAGTACCGCGACCGCGCCGTCGCCGCCCTCGCCCGCTACCACGAGCGCGACAGCGCCGGCGCCTCGCGCCCGGCCTGGCTCGAGCGCCGGTTCTCGTTCAAGATCGGCGACAGCACCGTCAGCGGTCGCGTCGACCGCGTCGACCGCCATCCCGACGGCAACTACGAGCTGATCGACTACAAGACCGGCGCTCCCAAGACCGAGGCCGAGCTCAGCGGCGACCTGCAGATCGCCCTCTACCGGCTCGCCGCCCGCGAGGCCTGGGAGATCGAGGCCGCCGACGGCTCCTACTGGTACGTGCTCGATGACGAGAAGGTCCGCGTCGCCGGCGAGCCCGGCGCGCTCGACCGCGTCGCCCGGACCGTCGCGGAGGTCTCGGCCGGCATCGCCGAGCAGGACTTCGAGCCGCGCCCGAGCTTCGAGACCTGCTCGTGGTGTGACTATCGCCTGATCTGCCCGGCCAGCGAGGCCTGACGGCGGGGCGCCCGGCGGTCAGTCGGAGCGCCGCTGCCTGAGGAACCGCTGGAAGTCCTGGGCGATCGCGTCGCCGGTCGGGACGTCCTCCTGGGAGAAGCCGGCGACCTCGTCCTGCTGCTCCTCGAGCCGCTCGACCAGCTCGCGGATCTCGGGGTTGGCGGCGACCGCCTGGCTGACCTGCTGCTCGAAGCTGCCGGCGGCGTCCTCGAGCTCGGAGGCCTCGACGGCGATCCCGATCATCCCCTCGAGCCGTCGCAGCAGCGCCAGCCCGGCCTTCGGGTTCGGGACCGCGGCGGCGTAGTGGGGGACCGCGGCCCAGAGGCTGGCGGCGCTGAGGCCGCGCTCGCGGCAGATCCCGTGGAAGACGCCGAGCACGCCGGTCGGCCCCTCGTAGGAGACGTCCTCGAAGCCGAGCTGCCCGATCATCTCCTCATCGGTCGCCAGGCCCGTGATCGGGACCGGCCGGGTGTGGGCGACGTCGGCGATCAGCGAGCCGAAGGTGACGACCGACTCGACCCCGCAGCGCTCGGCGACGTCGAGCACGCAGTTGCAGAACGTGCGCCAGCGCGTGCTCGGCTCGGTGCCGGCGATCAGCAGCAGGTCGCGTTCGGCGCCGCCGGCGGTGGCGGCGACGATCAGGTTGTCGGGCCACTCGACGCCCTCGAGGCCGCCGTCGGCGATCGCGATCGTCGGCCGGTTCGCCTGGAAGTCGAAGAACTCCTCGGGATCGATCTGGGCGACGAGCTCGGTCTCGAGCGAGGCGGCGATCGCCCCCAGCGCCGTGCTGGCGGCGTTGGCGGCGTCGTTCCAACCCGAGAACGAGGCGACGAGCACCGGCGAGCGCAGCTCCGGCGGCTCCCGTTCCCAGATGATCGGATCCATCGGCGCCAGCGTAGAGGAGGGCCGCGCCGTCCGCGCGGAGTTGGATGATCGAGGGGTGGAAGCGGTGCGCAAACCGAGCCCTCCCGGCGGGGTCGCCGCGCTGCAGCCCGGGCGGCCGCTCGCCGGCCGCTTCGCGGTCGCCCGCAAGGACCGCCAGCAGTCGAAGGCGGGCACGCCGTATCTGTCGCTGGAGCTGCGCGACCGCACCGGCGCGATCCCGGCCCGGATCTTCCGCGAGGCCGACCAGCTCGGCGCCCGCTTCGAGCGTGGCGATGCGATCGAGGCGCGGGGCCGGGTCGAGCGCTTCCGCGGCCGGCTCTCGGCCGAGATCACCGCCGTCCGTCGGCTCGAGCCCGGCGCCTACGACCCGGCCGAGTTCCTGCCCTCCGCCTACCGCTCGATCGAGGAGCTCGAGGGCTTCTTCGAGTACCTGACCAGCGAGATCCACGACTCGGCGCTGCGGGCGCTGGTCGAGGCGGTCTGCGGGGCCGAGCCGGTCGCCGGCGAGCTGCGGCGGGCGCCGTGCACGCGCGGCGGCCACCACGCCTACCTCGGCGGCCTGCTCGAGCACACGGTCTCGGTCGCCACGCTGGTCGGCGACCTCTGCCAGCTCCATCCGAAGCTCGACTCCGACCTGCTGATGGCGGCGACGCTGCTGCACGACATCGGCAAGACCCGCGAGTTCACCTACGGGGCCGAGTTCGGGATCAGCGAGGAGGGGGCGCTGCTCGGCCACCTGCAGCTCGGCGCCGAGATCATCAACGCGCGCGCGGGGGCGCTGCCGGCCGAGCGGCGGCTGGCGCTGCTGCACTGCGTGCTCAGCCACCACGGCCCCGAGGCGGCGGGGCGGGCCCGCGGCAACGCCACCGGCTTCGCCTCGGCCGAGGCGCTGGCGCTTGCCCGCCTGAACTCGCTCGACGCGGCGGTCAAGGGCGCGCTCGAGCACGGCCTCCGCTAGCGCGCCGCAGGCCGCGGCCAGCGCGTCGCAGCCCGCCCCGGCCACGGGCCGCCGGTCGCGTCCGGTGGCGCGGCGTCTCCAGCCGCCCGCCGCACGAGGCGAGCTGCCGCCGCTACCACTGCGGACGCCGGCGCTCGCGCTTGCGCTGCGAGCGCCGGCGCTTCGCCTCGAGCCGGCGCTCGCTCGCGGCCCGGCTCGGCCGCGTCGGCCGCCGCGACTTGCGCGGCGCCAGCGCGTCGAGCAGCTTCGCCCGCAGCCGCTCGAGCGCGAGGCCGCGGTTGCGGGTCTGGCTGCGCGCGTCCTGGGCGACGGCGCTGACCCGCTCACCGAGGCGGGCGATGATCCGCTCCTTCTGCGCGGCGCTGAGGCTGGCCGAGGCGGCGACGTCGAAGACGGCCTCGATCCGCGAGGCGGTCTTGTTCGCGTGCTGGCCGCCGGGGCCCGAGGAGCGGCTCGCGCGCAGCTCGATCTCCGAGATCGGGACGAAGCTCCCGGCGCCGAGATGCAGGCCGTCGCTCATCGGCCGCCCTCAGCGAGCGCCCGCCGCAGGAGCTGCGTGGCGATCAGCGCGCAGAGGGCGGCGAAGCCGAGCTCGAGCCCGCGCTCGCCGACCGCGTTGGCGAGCGCGACCCCGGCGAGCACGCCGGGTACCGCGAGCGCGCCGATCGTCAGCCCGCCGCGCACGTCGACGTTGCCGTGCCGCAGCTGCCGCCAGGTGCCGGCGGCGGCCATCGGCACGATCACCACCAGCGAGGTCGCCTCGGCCTCGACCTGACCGGCGTCGAGCAGGATCACCAGCGTCGGCACGAAGACGACGCCGCCGCCGACCCCGAGCAGGCCGCCGAGGGCGCCGCCGGCGAGCGCGATCACGATGGCGAGGGCGAGGTCCACCGGCTGCCGTCGCCTCAGGGGACCGCCAGCTCGACCGCGACGGCGATCAGCAGCAGCGCGAACAGCAACGAGACCGCGCGCTCGGGGACCCGCTGCTGGATCCCGACGCCGAGCCCGACCCCGATGACCGCCGGAACGGCGAGCAACGCGGCCTTGCCGATCTCGACGTTGCCATAGCCGGCCTGGACGGCCGCCGCCAGCGCGGCGATGACGACGATCGCGCACAGCGACGTGGCCGTCGCCCGGCGCTCGCCGTAGCCGCAGGCGATCAGCAGCGGCACGATCACGGCGCCGCCGCCGACCCCGAAGAGGCCGCTGAATGCACCCGCCAGGATCCCGATCCCGGCGAGCCGGATCGTCGCCGGCCGCGCCACCGGCGCGATACTAGGCAGCGCATGCACGAATCGCGAATGAGGGCCGGCGGTGGGCGCGAAGCGCTGGCGCCGCTGATCGCCGATCCGGGCGCCGCGGCGGTGCTCTGCGACCTCGACGGAACGCTGGCGCCGATCGTCGCCCGCCCCGAGCTCGCCGCGGTGCCGGCGCCGGCGCGGGCGGCGCTGCGGCGGATCGCGGGGCGCTACGCGCTCTGCGCGATCGTTACCGGGCGGCAGCCCGAGGAGGCGCGCGAGATCGTCGCCCTCACCGGGATCGCCTACGCCGGCAACCACGGCTTCGAGCTGCTCGAGCCCGGCGCCGAGCGGTCGCTGCCGAGCCCGGAGGCGGCGGGCGTCGAGGACGCCGCCGCGGGTCCGATCATCGATCTCGCCGATCGCGAGGCGCTGACGCGGGCCGGGGTCAGGATCGAGGACAAGGGGCTGATCACGGCGCTGCACTGGCGCGGCGCCGGGGACGAGCGCGCCGCCGAGCGCGCCGCCCGCGCCGTCGCCGATCAGGCGCGGGGGCGCGGCCTGCGAACCCATCGCGGCCGCAAGGTGCTCGAGATCCGCCCGCCCGCCGCGATCGACAAGGGCGTGGCGATCACCGGCCTCGTGCGCCGCGCCGGCGTCCGCCGGGCGTTCTACGCCGGCGACGACCGCACCGATCTCGACGGCTTCCGGGCCCTCGCCGAGCTGCGCGACGACGGCGAGCTCGACGCGATCGTCCGGGTCGGCGTCAGCTCGCCCGAGGGCCCCGGCGAGATCAGCACCGAGGCCGACGTCGCCGTCGCCGGCACCGCCGAGCTGACCGAGCTGCTCGAGCTGCTCGCCGAAGGCTGATCGGTGCAGTTCAAGGATCTGCTGCGGGGGACGGTGCTGCTCGTCGCGGTCGAGGCGACGGCGCTGGCCGTGATCTCGGCGATCACAGTGCACGCGACCGGCGAGGACTCGCTCGCCGCGCTCGCCTTCGGCTGGTGGCTGGTCGCGATCGCCGCGGGCCTCTGGCTCGGTCGCCCGGCGCGGACCCGGCGGGCGCTGTCGGAGCCGCTCGCCAAGGCGCGCACCGCGACCCAGCTCCCGGCCGAGTCGCCGGCCCGGATCGCCCTGGCGCGACTGTGGCCGATCGGCCTGTTCGCGATCGTCGCCGGGGCGCTCGGCCCGATCCTGCCGCAGATTCCGGCGATCGCGACCGGGTTCGCGCTCGCCGTCGCGGTCGCCTGGCGCAACCGCGAGGCCACGGTGGCAGCGGTCGAGGATCGCGACGGCGTCTGCTTCTACGTCGAGCACGGCTCCGCGTTCGCGCCGATCAAGCTGATCCGCACCCCGGGGCTGATGCGGGGCGCGCCGCGAGTCGGCTCGCCCCCGTAGCCGAACGAGCCGCCGAACGTCGCTGCGTCCCGGCTATACGGGGTGGTTCTCGACGGTCGGCGTGCGCTCGCTGCCCCGCGCCCGCGATGCCCGCGGGGAGAGCGCCTCCGCGCCAGCGATGCCCGCGGCGAGCGCGACCCGCGCCCGGGCGTGACGGGGCACGTCGCGGTACTCCC
>CAZCFA010000021.1:0-25891 GCA_964497825.1 uncultured Conexibacter sp.
GCCCCTCGCGGCTCGAGCGCTACGGCGACGACATCCTCGCGATCCTCGACTCGGTCCGCGAGCCGGCGCCGTAGGCCCGCCGCCCGGCCCGCCCGCGCCCGGAATCGCTACCGGATGGCGAGAGCGATTCCAGGCGCGCGAGGGTGCTCAGCGGTTCGCGGCGCCGGTGGCGCGGGGCGGGGGGCGGAGTCGGAATGCGGTGCGGGCGCCGCGGCGCCGGCGGCGCGAAGCGATTGGGGCCGCGGCCGGCACCGGCGGCGCGGGAGGCGCCGAGCACGGCGCCCGGCCACGCTCGCGACGGCCCGTCTGCGCCGGGAATCGCTACCGGATGGCGAGAGCGATTCCAGGCGCGGGTCGGGGCTCAGCAGTTCGCGGCGACCGCGGCGTCCCAGCCGGCGAGGACCTGCTTCGCGCTGCGAGCGGCCCCGCGCGTCCGGCGCAGCTTCGCCTTCGCACGGCCGCCGCGCGCGCTTGCCGCGGGTCGTTCCCTCCTACGGCAACGGCGAGGGCCCCGGGTCGCCGCTGAGGCAGGCCTGGACGCCGGCGACGATCAGCTGGGCGCGGTAGTCGGCGCCGGCGGCGACCGGGTGGAGGTCGTCGGCCTGCATCAACTCGGGGTGCTCGGCGACGGCGCCGGCCCAGTCCGGGGTCTGCGTTCCCGGCCGCGATGCGGCGAAGTCCCTGACGACGCGGTTCTTGCCGCTGTTGCCGACGCCGTCGACGACGAGGCCGTGGATCGTCGGCACGACCATGCAGCGGTCGCCGACCCGGGCGGCGACCTTGGCGAGGTTGGTGGCGAGGATCTGCGGGTAGGCGGGGTTGTCGTTGGTGCCGGCGTCGAAGACGATCACCGACTGCGAGGCGTCGAAGCTCTCGCGGAACAGGTCGTAGATCTGGTAGCTGTTGTAGCCGCCGACGGCGTTGACGGTGACGTCGATCCCCTGCTGTTTCAGGTAGCGCTCGATGTAGGGGGAGGTGAGGACCTCGAGGCTGTCGCCGACGACGAGGACGCCGCCGTCGCCGTCGAGCGGGGCGGGCGCCGTCGGCCGCGGCTCGCGGTCGCGGCGCGAGGCGAGCGCGCCGGCCTGCTCGCGGGCCGAGCGCCGGCCCGCGGCCGAGCCGTCGGCCCAGCCCTCGTCCGCGGCTCGGGCGCCACCGTCGTCGCGCCCCTGCTGGAGCCCGCGCTCAAGGCCGGTGGCCATCGATTCGAGGCTGGCGCGGGCGAACGCCGCGCCGGTCGCCCGCTGCTTGGCGCCGATCGCGTCGGCGTCGTCGGGCCGGCCGGCGGCGCCGAGCAGGTAGCCGCCCGCGGCCGTCGCGGCGACCAGCAGGACCGCGGCGGCGGTGCCGATCCGGCTCACGGCGCCTCGACCTCGATCGCGGCGAGCTTCGGGGCCTCGAGGCCGGCCTCGTCGAAGGCCGCCCGGTAGCCGGCGCGGTAGGCGTCGGGGTAGTGCCGCCTGAAGGCGATCTTCTGGGCCCACTCGTAGCCGAGCTCGTAGCCGCGGCGCCCGCCCGCCTGGGTCCCCGCCCTGGCACCGGCGGCGGCGCCCTCGGCGCGGGCGGCGTCGAGGTCGGCGCCGCCGGCGGCGCCGGCGAAGTAGCCGGCGACGCCGCCGCCGAGCGCGACCGCAACGATCGCGGCGACGGTGAGGATGCGAGCGCGCCGCGGCGGGGCGGCGCCGATGCCGCCGAGCGTCACCCCGGCGCCCTCGCTCCCGATCGCGCTCACCGCGTGGAGGTTAGAGGCTGGGCTCCGGGGCGACCGCGCCTACCTTCTCGCTTTAATGACGGGGTTGCGAGGGGCGGCACACACGAGCGAAACGCGCCCTTGTCTCGCACGGATTGACTGATGCCTGCCCCGATCAAGCACGGTGAGCGCTACATGCCGGGACTCGATGGCCTGCGGGCCATCGCCGTCGTCGCGGTGATCATCTACCACCTCGGGTTCGAGTGGTTCCCCGGCGGCCTGCTCGGCGTCGGCGTCTTCTTCACGCTGTCGGGCTACCTGATCACCGACATCCTGCTCAACCAGATCGATCGCGGCGGGATCCGCTTCAAGGCATTCTGGCTGGCGCGGGCGCGGCGCCTGCTGCCGGCGCTGTTCCTGATGATGATCCTCGTCATCGCCTGGGTGACGGTGTTCGGACCGCACCAGCCGAACGACTTCCGCGGCTCGGCGATCAGCGCCTTCCTCTACGTCAACAACTGGTACCTGATCGTCCACGACGTCTCCTACTTCGCCGCTTTCGGGGCGCCGCAGCCGTTCAACCACCTCTGGTCGCTGTCGATCGAGGAGCAGTTCTACATCGTCTGGCCGCTGGCGATGCTGCTGTTGGCGAAGCTGTTCCCGCGGGTCGAGCCGACGACCGGCGCCCGCTTCCGGATGGCGGCGGCGACGCTGGCGCTGGCGCTCGTCTCGATGATCGTGATGATCGTCCTCTACAAGCCGGGCATCGACCCCTCGCGGGTCTACTACGGCACCGACACGCGGGCGCTCGAGCTGCTGGTCGGGGCGGCGCTGGCGATGGTCTGGCCGAGCCGCCGCCTGCACGCGCGGATCAAGCCCGAGGCGCGGCGGGTGATCGACGGCGCCGGCGTGATCGGGCTGATCGCGATCCTGCTGATGTTCCTGCGCTCGCAGGAGTTCTCGCCGTTTCTGTACCGCGGCGGCTTCATGCTGCTCTCGATCGCCACCGCGGTCGTCGTCGCCGCGCTCGCCCATCCGGCCTCGCGGCTCGGCCCGGTCATCGGCTGCACGCCGATGCGCTGGGTCGGCGAGCGCTCATACGGCATCTACCTGTGGCACTTCCCGATCATCGTCCTGACCACGCCCGAGGGCGCCGAGGGCGTCGATCTGCCGCGCGCCCTGCTCCAGGTCGCCGCCACCTTCGTGGTCGCCGCGCTGTCGTGGAGGTACGTCGAGAACCCGATCCGCCACGGCGCCCTGGCGCGGATCTGGCGCCAGTACCGGGCCGGGCGCTGGCGCCGCGAGCGGATCACGCGCCGCGGCTGGGCGGCGCTGGCGGGCTGCGCGGCGATCGTCGTCGCCGCGCTCGCCGGCCTCGCCGGGGCCGGCGTCGCCGAGGACGCGAAGGCCCCCGGCGACGTCTCGGTCGCGACCACCGTCACCGGCGAGTCCGATGCCGACGCCGAGGCCGCCAACCGGACGATCTGCAACGGCGTCGTCCTGATCGGCGACTCGACCTCGGAGGGGCTGGTCTCGGATGAGTACCTGCCGCGGAAGAAGCAGATCGCGGCCCAGTTCGCGCGGGTCGGCGCCAACACCGCCCACCTCGAGGTCTCCGGCGCGCGCTCGATCTACGAGCGCTTCGAGGGCCTGCCGAACGCGCAGGAGGTGGCGCAGGACTGGCGCAGCCGCAAGTTCGACGGCTGCTGGGTCTTCGCGCTGGGGACGAACGAGGCGGCGAACGTCTCGGCCGGCTCGAACGTCGGCTACGACGAGCGCATCAACTCGATGATGGCGGTCGCCCACGGCGACCCGGTGCTCTGGGTCAACGTCAAGTCGATCGTGCCCGACGGCCCCTACGCCGCCCAGAACATGAAGAGCTGGGACGCGGCCCTGCTCCGTGCCTGCAACCGCTACCCGAACATGCGGATCTACGACTGGGCGTCGGACGTCCGCGACCAGTGGTTCATCGACGACGGCATCCACTTCACCAGCCAGGGCTACGCGCAGCGCGGCAAGCTGATCGCCGACGCGCTGCTGACCGCGTTCCCCGCCGACGCCGACCCGCCGGCCGAGACCGACAGCTCCGACTGCCTGATCGACCCTGATTCGAAGGCGATCGCGGCGGCGACCGCCGACCGCGGCCGCGGCAAGAAGCGGGGCGGCGGCCGCGGCGCCGCGACGAGCGACGGCGCCGCGACGAGCGACGGCGCCGGGACGACGACCGCGCCCGAGACGACGACCGCGGGCTGAGCCGGGCGGGACGACCGCGGGCTGAGCCCGGCGGACCGCGGCGCGGCCGTGGCGGCGCCCGGCGGCCGAGACCGGCCGCGGACCGGCCGCGGGACCTGTCAATACGCTTCAGCGCCCGCATGTCGTTCTACGTGACCACGCCGATCTACTACGTCAACGCCGAGCCCCACCTCGGCCACGCCTACACGACGATCGGCGCCGACATCCTCGCCCGCCACATGCGCCAGCGCGGCGAGGACGTGTTCTTTCTGACCGGGACCGACGAGCACGGCGAGCCGGTCGCGCAGGCGGCCGAGCGCCACGGGGTCGAGCCGCGCGCGCTCGCCGACCGCAACTCGCAGCGGTTCCGCGACCTGATGCCGCGGATCGAGGCGTCGGTCGACTTCTTCATCCGCACCAGCGACCCCGAGCACGTCGCCGGCGTGCAGGCGGTGATGCAGCGGATCCATGAAAACGGCCACACCTACCAGGGCACCTACGAGGGCTACTACTGCCCGCGCTGCGCCGACTTCAAGACGGCGAGCGAGCTGCTCGAGGGCAACCGCTGCCCGATCCACGAGATCGAGCTCGAGCTCGAGACCGAGCAGAACTGGTTCTTCCGCCTCTCGAGCTTCCAGGAGCCGCTCGAGCGGCTCTACGCCGAGCGCCCCGACTTCGTCCGCCCCGAGTTCCGCCGCAACGAGGCGCTGGCGTTCATCAGGGGCGGCCTCGAGGACGTCTCGCTGACCCGGCCGAAGCTCGACTGGGGGGTGCCGGCGCCGTGGGATCCCGAGCAGGTGATCTACGTCTGGTTCGACGCGCTGCTCAACTACTACACGGCGCTCTCCTACGCGCGGCCGGGCGAGGACCTGACCGCCGCCTTCTGGCCCTGCGACCTGCACGTGATGGCGAAGGACATCCTCAAGTTCCACGCGGTCTTCTGGCCGGCCCTGCTGCTGGCGGCCGAGCTGCCGCTGCCGCGGGCGCTCTACGTCCACGGCTTTTTGCTGATGGACGACAAGAAGATGTCGAAGTCACTCGGCAACGTGCTCGACCCGTTCGAGGTGATCGACCGCTTCGGCTCCGACGCGCTGCGCTTCTACTGCTTCCGCGAGGTCTCGTTCGGCCAGGACGGCTCGATCTCCCCGGCCGGGTTCGAGGCCCGCTACGAGAACGAGCTCGCCAACGACTTCGGCAACCTCGCGAGCCGGACGCTGGCGATGATCGAGCGCTACCGCGGCGGCGTCGTCCCCGCGGGCGCGATCGACGAGGCGCTGGCCGGCGGCGACGACGGCCTGGCGCCGCTGCGCGACCGCTTCTGCGAGCTGCTCGACGGCTACGAGATCACGCGCGCGCTGGAGCTGGCCTGGGCGGCGGTCCGGCGGCTCAACCGCTACGTCGAGGAGATGCGGCCCTGGGACCTCGCCAAGGACGGGGGCGACGGCGCCGCGCTCGACGACGTCCTCTACAACCTCGCCGAGGGGCTGCGCGTCGTCACGCTGCTGCTGCACGCCTACCTGCCGAGCGCCGGCGACCGGCTGCTGGACGCGCTCGGCGAGCCCGGCCGCGCCCTCGCGAGCTTCGGCTCGCGCGGCGGCGGCGCCCGCGTCGAGCGGATCCCGGCGCTGTTCCCGAAGCTCGACTAGGGAAGGCCGCGCCCGCCCGATGATCGATTCGCACTGCCACCTCGGCGTCTGCAAGCCGCCGGCCGCCGAGCTCGTCGCCGCGGCGCGGCGGCTCGGCGTCGAGCGGATGCTGACGGTCGGGCTCGACGAGGCCTCGAACGAGGACGCGATCGAGATCGCCCGCGAGCACGAGGGCGTCTTCGTCGCGGTCGGCCGCCACCCGAACTCGGCGCGCGGCTTCGACGCGGCGGCGGCGGACGCGATCGAGCGGCTCGCGGCCGACCCGCGCGTGCGGGCGATCGGCGAGACCGGGCTCGACTTCTACCGCGAGGGCGCGCCCGAGGGCGATCAGCTGCGCGCGTTCGAGGCCCAGATCGGGATCGCCCGCCGCAGCGGGCTGCCGCTGGTGATCCACGTGCGCGACTCGAGCGGGCCCGGAGCGGGCCGCGCCGTCGCCGACTGCTTCGAGCTGCTCGCCGCCGAGGCCGGCGGCGTCGAGGTGATCCTGCACTGCTTCTCGGCGACTGCCGAGCGCGCGGCGGAGGCGGCCGGGCGCGGCTGGCACATCTCGTTCGCCGGCAACGTCACCTACCCGAGCGCGGGCGAGCTGCGCGAGGCGGCGGCGCTGGTTCCCGACGAGCTGCTGCTGGTCGAGACCGACAGCCCGTTCCTGGCGCCGCAGCCCCTGCGCGGCAAGCCGAACGCGCCGGCCAACGTCGTCCACACGGCCGAGGCGCTGGCCGAGCTTCGCGGCGTCTCCTACGCCGAGCTCGACGCGACGGTGACCGCCAACGCCGCGAGGCTTTTCGGCTGGAGCGAGTGAGAACCTGAGGCCGTGGTCCGGCTCGGGCAGAACTTCCTCGCCGACCCGAACCTGCTCGCGGCGATCGTCGCCGACGCCGCGCTCGAGCCCGGCGACGTCGTGCTCGAGGTCGGCGGCGGCGAGGGCGCGCTGACCGAGCGGCTCGCCGAGCGGGTCGCGCACCTGCACGTGATCGAGCTCGACGAGCGCCTGCGCGAGCCGCTCGGCGCGATCGCGGCGGCCAACGCCGGCGTCACGGTGAGCTGGGCCGACGCGATGGACGCCGATCTCGGCGCGCTCGCGCCGGCGCCGACGGCGATGGTCGCCAACCTCCCCTACGCGGTGGCGACGCCGGTGCTGCTGCGGACGATCGTCGAGCTGCCCGGGCTGAGCCGCTGGACGGTGATGGTCCAGCGCGAGATCGCCGAGCGGCTGCGGGCGCGGCCGGGGACGCGCGCCTACGGCTCCGCCAGCGTCCTCGTCCAGCTCGCCTGCGAGGTGCGGATGCTGCGCACCGTCGATCCGGCCGTCTTCAGGCCGCGGCCGCGGGTCGAGTCGGCGGTGCTGACGCTGCGGCGCCGCGCCCAGGCGCCGCCCGAGCGCGCCCGCCGGCTGATCCGCGACGGCTTCGCGCACCGTCGCAAGGCGCTGCCGCGCTCGCTCGAGCTGGCGGCGCGACGCCGCGCCGCCGAGGCCGAGCGGGCCGATCTGGCGCCGCCGCGGCCGCGGCCGGCCGAGCTCCGGCACGGCTGCCGCGAGGCGCTCGGGCGGCTCGGCCTGCCGGCCGACGCCCGGGCCGAGATGCTGACCCCGGCCCAGCACCTGGCGCTGGCGGAGGCGATCGGATGAGCGGCGCGCTGACGGCGCCGGCCAAGCTCAACCTCTGCCTCTACCTCGGCGGGGTCCGCGGCGACGGCCTGCACGAGCTCTGCTCGGTCTTCGCCCCGATCTCGCTCGCCGACCGGCTCACGGTCGGCGCGGCCGGCGGCGGCGGCGACGAGGTCGTCTGCCCCGGCATCGCCGCGCCCGACCTGACCGCGCGGGCGCTGGCGGCGCTGCGCGCGGCGGGCTGGGGGCGGGCGCCGCTGCGGATCGAGGTCGACAAGCGGATCCCGCTCGCCGCCGGCCTCGGCGGCGGCAGCGCCGACGCGGCGGCGGTGCTGCGGCTCGCCGCCGACGACCTGCCCGGCGCCGAGCTGGCGCGGATCGCCGCCGCGCTCGGCGCCGACGTGCCCGCGCAGATCGACCCCCGCTTCAGCCTCGTCGGCGGCGCCGGCGAGCGGGTGACGCCGCTGCCCGAGCCGGAGCCGTTCGCGCTCGTGCTGGTCTTCGACCGCGAGGGCCTGCCGACGCCCGCGGTCTTCGCCGAGGCCGACCGGCTCGGCCTGGCCCGGGCCGCCGCCGAGCTCGACGAGCGCCGCGCCGCGCTCGCGGCCGCGTTCGCCGCCGGCGGCGACGTCCGCGGGCGCCGCGAGCTGCTCGTCAACGATCTCGCCGCGGCGGCGATCTCGCTGCGACCGTCGATCGCCGGCACGCTCGAGGCGCTCGAGACGGCCGGGGCCGAGCTCGCCCGCGTGACCGGCTCGGGGCCGACCGCGTTCGGCCTGTTCGGCTCGGCCGCCGCCGCCGAGCGCGCCGCCGCCGAGCTTCGCGCCGGCGGCCGCGAGGCGGTCGTCGCCCGGGGGGGCGCGGGCTGATGGAGCTGCCGCGCGACCGGCGGGGCTGGCTGAAGCTGATCGCCGCCGTCGTCGCGGTGATCGTCGCCTACCAGCTGATCAAGCGGGCGCTGCCCGACTTCGACGCCCAGCGGCTGCTCGAGGACGTGGCCGGCGAGCTCGGCTCCTGGACCTACCCGCTCGTGGCGCTGCTGGCGTTCCTCGAGACCGGCGCCTTCGTCGGGCTGATCGCTCCCGGCGAGACCTTCGTCGTGATCGCCGGCGCCGTCGCCGGCCAGGGCGAGACCTCGGTCGTGCTGACGATCGGGATCGTCTGGCTGGCGGCGTTCCTCGGCGACAGCGCCAGCTACCTGCTCGGCCTCAAGCTCGGCCGCGACTTCATCCTCGAGCACGGCCACAGGGTGCGGATCACGCGCGAGCGCTTCGCCCAGGTCGAGAGCTACTTCGAGGCCCACGGCGGCAAGACGATCCTGATCGGCCGCTTCATCGGCCTCGTCCGTGCGCTCGCCCCGTTCATCGCCGGCAGCTCGAGGATGCGCTACCGGGCGATGGCCCCCTACAGCATCCTCGGCACCGGCCTGTGGGCGACGACGTTCACGCTGCTCGGCTACTACGCATCGAAGAACATCGACGCGGTCCTCAGCAGCTCCGAGCACGTGCTGTTGGCCTTCGCCGCGATCGTCGCGCTGATCGTCGGCGCGATCGTCGCCGTCCGCTACCTGCGGGTGCCGGCCAACCGCGAGCGGGTGCTGGCCTGGATCGAGTCGCGGCCGCTGCCGCGCCGGCTGCTCGCCTTCGCCCGCCGCCTCTCGCCCCAGGCGCGGTTTCTGGCCGGGCGGGTGACGCCCGGCGACCTCGGGCTCGAGCTCTCGACGGCGCTCGCCGCGCTCGCCGTCGGCTCCTACGTCTGCATCGCCTACGGCCTGCACGTCGCCGACCTCCCGGGCCCGACGCCGACCGACAGCGCCGCGTTCGATCTCTGCGACCGGATCGCGAGCGCCTGGCTGACCGATCTCGCCAAGGCGGTGACGGCGCTCGGATCGACCGCGGCGCTGCTGCTCGTCACGCTCGCCGCGGCAGGCTGGCTCGCCGCGCGCCGCCACTGGCTCGAGCTGGCGGTCCTGCTCGCCGGGACGCTCGCGGTGCTCGGCGGGACGGCGCTGATCAAGGAGATCGTCGCCCGCCCGCGCCCGCCCGGCGGGCTGATCGACGCCGACGGCTACTCCTACCCCAGCGGCCACGCCTCGCACTCGGTCATCTATCCCTGGATCGCGCTGACGATCTCGGTCCGGATCCGCGCCGGGATCTCGCGCGGCACCGCGCTCGTCGTCGCCGGCATCGCGCTGGCCGCGGCGATCGGGCTGAGCCGCGTCTATCTTCGCGTCCATTACCTCAGCGACGTCAGCGGCGGCTGGGCCTACGGCGTCTCGGTCTTCGCGCTGCTCGCCGCGATCGCCGTGCTCGTCAGCTACTTCCGGCAAGATGAAGCAAGTGTCGACTGAGATCCTGATCTTCGGCGGCGCCGGCCTGATCTGCCTGCTCGCGTTCGGCGGGCTGATCCTCGCGCCCGCGGTCGGGTCGTTCTCGCGCGCCTGGGAGAAGCTGACCGCCGCCGCGCTCTCGTTCGTGGTGCTGGTCGCCCTGGTCGGGATCGGCATCGCGGTCGGCATCGCGATCGTCTATTTCTGGCCCGACATCTCGGCCTGGTTCTGAGCGACGGCCGCGTTCGGTCGCGGCGACCGCCGTACTATCCGCGCGTGGGCGCCGGCAGCAGGCCGAAAGCGCGAACGGGCTCGGCGAAGCCCGCTGCGAAGCCGAAGGGCGGCCTCGATGCGCTCTCGGAGGCGATCGAGTCCGGGGCCGGGCTGCCGGCCGTGGCGCGCGCCGCCGCCGCCGCGCTCGGCGCCAGCGTCGCGGTGATCGATCGCTCCAGCGCGGTGCTCGCGGTCGCCGCCGGCTCGGGCGCCGAGGAGCAGAAGCTGCTCGAGCTCGGCGCCGGGGTCGAGCAGCTCGAGCTGCGGGTCGCCGACGCCGCCGTCGGCGAGCTCCGTTACCGCCCGCGCGGCGGCGGCGAGGCCTCGCTCGGGGCGCTGCGGATGGTCGCGACGATGCTCGCGCTCGAGGTCGAGCGCGCCCGCGCCCCCACCTGGGCCAGCGACGACGCCGCCCGCGACCTCGTCTGTGCGGTGCTGGCGCGCGAGCTCGCCGGCGGCGCCGAGATCGAGGCCCGCGCGGCCGAGCTCGGCGCCGAGCTCGGCGCCGGCGCCGGCGTCGTGATCGCCCGTGCCGCACCGGGCTCGGCCCAGAGCGGCGACTGGCGCGCGCGGCTGCTGACCCTGGCGCTGCGGGCGGTGCGCTCGGGGTCGAGCGGAGCGCTGGCGGCGATCCTCGACGAGGATGCCGTCCACGGCGAGGTCGCCCTCGTCCTGCCCGCCGCCGACGCCGAGCGGATCGAGCGCGCGGCGCGCGCGGTCGCGGAGGAGCTGCGCTCGTCGCTGCCGGGGTTCGCGACCACGGTCGGCTTCAGCCGCCACTGCCCCGACCCGGCGCAGATCCACCGCGCCGGCAAGGAGGCGCTGCTCGCCGTCAACGTCGCCGCCGCCGACGGGCGCACGCTGCTCGCCTTCGAGCTGACCGGCTCCTACCGGCTGCTGCTGCCGGCGATGAGCGAGGACCCGGCCGAGCTCGAGCGCTTCTTCGACGAGACGATCGCGCCGCTGGCCGCCTACGACGAGCAGTACGAGACCGAGCTCGTCGCCACCGTCCAGGCCTATCTCGACAACGACGCCAGCGTCACCACGACCGCCGAGACGCTGTTCACCCACCGCCACACCGTCCGCTACCGGCTCGAGCGCGTGCGCGAGCTCAGCGGCCACGACCTGAGCTCGACCGAGGGCCGCGAGAAGCTCGGCCTCGGCCTGAAGGCGATGCGGGTGCTCGGCATCGCCGCCCCCGCCGGCCCGGCGCAGGAGCCGGGCGCCCAGGGCGGTCGCGCCAAGCGCGGGGAGTAGGGCGTGCGTACCGGCGACCGTGTCAGGCCAACTTGCCCACCGGGCGATTTCCATGCACGCTGCTGGTCTAGTTCCGGGGCGAGGATTCGAACCCCGGCCTCGGCATCCAAAGTGCCGCGTGACTAGCCAACTACACCACCCCGGACCGGATCGTGGGCCGAGTCTAATCCGTCCGGGTGGCGAACTAATGTTCGCCCCATGCCCGGGTATTCACGAGAACAAGCGCAGGAAGCAATCAGGGTGTCTCGGAGCTGCTCCGAGGCGCTTGAGTCCGGCACGAGCCTCGAATGGTCCGTACGAGCGGCTGCTCGATGAGATCGAGGCGACGAACTACTCGGCCGTGGGCCGCAAGTACGGAGTCAGCGATAACGCCGTTCGCAAATGGCTGCGCTGGTACGAGGCGGAGCGGACGCGGCGCGAAGGCGACGATCACGCCGCCTGACCGCGGCGCGCGCTCGCCAATACGATGCTCCCGTGAGCGCGCCGACCGTGCTGATCATGGCCGCCGGTCAGGGGACGCGGATGCGGTCCGCGATCCCGAAGGTGCTGCACCCGGTCTGCGGGCGGGCGCTGGTCGGCTGGCCGATCGCGGCCGCGCGCGAGGCGGGCGCGGGGCGGATCGCGGTGGTCGTCTCGCCCGACCGCGACATCAGCGGCGCGCTGCCCGAGGACGTCGAGGCGCTGCCGCAGCCCGAGGCCGACGGCACCGGCGGCGCGCTGCGGGCGGCGGCGGCGCTGGTCGAGCGGTCGGCGACCGTGATCGTGCTCTCCGGCGACGTACCCCTGGTCTCGGCCGAGCTGATCGCCGCGATCGCGGCGACGCACGAGCGCGAGGGCGCCGCCGCGACCGTGGTCACCGCCGTGCTCGCCGACCCCGGCTCCTACGGCCGCGTCGTCCGCGGCGCCGGCGAGGAGGTCGAGCGGATCGTCGAGGCCAAGGCCGCGGGCGACGCGACGCCCGAGGAGCTGGCGCTGAGCGAGATCAACGCCGGCATCTACGTCTTCGACGGCCCGGCGCTTGCCGCGGCGCTGCCGCGGCTCGGCAACGACAACGCCCAGGGCGAGTACTACCTGCCCGACGTGCTGCCGCTGCTGCGGGCCGACGGCGGCCGCGTCGTCGCCCACGTCTCCGCCGACCCGGACGTGGTCCTCGGCGTCAACTCGCGCGTTGACCTGGCCCTGGTCGAGGCCGTCGCGCGGCGCCGGATCCTCGAGCGCCACATGCTCGCCGGGGTGACGATCGTCGATCCCGGCGCGACCTGGATCGAGGTCGGCTCCGAGATCGCCCCCGACACCCGGATCGAGCCCGGCACGACGCTGATCGGCGCCTGCGCGATCGGCTCCGGCTCGGTGATCGGCCCGCAGACGACGCTGATCGACTCGCGGATCGGCGAGGAGGCGCGGGTGCCGCACTCCTACCTGGTCGAGTGCGCGGTCGGCGACCGCTGCACGGTCGGGCCGTTCGCCTACCTGCGGCCGAAGGCCGAGCTCGGCGCCGGCGCCAAGGCGGGAACGTTCGTCGAGATCAAGAACTCGCGGATCGGCCCCGGCAGCAAGGTCCCGCACCTGTCCTACATCGGCGACGCCGACGTCGGCGCCGGCGCCAACCTCGGCGCAGCGACGATCACCGCCAACTACGACGGCTTCACGAAGAGCCGGACGACGATCGGCGCCGGCGTCCGCACCGGCGTCGACACGACGTTGATCGCGCCGGTCGAGCTCGGCGATTCCGCCTACACTGGCGCCGGCTCGGTGATCGCCGAGGACGTCCCCGCCGGGGCGCTCGGGATCAGCCGCGCCGGACAGGCCAACGTCGAGGGCTACGCCGAGCGCAAGGCGAGCACCGCGAAGGAGAAGGACTCCGAGTGAGCGACGTCAAGACGGTGACGCTGAGCCATCCGCCGGGCGAGCTGGAACCTTTGCAGCACCCGCACGTGCTCAGCTCGATCCCCCAGGACTACACGAAACGGCTGATGGTCTTCGGCGGCCGCTCCTCGGGCGAGCTCGCCGCCAAGATCGCGACCAAGCTCGACGTCGACCTCGGCCAGGTGACGCTGAAGACGTTCGAGAACGGCGAGGTCTACTGCCGCTACGAGGAGTCGATCCGCGGCGCCGACGTCTTCATCGTCCAGTCGACGGCGGCCAACCTGAAGGCGGGGATGACGCCCAACGACGCGCTGATGGAGCTCGCCTGCATGATCGACGCCGCGCAGGGGGCCTCCGCGCACCGGATCATCGCCGTCATGCCCTGGTACGGCTACGCCCGCCAGGACAAGAAGTCGCTGCCGCGCGAGCCGATCTCGGCCCGCGTCGTCGCCCGCACGCTCGAGGCGATCGGCGCCGACCGGGTGCTGACGATGGACCTGCACGCCGGCCAGGTCCAGGGCTTCTTCGAGATCCCCGTCGATCACATGACGGCGATGCCGATGCTGACGCAGTGGTTCATCGACCAGCACTTCGACGAGGAGCTGGTGATCGTCAGCCCCGACGCCGGCCGGGTCAAGGTCGCCCGCAACTTCGCCCGCAAGGTCGGCACCCACTGGGCGGTGATGGAGAAGGAGCGGCCCGCGCAGCAGGTCGCCGAGATCGGCTACGTCGTCGGCGAGGTCAAGGGCAAGACCGCGGTCCTCGTCGACGACATGATCGACACCGCCGGCACGCTCTGCGCGGCGGCGAAGACGGTGCTCGACGAGGGCGCCGCCAAGGTGATCGCCTGCGCCACCCACGGCGTCTTCAGCGGTCCCGCCTTCGAGCGGCTCGCCTACGAGAGCTCGCGGATCGAGCGGATCGTCGTCACCGACACGATCCCGCTCGCCGACGGCGCCCCCGACAACATCGTCCAGCTCTCGGCCGCGCAGACGCTCGCCGACAGCATTCGCCGGATCTTCACCGACGACTCGGTCTCCGAGATCTTCGCCGGCGAGAACCAGCTGTTCTGACGGCGCGCGGGCGTGCCTGACGGCACCCGGCGCCGGTCCGCGGGCAACCCAGCCCCGCGGACCGTCACCGTGCACCGCCAGCCCCCGCCCGCGCACTCGTCGGAACGGCCGACTAGGTTTCCGCCCGTGGCCGAGGAGACCACGGACGGCGAACAGCTCGCGCCCGGCACCAGGACGGCGCTGGTGGCGATGGCGCTCGGCGTCTTCGTGATCGCCAACGACTTCACCGCGCTCAACGTCGCGCTGCCGGCGATCGAGCACGACTTCAACGTCGACGTCGGCAGCGTGCAGTGGGTGATCAACGCCTACGCGCTCGTCTTCGGGATGGCGATCGTCTCCGGCGGCCGGCTCGCCGACATGTTCGGCCGCAAGCGGGTCTTCTTCATCGGCTCGGCGCTGTTCGCCGGCTTCTCGGCGCTCGGCGCGCTCGCCCCGGGCCTCGACGTCCTGATCCTCGCCCGGGTCGGGATGGGGATCGGCGGGGCGCTGATGTGGCCGGCGATCCTCGGGATGACGTTCGCGGCGCTGCCCGAGTCGCGGGCCGGCCTCGCCGGCGGCCTGATCCTCGGCGTCGCCGGCGTCGGCAACGCGGTCGGCCCGCTGCTCGGCGGCGCCCTGACCGAGGCGATCGACTGGCGGATGATCTTCGTCCTCAACGTGCCGGTGACCGCGATCGCGGTCCTCGTCACCGCCCGCAAGGTCCACCAGCGGCAGCAGCTCGCCTCCGAGCGCATCGACTACGCCGGCATCGCGACGATCTCGGCCGGCCTCGTGCTGCTGCTGCTGGCGATGGACCAGGCCGCCGACTGGGGCTGGGGCGACGCGCGCGTGATCGCGATGCTGCTCGTCGCGGCGCTGCTGCTGGTCGCCTTCGTCGCGATCGAGCGCCGGGCCGGCGAGCGGGCGCTGATCCCGCGCGCGGTGATCGCCAACCGGCGCTTCCGCACCACCTGCCTGGTGATCCTGCTGATGTCGGCGGTGTTCTTCACGGCGGTCCTCTACGTGCCCCAGTTCCTCGAGAAGATCCTCGGCTACAGCGCGATCGAGGCCGGCGTCGGGATGCTGCCGATGATGGCTTCGTTCGCGATCACGTCGTTCGTCGCCGGACCCCTGTACGAGCGGATCGGGATGCGGGTCGCGATCGCGGCCGGCGCCGGGCTGATCGCCGCCGGCCAGCTGCTGCTGGCGCTGATGATCGGCCCCGGCGCCGGGATCGGTTCGCTGATCCCGGGCCTGATCGTGATCGGCACCGGCTGCGGGATGTTCTACCCGTCGATCACCACCGCCGCGGTCGACTCGGTCGGGACCGCGCGCGCCAGCCTCGCCGGCGGCATCGTCTACATGTTCCAGATCGCCGGCGGCGCGGTCGGGCTCGGGCTCTCGACGGCGATCTTCACCTCGGCCTCCGAAAGCAGGCTCGGCAGCGACGCCGCCGCCGCCGCCGGCGTCGATCTGACCGCGCACCAGCAGGCGGTCCTGCACGGCGACCTCGCCGGCACCGACGCCGCGGCCGCGGCGCTCCAGCAGCTGCCCGCCGACGCGGTCGAGCGGATCCAGTCGATCATCAGCGATTCGTTCGCCGCCGGCGTGCAGACCTGCTTCGTCGTCGTCGCGGCGATCGCGGTGGCGGGCTTCCTCGTCGCGGTCGGGGTCCTCGGCCGCACCCCGGATCCGGTGCCGGCCGCCGAATAGGGTGTCGGGCGTGAGCCGTTCGACCCTCGAGTGGTACGAGCAGATCGCGAGGGGCCTGCTCTGGGCCGCGGCTGTGGTCTTCGTCCTCGCCGTGATCGCCGCGATCCTGATCGCCGGCTCCGACGAGGCGCTGCCGCCGTTCGAGGACGTCGAGCGCCAGGGCCGCGGCGTCGCCGCGCTCGCCTCGCTCGCCTGGGGCGTGACCGCGGCCGGGGTCCTGGTCGCGCTCGGGGCGATCCTGCGGCTGCTCGTCAGCGAGCGGCTCGCGCGGCTCGAGCCCGCGGCGGGGCCGCCGCGCCGCGAAGACGACGACGAGCGCGAGTGAGCGCCGCCGCGCCGGGGCTGCGGCGGGTCGGCCACAAGGGCGCCGCGGCGCTCGTCACCGGCAACACCGTGCCGAGCTTCATCCGCGGCGCCGAGCTCGGCGCCGACACGATCGAGCTCGACGTCCTCTGGCTGCGCGACGGTGACCCGGGGCTGCCGGCGTCGCGGCGCTCGCCGCTGGTCGTCGCCCACGACTGGGACGATGCTGCCTCGCGGCCGCCGCTGACCCTGGACGAGGCGCTGCGGGCGTTCACCCGGCCACCGCTCGATCGGGTCGAGCTCGACCTCGACATCAAGCTGCGCGGCCGCGAGCCCGAGATCGTCGCCGCTGTCCGCGATCACGGCCTGCTCGATCGGGCGATGGTCTCGACGATGTACACCGAGACCCTGGCGGCGATCGGCGCGCTCGAGCCGGCGCTGCGGCGCGGCTGGACCTACCCGCTGGTCACCCGCGCCTACGACCGCAGCCGGCTCGCGCGGCCGTTCGTCGCCGTGGCGCTGGCGGCGATGCGGTCGCGGTTCCCGGCCCTGGCGCGGCGCCGCGCGCCGCTGATCGGCGCCGACTCGATCTGGCTCTACCACCGGCTCGCCTCGCCGGCGATCGTCGCCGCCTGCCGCGACCTCGGCATCGAGCTGATCTGCTGGACGGTCGACGACGCCGCCCGGGTCGCCGAGCTGCGGGCGCTCGGGGTCGGCGGGATCGTCTCCAACGACCCGCGGCTGCTCTGAGCCGCCTTGCGGCTTGCCGTGGGGCCGCTTCGCCGCTCCGCTCGGTCCGGACGCCCCGGAGTCTCTATCCTCCGCGGCCGCATGGCCTCCAGCCGCCCCATCCTGAAGGTCGCCGAGCGCTCCGAGTTCGGCTCCCGGACCAGCCGCCGCCTGCGCCGCGCGGGGCGGGTCCCCGGCGTCGTCTACACCAAGGGCGAGCCGGCGCGCGCGTTTCAGGCCGACGCCCACGACCTGGTGCTGTTCATCGCCGAGGGCCACGCGCTGTTCGACCTCGAGATCGAGGGCTCGGGCGCGGTGCCGGTCGTCGTCAAGGAGGAGCAGCGCCATCCCGTCCGCGGCGACCTGCTTCATCTCGACTGCCAGCAGGTCGACCTCGACCAGGCGATCCAGGCCGACGTCGAGCTGCTGATCGTCGGCGGCGAGGAGGCGCCCGGCGTCAAGGAGGGCGGCATCCTCGAGCACGTCACCCGCGAGGTCACGATCGAGGCGCTGCCGACCGACATCCCCGACGGGATCGAGGTCGACGTCTCGGCGATGGTGATCGGCGACACGATCCAGCTCGACGCGATCGCGGCGCCGGCCGGCGCCGAGTTCGTCGCCGACGCCCCCGAGGAGGTCACGATCGCCACCCTCAACCCGCCGAAGCTGGTCGAGGAGGAGGAGCCCGAGGTCGACGAGGAGACCGAGCTCGTCGGCGAGGGCGAGGAGGCCGCCGCGGCCGAGGGCGAGGCCGCCGCCGAGGATTCCGGCGCCGACGATTCGGGCGCCGGCGACGACAGCGGCGACGAGGGCTGAGGACCGGTGAGCCGGTTCGGCCGCCCGGGCGGCCGGCGGCAGGCCGCCGACTTCCTGCTCGTCGGCCTCGGCAACCCCGGCAGCCGCTACGCCGGCACCCGCCACAACATCGGCTTCGAGGTCGCCGACGCGCTGAGCTCGAGCTGGGAGCTGCCGCGGGCACGCAAGCGCTTCGGCGGGCTGATCACCAGCGGCCGGACCGGCCCCGGCGGCCCGCGGGTCGCGGTGCTGCTGCCGCAGACCTACATGAACGAGTCGGGAACCGCGGCCGGCCCGGCCCGCGGCTCGCTCGGCGTCGAGCTCGACCGGGTGATCGCCGTCCACGACGAGATCGACCTCCCGTTCGGGGAGCTTCGCGTCAAGCTCGGCGGCGGCGTCGCCGGCCACAACGGCCTCAAGAGCCTCGATCGCGGCCTCGGCGGCCGTGACTTCTGGCGCGTCCGGGTCGGCGTCGGCCGGCCCGGCTCGAGCGATCCCGAGGTCGTCTCCGCCTACGTGCTGGGCCGCTTCAGCGAGGGCCGCGCGGCGGTCGCGGCGCTGATCGCCGACGCCGCCCGCGAGACCGAGCGCCTGATCGACCGGCTCGCCGCCGAGCGCGATCCGGCCGCCGAGCGCGCCGAGGGGAGCTGAGTGGCGAACCTGCTGACCAACTACGTCGTCGACGACAACGGGGTCGCGCTGCTGCAGCTCGACCGTCCCGACTCGCGCAACGCGATCAACACGGCGATGCTCGAGGAGCTGCTCGCCCACGTCGCCGCCGCCCGCGCCGAGCAGGCGGTCCGCGTCCTCGTCGTCTCCTCGACCGACCACATGGGGCTGAGCGCCGGCGCCGACGTCCGCGAGCAGCTCGACCGCGACGGCGCGATCCGCCGGATGCAGCTGTTCGCCGACCTCTACGACGCGCTCGTCGGCTTCCCGAAGCCGACCGTCGCCGTCTGCCACGGCGCGGTCGTCGGCGGCGGCGCCGAGATCGCGGTCGCCTGCGACCTCCGGGTCGGCGGCTCGAACCTGCGGCTGCGGTTCCCCGGCGCCGGCCTCGGCGTCCCCGTCGGCCCGGCCCGGCTCGTCACCCTCTGCGGGCTCTCGGTCGCCAAGTATCTGCTGCTGACCTCGAAGGAGGTCGCGGCCGACGAGGCGCACCGCTGGGGCCTCGTGCACAGGGTCGCCGCGGCGCCGCGGACCGAGGAGGCGGCGCTGCAGCTCGCCGCCCAGGTCGCCGCCCACCCGCCCGAGTCGGTCGCCCGGATCAAGCGGATGCTGCACGAATGGGACGACGTCGAGGGGCGCTCGCGGGCCGAGGGCGAGGGCCAGGTCGCCTGGCAGGCCGAGGGCCCGGGGCTCGGCTACCGGGAGTAGCGGCGGCCACGCCGGACGGCGCCGCTCCCGTACGCTCGCCGACCGCCATGTCCCTGCGCCCGCTGCTCGATCTCGCGTCCGAATCGGCGCCGTTCGCGCGCCTCGCCGCGAGCGTCGGCGGGGCCGCGCCCGGAGCGCCGAGCACGGCCCGCGTCTCCGCCGCGCTCCGCCCCTACGTCCTCGCCGCGCTCGCCGAGTCCGATCCCGGCCTCGCCGGCCGGCCGCTGCTCTGCGTCGCCGCCGACGACCGCGCCGCCCGTGACCTCGCGACCGAGCTCGGCGCCTACCTGGCGCCGCGGCGGGTCCGGCTCTATCCCTCGCGCGGGACCGGCTACGAGTCGCACCTGGCGCCGCCGCCGCATCTCGTCGGGCTGCGGATCGCGGCGCTCGACGCGCTCGCCCGCGGCGGCGAGGGCGGCGGCGACCCGCCGGTCGTCGTCGTCAGCGCCGTCGCCCTCGCCGAGGCCGTTCCCGACGCGTCGCTGCGGCCGGCCGGCTTCTCCCTCAGCCGCGGCGAGGAGGTCGATCTCGGCGACGTCGCCGAGCTGCTCGCGGGCTGCGGCTACGAGCGCTGCGAGCAGGTCACCGACCGCGGCCAGTTCGCGGTCCGCGGCGGCATCCTCGACGTCTTCGGCTCGACCGAGGACCGGGCGGCGCGGATCGAGTTGTTCGGCGACGAGATCGAGTCGATCCGCTACTTCTCGACCTTCACCCAGCGCTCGCTCGACGACGCCGAGCGGATCGAGCTCGACCCCGCGGCCGAGATCGACCCCGACCACCGGATCCTCGCCGAGCAGGCGCTCGCCGACGCCGCCGGGGACGAGGACGAGCGGCCGCTCGCGGAGCTGCTGCCGACCGACCGCTTCAGCTCGTTCCTGGAGCTGATCGACGAGCGCACGGCGATCGCCGTCGCCGCCGCCGACGAGATCCCGGTCGCGCTCGGCGATCACCTCACCGACGTCCGCGCCGCGATCCACGACGACGACATCGCGCGCCTCTACGTCGAGGTCGAGGCGCCGCTCGGCGAGCGGGCCGCGCTGCTGCTGCGCGGCGCCGGCGACGACGGCGAGGCCGAGCTGCGCGGCTCGGTCCCGGTCTCCGCCGCGCGCTCGATCGTCGAGGCCGAGCCCGAGCTCGAGCGCCAGACGGGCTCCGGCTACGTCACCGTCGTCGCCTTCGAGAGCATCGGCGAGGCCGAGCGCGCGCGCTACGCGCTCGAGCGGCTGACGCCGCCGATCCTCGGCCCCGGGCCGGCGCCCCTCGCGCCCGGCGTCCTGCTCGCCGAGGCGGCGGTCAACGACGGCTTTGTCGCGCCCGCCCTGAAGCTGGCGGTGATCCCGTTCCGCCGCCTCGTCCACCGCCGCCGCGCGGCGGCGCCGGCGCCGAGCGGCGGCCGGCTCGCCTCGCTCGGCGACCTCGCCGCCGGCGAGCACGTCGTCCACACCGACCACGGCGTCGCCCGCTTCGCCGGCTTCGACACCCGCACCGTCGCCGGGATCACCCGCGACTACCTCGAGCTCGAGTACCGCGACGGCGACCGGGTCCTGGTCCCGGCCGAGCAGCTCGCGAAGATCACCCGCTACGCGGGCGGCGAGAGCCCGGAGCTGTCGAAGCTCGGCGGCAAGCGCTGGCAGCAGCTGAAGACGAGGGCGCGCCGGGCCGCGCGCGAGCTCGCCGGCGAGCTGATCAACCTCTACGCCGAGCGCCAGGCGCGCAGCGGCCACCGCTTCGCGCCCGACGGCGAGTGGCAGCTGCAGCTCGAGCGCTCGTTCCCCTACCGCGAGACCGCCGACCAGATCGACGCGATCGAGGCGGTCAAGGCCGACATGGAGTCGCAGCGGCCGATGGACCGGCTGATCTGCGGCGACGTCGGCTACGGCAAGACCGAGGTCGCGATCCGCGCCGCGCAGAAGGCGCTCGCCGACTCCAAGCAGGTGATGGTGCTGGTGCCGACGACGATCCTCGCGACCCAGCACCTCGGCACCTTCAGCGAGCGGATGCGCGACTTCCCCTACCGGATCGAGATGGTCTCGCGGCTGCGCAAGCCGGCCGAGACGAAGCGGGCGCTGGCCGACTTCGCCGCCGGCGACCTCGACATCCTGATCGGGACCCACCGGCTGCTCTCGCGCGACGTCCGCGCCAAGGACCTCGGGCTGCTGGTGATCGACGAGGAGCAGCGCTTCGGGGTCAAGCAGAAGGAGCTGCTGCGCCAGCTCAAGCTCCGCGTCGACGTGCTCTCGATGTCGGCGACGCCGATCCCGCGGACGATGCAGATGAGCCTCGCCGGACTGCGCGACATCTCGGTGATCGAGACGCCGCCGGAGGGCCGGCGCCCGGTCCGCACCTACATCGGTCCCTACGACGAGGAGCTGGTCGCCGCCGCGATCAAGCGCGAGGTCGCCCGTGAGGGGCAGGTCTTCTACCTCCACAACCGGATCGAGACGCTGCACGACAGCGCCGAGCGGCTGCGGGCGCTGGTTCCGGGCGCGAGCTTCCTCGAGGCGCACGGCCGGCTCGAGGAGGCCGAGCTCGAGCGCACGATGCTGGCGTTCCTGCGCGGCGAGGCCGACGTCCTCGTCGCGACGACGATCATCGAGTCGGGGCTCGACGTGCCGGCCGCGAACACGCTCGTCGTCGAGCGCGCCGACCAGCTCGGGCTGGCGCAGGCCTACCAGATCCGCGGCCGGGTCGGGCGCTCGCGCGAGCGCGCCTACGCCTACATGCTCTACCCCTCCGAGCAGGGGATCACCCGTGACGCCGCCGCCCGGCTCGCCTCGCTCGCCGACCACACCGAGCTCGGCTCCGGCTTCCGGATCGCGATGCGCGACCTCGAGCTGCGCGGCGCCGGTGACCTGCTCGGCGCCGAGCAGTCGGGACACGTCGCCGCGATCGGGTTCGAGCTCTACGTCGAGATGCTCGAGGCGGCGGTCGAGGAGCTGCGCGCGGCCGGCGACGGCGCCCCCGCGGAGCAGGCCGAGGTCCGCGTCGACGTCGACGTCTCCGCCTACGTCCCCTCCGCTTACGTCCCCTACGAGGCGGCGAAGATCGACGTCCACCGCCGGATCGCGGCCGCGCGCGCGCCCGGCGAGCTGCGGGCGCTGCTCGACGAGCTCCGTGACCGCTTCGGCCCGCCGCCCGAGCCGGTCGCGGCGCTGGTCGCCGTGCAGCGGGCGCGGATCGAGCTCGCGCGCGAGGGCGCGCGCAGCCTGTCGGTGCGCGGTACGCGGATCCTCGCCGAGCCGCTCGAGCTCGACTCCGAGCGCGTCGGGCGGTTGCGCGAGCACGTCCCCGAGGCGGCGTTCAGCTCGCGCGACGGCAGCCTGACGCTGCGGATCGGTGGCGCCGGCGAACCGGAGGTGGAGCGGATCGCCGAGCTCGACCGGCTGACCGACGCGGTCGCGCGCTCGCGCGCTGAGGCGGCGGCGGCGCGCTGAGCCCGGAATCGACGGGCGGCCGCCGCGCGGTCGCTAGAGTTCCGCGACCGTGAGGAACGCACCCCGCCGAACCAAGGTCCGGGTCGCGATCGTGCTTGCGATCGCGGTCGTCGTCGCGCTCGTGGTCGCCGGGGCGACCGTGGGGTTCAACGATCCCGCCGTGCCCGGCGGCGACGTCGCGTTCGTCGACGGCGTCGACGACGGCGGCGTCAGCCAGGAGGACTTCGACAGGGCGATGGAGCAGGGGGCGAAGACGCTCGGCCTGCAGAAGGTGCCGGCCCGGACCGACGACTCCTACGCGCAGCTCGTCGGCCAGGTGATGCAGCAGCTGTTGCTGCCGATCTGGGTCCGCGGCGAGGCCGAGCAGCGCGGGATCACGGTCAGCGACGACGACGTCCAGACCGAGTACGAGGCGCAGAAGAAGCAGGCCGGGATCAAGAGCCAGAAGCAGCTCGAGAAGGTCCTCAAGCAACGCGACCTGACCGAGCAGGACGTGCTCGATGGGATCCGCGCCCAGCTCCTGCAGGACAAGCTGCTCGCCGATGCGGCGCCGGGCCCGCAGACGCTTCCCGACGATCTCGCCCAGCTGCCGCCGGCCGAGCAGACCGACCGGCTCGCCGAGCGCTACGGGATCACCGATCAGCAGATCGAGGCCTACTACGACACGGCTAAGGACAAGCCGGCCGCCGAGGGCGGCTTTTTGACCCCGGCCTCGCGCCAGGCGCGGGTGATCCTCAACACCTCGAAGAAGAAGATCGAGCAGGCGAAGGCCGAGCTCGAGCAGGGCGACCTCTCCGATGCGGCCTGGAAGAAGGCGGCGAAGAAGTACTCGCAGGACCAGACCTCCTCCGCCAACGGCGGCCAGCTGCCGGCGCCGGTCGAGCGTGGCTCGGCGACGCCCTCCCCCTACGAGAAGCAGGTCTTCGACGCGCCCGTCGACGAGCTCGTCGGCCCGATCGACATCGGCGATCGCGGCTACCTGCTGCTGCAGGTGACCGATTCCTCGCCGGAGAAGGTCGAGCCGCTCAACGACCGGCTCCGCGACCAGATCAAGGCGGCGATCGTCAGCAACCGCCAGCAGGAGACCTTCGCCGCGTTCCAGAGCGACTTCTTCGAGAAGTGGACCGCCCGCACCTACTGCACGGCCGCGGCGCAGTCCGAGTTCTGCGCCGGCTACGAGCCCGAGCAGCCGGCCCCGGCCGCGGGCCAGCCGCAGCCGCCCGCGGTGCAGGCGCCGAAGCCGATCGAGCCCGGCAGCGCCCGGATCCCGCTCAACTACCCCAACGGCTTCCAGCCGCTTCAGGGTGAGCAGCCGCAGGCCCCCGGCGCCGGCGTCCAGAAGCCGCCGGCCGAGGCGACCGGCCTGCCGCCGGGCGCGACGACGATCCCCGGTGGAGCCGCGCCGCCGACCGGCGCGCCGCCGACCGGGGCGCCGCCGACCGGGGCCCCGCCGCCGGGCGCGACGGCGCCTCCGCCCACGCCCTAGTGGCGGCGCCGGAGGCTGAGGAGGAGCGCCTCCGCGCTGCCGCGGAGGCGATCGCGCGGCTCGACGAGATCACCCGCCGGCTGCGCCGCGAGTGTCCCTGGGACCGCGTTCAGGACGAGCGCTCGATCGTCCCGCACGCGGTCGAGGAGGCCTACGAGCTCGCCGACGCGGCGGCCGCGGGCGACGACGCGAAGCTGCTCGACGAGCTCGGCGACGTGCTGTTCCAGGTCCACTTCCTGGCGCTGCTGCTCGAGGAGCGCGGCGCCGGCGACCTCGCCGCCGTCGCCGCCGGCACCCGCGCGAAGCTGGTCCGCCGCCACCCGCACGTCTTCGGCGAGGGCGCCGCGCGCGACGCCGACGAGGTGCTGAGCAACTGGGACCGGATCAAGCGCGAGCAGGAGGGCAGAAGCGGGCTGTTCGAGGACGTGCCCGAGAACCTGCCGGCGCTGCTGCAGGCCCGCAAGCTGCAGCGCCGCGCCGTATCGCGGGCGCCCGAGGGGGCCGAGCCGGGGCCGGTCGGCGCGCCCACCGCCGCGGCGACGCTGGCCCGCGCCGGGGCGCAGCTCGAGCGGCTCGGCGAGCTCGAGGCGGCGGGCGCCGGAGCCGGCCCCGAGCACGATCGCGGCACCCGGGCGGCGGTCGATGAGGCGGTCGGCGAGCTGCTGTTCAGCGTCGTCGATCTGGCGCGGCGGCTGCGCAGCGATCCCGAGCTGGCGCTGCGGGCGGCGTCGCGGCGCTTCCGGGCGAAGCTGGCCGAGGCGCGGTCGTGATTGACTGGCCGCTCCGATGAGCACTATCACCCGCATCCACGGCCGCCAGGTGCTCGACTCCCGGGGAAACCCCACGGTCGAGGTCGATGTCGAGCTCGAGGGCGGGGCGCGCGGCCGCGCCGCCGTCCCCTCCGGCGCATCGACCGGCGAGTTCGAGGCGACCGAGCTCCGCGACGGCGGCGACGCCTGGCTCGGCAAGGGCGTCGGCAGGGCGGTCGCCAACGTCAACGGCGAGATCGCGGCGGCGCTTGCGGGCGCCGATGCCGCCGACCAGCAGGCCCTCGACGAGGCGCTGATCGGGCTCGACGGCAGCGCCGGCAAGTCGCGGCTCGGCGCCAACGCGATCCTCGGCGTCTCGCTGGCGGCGGCGAAGGCGCAGGCGGCGGCCGAGGGCACGCCGCTGTATCGCTACGCGGCCGCGCTCTACGACGGCTCCGAGCCGGCGACGCTGCCGGTGCCGATGATGAACGTGCTCAACGGCGGCGCCCACGCCGACAACTCGGTCGACTTCCAGGAGTTCATGATCGTGCCCGCGGGGGCGGCGAGCTTCGCCCAGTGCCTGCGAATCGGCGCCGAGGTCTTCCACGCGCTCAAGGGCCGGTTGCGGGCCGACGGGCTCAGCACCGCGGTCGGCGACGAGGGTGGCTTCGCTCCCGACCTGGCCTCCAACGGCGCCGCCCTCGACCTGCTCGTCGCCGGCATCGAGGCGGCGGGATACGAGCCCGGCGCCGACGTCCACATCGCCCTCGACCCGGCGAGCAGCGAGATCTTCTCCGACGGCGCCTACGAGCTCGCCCACGAGGGCCGCACGCTCGCCGCCGCCGAGCTCGCCGACTACTGGGCGGGCGCCGTCGACCGCTACCCGATCGTCTCGATCGAGGACGGCATGGACGAGGAGGACTGGCAGGGCTGGAAGCAGCTCACCGACCTGATCGGCGACCGCTGCCAGCTCGTTGGCGACGACCTGTTCGTCACCAACCCGGAGCGGCTCGGACGCGGGATCGAGCTCGGCGTCGGCAACTCGATCCTCGTCAAGGTCAACCAGATCGGCACCCTGACCGAGACCTTCGCGGCGGTGCGGATGGCGCGCGACGCCGGCTACACGGCGGTGATCTCGCACCGCTCGGGCGAGACCGAGGACACGACGATCGCCGACCTCGCCGTCGCCACCGGCTGCGGCCAGATCAAGACCGGGGCCCCGAGCCGCTCCGATCGGGTCGCCAAGTACAACCAGCTGCTGCGGATCGAGGAGGAGCTCGGCGACGCCGCCGTCTTCCCCGGGATCGCCGCCTTCGCCGGCCGCCGGCGGTAGCTTCCCGGCGACGCCGCC
>CAZCFA010000021.1:25991-41645 GCA_964497825.1 uncultured Conexibacter sp.
CCCCGGGATCGCCGCCTTCGCCGGCCGCCGGCGGTAGCTTCCCGGCGACGCCGCCCGGCTCTGCCCCGGCCGTTCCGCTGCGAATCGCGTGGCCAGGGACGATGTGATCCGCAGCGGTCCGGGGGTCTCACGGCCGCTGCGAATCGCGTGGCCAGGGACGATGTGATCCGCAGCGGTCCGGGGGTCTCACGGCTGCTGCGAATCGCGTGGCCAGGGCCGATGCGCCCCGGCCGAGCTTGCCACGCGGGGCCGTGGTGCCGGCGGTCGCGCCCTGCAACGCGGCTTGCCGGCCGCGGGCAGGGCTCGGCCGGTGGACGTCGAAGCGGGGCCCGGATGGCCACCGCGACCGCTCGACCCCGCTACCGGGCGCGGATCAAACCGCGCTCGACCGGCAGCCGGCTGTCGCGGGTGCGCTGGGACCGGCTCGGGCGGATCGTGCTGGTGCTCGTCATCTTCGCCGTCCTGATCTCCTACATCTCGCCGTCCCTGAACGTGTTCGAGACCTGGCGCGAGTCGAACGACGCCCACTCGCGGCTCGCCGTCCTCAAGCACGAGAACGCGAAGCTGTCGCGGCGGGCGGAGCAGCTCAAGCAACCCGCGTCGGAGACCGCCGAGGCCCGCAAGCTCGGGCTCGTCGCGCCCGGCGAGCAGGCCTACGTCGTCGACGGACTCGATTAGCCCGCCGCGGCTCGGCCTCCGGCGACGCTCTAGAATCGGCGGCTCGCCGGCGCCCGCACCGGTTGCGGCGCCGCTCGTCTTGGGGGCCGCCCCATCGCAGCGATGACGACCGGACTCGAAACCGAGGCCCCGCCGAGCGGCGGGGCGGGAGCCGACTCGCCCGAGCCGGCTCCGCTGCTGTTCATCGGCGGCACCGGCCGCTCCGGCACCCACGTCGTCGCGAAGATCCTCGGCCACCACTCGAGCTACCGCAAGGTTCCGAACGAGGCCCGCTTCCACACCGATCCCGGCGGCTTCCCCGACGTGCTCGCTGGCCGCACCGGGCCGGACCTGTTCGTCTATCGCCTCCGCCACCACTGGTTCCGCAACTTCGAGCTGCGCCGGCTCAGCTTCCGCGGCATCCACCGCTACGTGCCGCGGCGCCGCCTCGACGCGGCGTCGGCGTCGTTTCTGCGCCGCTTCGACGACGAGCCCGAGGCGGCGCTGCGACAGCTGTTCTTCGACCTGCTCTGGCCGCTGGCCACCGAGTGGTCGAAGTCGGGGCTGATCGAGCAGAGCTGCGACACAGTCGCCGCCGCCGGCGCGCTCGCCAAGCTTTTCCCCGAGGCGCGGTTCGTCCACGTCGTCCGCGACGGCCGCGACGTCGCCGCCTCGCGCGCCGGGCAGGCGCGCTGGCTCACCTATCCGCGGACGATCGACCAGGGTCTCGAGTGGTGGGAGGGGCGGATCCGTCGCATCGACGCCGGCGTTCGCGCCGCCGGCGCCGCCCGGGTCCACGCGGTCAGCCTCGACGATCTCGTCGCCGGCGAGGGCCGGCGCCGCAGCTACGCGCGCCTGCGTCGCTTCGCCGGCCTCTCCGCCGAGCGCGAGATGCTCGGCTACTTCCAGGGCCGGGTCAAGGTCAGGAACGCCCACACCGAGCGCTGGCGCGACGCCGTCCCGGCCCGCCGCCGGGCCGCGATCGATGACCGCTACGAGCAGATCCTGACCGGGCTCGAGGCCGACGGCGTCCACGGTGCGGCGCTGCTGCGCCGCGCGCGCGAGCGGAGCAGGCGATGAGCGAGCCGCGGCCCGCGGACCCGCAGCTGTTGTTCGTCGGCGGCACCGGCCGCTCCGGCACCCACGTCTTCTCGCAGCTGCTCGCCAACCACTCGCGCTACGCGCGGGTCCCGATCGAGGCCCGCTTTCACGTCAACCCGCAGGGCTTCCCCGACCTGCTCGCGGGCGAGGTCACCCCGGAGCAGTTCGTCGCCAAGCTGCGGCGGTTCTGGTGGAAGCGGATCCGCGCCGGCGAGGTGGCGCCGGTGCTGGCGCGCCGGATCGCGTTCGGACGCAAGGTCCGCGGCCTGCACAAGATCGTCGAGCGCGACCGCTTCGACGCCGCCGTCGCCGAGTTCGAGCGGACCGCCGGCGGCGATCTCGACCGCGCCTGCCGCAACCTGTTCCTCGACCTGCTCTGGCCGCTGGCCGAGCAGGCCGGCAAGCCGGGGCTGATCGAGATGAGCTGCTTCACGGTCGCCGAGGGCCCGACCCTGATCCGGCTGTTTCCCGAGGCGAGGATCCTGCACACGGTCCGCGACGGCCGCGACGCCGGCTCCTCGAAGGTCTCCAAGCGGCAGAAGCGCAGCCATCCCCGTGACGGCTCCGAGGGCCTGCGCTGGTGGGAGGGGCGGCTGCGCAAGATCGAGGCCGGGGTCCGCGAGCTGCCGCCGGGCAAGCTGCACACGGTCAGCCTCGACGAGATCGTCGCCGGCGATCGCGAGGCGGTCTACGCCGACCTGCTCGAGTTCCTCGAGCTCGACGACGAGCCCGGAATGCGGCGCTTCTTCGAGCACGAGATGAGCGCCTCCAACGCGCACAAGGAGCGCTGGCGCGAGGGACTGAGCGAGGATGCCCAGGGGGCGCTGGAGCGGGAGTACGAGCGGACGCTGCAGCGGCTCGAGCACGAGGGGTTTCACTGCGCACCGGCGCTGCGGCGGGCGTACGAAGCCGCGCCCAGCGCTTGAGCGCGACCCCGTCAGAGCTCGTCTTCATCGGCGGCACGGGCCGCTCGGGGACGCACGCGATGGCGCGGCTTCTCGGCCATCACTCGCGGCTCGCCGACGTCCCGATCGAGGCCCGCTTCCACTGCAACAAGCGCGGCATGGCGGATCTGCTCGAGGGGCGGATCACGGTCCGCAGCTACCTCGCGAAGCTGCGCGGGTTCTGGTGGCACCGGGTCCGCGTCGACGGTCAGCCCCGCGGCCTCTACAACCTGCTGCGCCGGCACGAGTTCGAGGCGGCGCTGGAGCGGTTCGAGGCGGCCCACGGCGCCGATCCGATCGCCGCCTGCCGGGCGCTGTACGTCGATCTGCTCGGCGGCGTCGCCGCCCGCCGCGGCAAGCCCGGCCTGGTCGAGATGTCCTCGCACAACGTCCGCGAGGCGCAGACGATCATGCGCCTGTTCCCGGAGGCGAAGCTGATCCACGCGCTCCGCGACGGCCGCGACGCGGCGGCCTCGGTGACCGGCAAGACCTGGGGGCCGGGCTCGATCGGGGCGGCGATCGGCTGGTGGGCGGAGCGACTGCGCCGGATCGAGTCCGGGCTGCGCGGCTGCGAGGACGGCGCCCCGTTCTCGGTTCCCGCCGACCGCTTCCGGCTGGTGCTGCTCGACGACCTCGTCGGCGCCGACCGCGACCGCGTCTACGCCGGCCTGCTCGACTTCCTCGGGCTCGAGGACGAGCCCGCCATCCGCTTCTTCTTCGGGCGCGAGATGACCGCCGAGAACGCCCACGTGGGCCGCTGGCGACGCCAGCTCTCGGCCCCGGGACGGGTGCTCGTGGGGCGCCGCTACGAACGCGCGGTGCGGGCCCTGGAGGCGGAGGGCAACCACGCCGCCCCGAGCCTGCGCGCGGCGCTCGAGCGCGAGGCCGAGGCGGTCCGATGACGCGGCCGCCGCGGGTTCTGTTCGCGACCAGCAACGGCACCGGCCTCGGCCACCTGAACCGCGCGATGGCGATCGCGCGCCGGCTCGAGGCCGGCGCCGAGGTCGGGATCTTCACGCTCTCGCAGGCGGCGCCGGTCGTCGCCGGCGCCGGCTTCGACGTCGAGTACCTGGCCTCCTACCGGCGCCCCGGCTCGGGCAGCGACCGCGCCTGGAACCTGCGGCTGCGCGATGTCTTCGCCGCGCTCGTCGCCGAGCGCGCGCCCGACGTCGTCGTCTTCGACGGCGTCCACCCCTACCGCGCCGTCACCGACGTGCTCAGCCGCCGCGGCGCGCCACCCTCGATCTGGTGCCGGCGGCCGATGTGGCGGCCCGGTTCGAGCTCGGCGCCGCTACGGCGCCAGGGCGCCTTCGACGCCGTCCTCGAGCCCGGCGAGCTGGCGGCGGCCGGCGACCGCGGCCCGACGGTCGGGCTCCGCGCCGAGGCGGTCCGGGTGCCGCCGATCGCCTTCCTCGACCACGACGAGCTGCTCGACCGCGACCGCGCCGCCGCCGAGCTCGGGCTCGACCCGAACCGCCGCACGGCGCTGGTCACGCTCGGCCAGGGCGGCGAGGTCGACGCGGCGGTGGCGCGGACGCTGGCGGCGCTCGCCCGCCACGGCGAGATCCAGGTCGCGGCGCTCGAGTCGAGCCTGGCGCCGGGGCTCGACGTCCCCGGCGCCGTCGTCCACCTGCGAGCGACCTTCCCGATGAGCCGCTACCTGCGCGCCTTCGACCTCGCCGTCTCCGCCGCCGGCTACAACGGCTTCCACGAGCTGATCGCCTTCGCGGTGCCGACCCTGTTCGTGCCGATGGCCCGCAACACCGACGACCAGCTCGCGCGCGCCCGCTGGGCCGCTGCCGCGGGCGCCGCCCTGGCGGTCGAGGGCGCCGGCGACGGCGTCCTCGCCGAGCGCGTCGAGGAGCTCTGCGACCCGGGCCGCGGCGCCGAGCTCGCGGCCGGCTGCGAGCGCGTCCGCGCCGGCAACGGCGCCGCCGATGCGGCCGCGCTCGTCGCCGCCGTCGGCCGCGGCGAAGCTGCGGCGCCGCGGGTCCGCGACCGCGGCCGCCTCAACCGCTGGCTGCGGCTCTCCAGCCACCGCTTCGGCCCGTCGCTGCCGCTCGTCCTCGCGCTCGGCGCCCGCGACCTGATCGCCCACCCGGAGCGCCGGGCGCCGCGGCTCGTCGTGCTCGCGCTCGCGGTGCCGGCGGCGGAGCTGCTGCCGCGGCTGCGGGCCGCGATCGGCTCCGAGGATCCGGCCCGGGTGCTGGTCCTGACCGACGGGCTCGAGTTCGCCGCCCTGCGCGGGCTCGGCGTCGGCTTCGAGCTGCTGCCGGCGCCGGCCGGCGAGGCGCTGCCGCGGGCGCTCGCGATCGAGCGGCTGCGCGCGCGCGTCGCGCTGCTGCTCGCCGGTCGCAGGCCGCGCCGGATCGTCTCGATCGGCGCGTTCGGCGAGGCGCTGTTCGGCGCCGGGACGGAGCGCAGCTGATCGGCCCGCGGCCTCCGCTACCCTGCGGGCAGCCTATGGAGGCTCCGGCCCCGACCAGATCGGGCGCCGCCGGCGGGGAAGGCGGCGCCGGTGAGACAGCCCCCGGCGCGCGCGCGGAAGCGAGCGGGCGTGACTTAACGCTGCCGAACCTGATCGTGATCGGGGCGCAGAAGTGCGGCACCAGCGGCCTTCACTACTACCTCAGCCTCCATCCCGAGGTCTCGATGTCGAGCCCGAAGGAGCTCAACTTCTTCATCGCCGAGCGCAACTACCCGCGCGGGCTCGAGTGGTACGCGCGCCACTTCGACCCGTCGGCCCGCTGCCGCGGCGAGGCGTCGCCGAACTACACCGCCTACCCCCAGCACCTCGGCGTCGCCGAGCGGATCGCCGCGGTCGTGCCCGACGCGAAGCTGATCTACCTCGTCCGCGACCCGATCGCGCGGATCACCGCGCACTGGGTCCACAACTACGCGAAGCGGCGCGAGAAGGGCGGCCTGCGGGAGACGCTGCTGCACCCGAACACCTCCTACGTCTCGCGCAGCCGCTACCACATGCAGCTGCAGCGCTTCCTCGACCACTTCCCCGAGCGCCAGGTCCTCGTCCTCGACAACCTGGACCTGCGCGACGAACGGATCGCGACGCTGCGGCGGGTGTTCGAGTTCGCCGGCGTCGATCCGTCGTTCGACCACCCCAAGTTCGAGCAGGTGCGCCACTCGACCTCGCGCAAGAAGCGGGCGACGAAGCTCGGGATGCGGGTCCAGCGCGCGAGCCGGACCCGGGCCGGCAGGCGGGTGCCGCGCAAGGCCTGGCTGGCGATGGACGTCGCCCTGCCGCTGTCGAAGCCGATCGAGAAGCCCACGAACGTCGCCGAGGCGCTCGGCGACGAGGTGCTCGAGGTCCTGCACGAGGACGCGGACCGGCTCCGCGCCCAGACCGGCCGCGAGTTCGCCCACTGGTCGGTTTGAGCCCCGGGCAGGGGCCCGGCGGGAAGGGCCGCAAGAGCAGAGGGGGCGGGGGCCGCAAGGGCAGGCCCGAGCACCGCACCGCCGCCGCCCGCCGGCCCGACAAGGGCGGCGGCACCGGCGCCGCGCTGGGCTCGGCGGTGCTGCGCTACTCGGGGATCCACGGCCTCGGGATGGTTGCCGCGAACGTGATCACGTTCGCCTCGACGATCGTGATCGCCAACTTCTCCGAGCCGGCCGAGTTCGGCCAGCTCGGCCTGCTGCTGTTCTACTCGGGCCTGCTCACCCTCGTGTTCACGCTGGCGAGCAAGCAGGGGACGCTGAAGCGCACCTTCGGCGGCGACGACGACGACGAGGAGGACGAGGAGGAGGACGACGACGATGACGAGGGCCTGTCCGCCGACCCGCGGCACAGCTTCGGCACCGGCCTGATCACGATCACGATCGTCTCGCTGGTCGGCACCGTGCTCTCGATCGTCTTCGCCGAGCAGATCGCCGACGGCCTGCTCGGCGGCGGCGCCGACCCGAACCTGATCGTCTACGCGGCGCTGGCCGGCGGCGCCGGCGCCGTCTACCGGCTCGCCTCGATCGCGATCTGGATCGAGCGCCGCCCCTACTCCTACATCGCCGTCGAGACCGCGAAGCCGATCTTCACGCTCGCCGCCGTGGTCACGCTGCTGGTCGTCGGGCTCGGGATCAAGGGCGCGATCGCCGGCCACGCGATCGGCACGATCCTCGGGACGCTGATGTCGCTGTTCATCCTCCGCGGCAGCTGGAGCCCGACCTGGGACATCCGCGAGGCGGCAGCGATCTATCGCAAGGGGGCGGTCCGGGTGCCGCTGGTGACCTCGATGTGGGTGGTCGGCTACGCCGACATCTTCCTGCTCTCGAAGTTCGTCGCCCATTCCGATCTCGGCACCTACCACCTCGCCTCGAAGGCGGCGTTCCTGGTCGCCGTCCTGCCGGGCGGCTTCCGCAAGGCGCTGCGGCCGCTGCAGAAGACGCCGATGTTCCGCGCGGTCGAGAAGGAGTACGGCGTCGGCACCGCCCGCGGCACCCAGTTCGGCTACTTCTGGATCATGCTCGCCGGGACGATGCTGGCGACCACGGTGATGGCGACGGTGATGGTCCGCGTCGCGCCGCCGGCCTACGCCGGCGCGGCGCCGCTGATCCCGCTCGTCGCCGGCGGCCTCGTCGCGCCGACCGTCTACCGGATGACGAACAAGTCGGTCAAGTACGCCGACAAGCGGTTCCCGTTCATCGTCGGCGCGGTCGTCGCGATGTTCCTGTTCATCGGCCTGTCGCTGCTGCTGATCCCCGTCTTCGGCGTGAAGGGGACGCCGCTGGCGATGATCGGCGCGTTCCTGGCGCCGACCGTCTTCGTCTTCCTCAAATCGCAGCGCGGCCGCAGCCCGATCCGGCTGCCGTGGCGCCCGATGATCGTCGCTTCGGTCACGGCCGTCGCGGTCGCCTGGGCGCACGCGCTGCTCGATCCCGGCGGGGTCGTGCTGGAGATCGCCGCCGGCTTCGTTGCGATCGCGCTGTGGGGCGTGCTCTGCGTCGCCCTCGGGGCGATCCCGAAGCAGCACCGGGCGGCGCTGCGCGCGGCGGTCAGGGGCCTGCGCGATCGCGGCCACGGCTTCGAGCCGGTCGCCGGGCTCGAGGCCCTGACCCCGCGCGAGCGCAAGGTCCTGCGCCGCGCGATCGTCCGCGGCCTACCGCCGGCGCGGGCGGCGCGGCCGCTGCTCGACGGCAACGGCGGCGGCGACCGCTCGGCGGCGGCGAACGCGCTGCTGGTCGACCTGCTGCGCCGCACCGCGGTCGGCGGCGGTGCCCCCGGGATCCCCGCCGACTACGAGCGCAGCCGCCGCGGCGACCGCCTCCGCGACGCCCGCATCGGCGCCTTCCTGTTCGCCGCCGGCCCGATCGCCGAGCGCGACCAGATCGGCAAGCGGCTGATCAACGACGGCGTCGCCGAGCCCTTCGACCTGCACACGCTGGAGGCGGTGATCGGCTCGCTGCAGCGCGGCGGCAGGCCGCTGTGGCGAGCCGGCGCCGCCGCCGCCGACGGCCGCGACGCCCCCGAGCTCGGCGGAGGGGTGTGGCAGACCCCGTGAGTCCGGCGGACCCGTGAGCCCGGCGGACTGCTGCGGATTGCATCGCCCCTGGCCACGCGATTCGCAGTGGAACGACCGGCTCAGCTCCGGACGCGGCGCGGCGGCCGTGAGCCCGGCGGACCCCGTGAGCCCGGCGGACTCGTGAGCCCGGCGGACTGCTGCGGATCGCATCGCCCCTGGCCACACGATTCGCAGTGGAACGACCGGCTCAGCTCCGGAGCGGCGCGGCATGGCACCGGGTCCGCGGATCCGGCCGCCCGCCGGCGCGGCAAGCGCGAACGCGCGCGGGCAGTCGCGCGCGCCCGACAGGCCGGCGGATCACGACCCGGCCGGCCCGGCGCGCGCGAGCGTCCGTCAGGCCCTGCGGATGACGATCCGGTCGGCCTCGACCGTGACCTTGACCGGCCGGTGGCCGGCCCAGTGCTCGGCGTAGACGGGGTTGTCCTTGACCGCCGGGTCGAGCCAGAGCCCGTAGCCGTCGTCCTCGCCGTGGTCGAAGCTCGCCTCGATCGTCGCCCCGGCGCCGCCCCGGCGCCGCCGTCCGCGGCCGCCGCGCCGCCGCCGGCGACGCGGCCGCTCCTCGTCGCGGTCGGGCTCGTCCTCGCCCGCGTCGTCCTCGCCGTCGTCGGTCTCCTCGGCCTCGGCCTCCGCCTCCTCCTCGGCGGCACGCGTCGCCGCCTCGACCTCGGCCTCGATCTCGTCGCGGAGGTCGTCGGAGGCGTCGTCCGCCTCGGAGTCCGGCGTCAGGTCGTGGCGGCGGCGGAACTCGCGCAGGTCGGAGGCCGAGATCTCGAGCTGGTGGGCGATCCAGGCATCGGTGCGCCCCTCGCGCACCCAGGCGCGGATCTGGTTGAGCTGCGATCTCTGGGGCTTGCCCGCCATCGGCCGAGGCGCGACTCTACCAGCGGCCGGGGTGGGCGCATGCCCGGACGCGCTAGAGTCCCCGCGCCGAGCGCGCTCGGAGCTCGGCCACGCGGTCGCCTCGTGACCGCCCAATCGAGGCCGGAGGTCTGCAAATGCTCGTACTGACTCGGAAGACCGACCAGAGCATCATGATCGGCGACGACATCGAGGTCTCGGTCCTCTCGGTCTCCGGCGAGAAGGTGCGACTCGGGATCGAGGCGCCCCGCGACGTCGCCGTCTTCCGCACCGAGGTCTACGAGGCGATCGACGAGGTCGGGAAGCCCGCGGCCAGCGCCGAGGCCGGCCCGCCCGACTGAACCGCGCCCGCCGTCGTCGCGCGCCCGTGGCCGGGCGGCCCGAGGACGCAGGAGGCGAGGCGTCCGGAGGCGCGTGAGCCGGGCGCGGACGACGGCCCGCGCCGAGGCCGCAGGCGCGCTCAGCCGCCGACGAGCCAGGCGAGCGTCTCGAACATCACGATGACCACGGTGACCACGGTCGCGGTCAGGGCGATGAAGAGGACGCCGAAGCGGACCCGTCCCCGCTGCTCGCCCTTGACGATGTTGCGGGCGCGCGAGCGGTTGGCGGCGCGGACGCGCAGATCGCGGCGGCGCTGTGCCTCGACCCGGGACTCGCGGGCGAACGCCTCCTCGAAGTCGTCGATGCTGCGGTCCATCCGGGCCGCGGGTGCGGGTTCGGCTGCCATCCGAGCTGATCTTACCCGGAGCAGGCCCGATTGTTACGGAATGCCAACAATTGGCGCGGCACTTCGGCGAGGCCCGGTCGCGGCCGGCTCGCCCGCGCGTCGCGGTGTCAGCGGCGGACTCACGGTGCCGACGGCGGACAGCTGCACGTGGCGGAGCCGGCATCCGGATCGCGTGGTCGGTGCCCGCGCGAGGCCGATCCAGGGCCGGGTCGAGCCGGCGCCGCGGTGCGCTCAGCAGGCCCCCCAGAGCCCGCGGCCGGCCGCGCTCGCCCGCTCCTGCAGGCGCTCGAGCTGGCCGGCGTGGGCGGTGTTCGGCGCGATCTCGAGCGTGCGCGCGTAGCCGCCGGCGACGAGCTCGCCGTTGACGAACTGGTCGCCGACGTAGACGTAGGCGAGCAGCCGCCCGTAGACGTCGCGGCGCTCGCGGTCGAAGACGAGCCGCACCCGCCGGCCGTCGACGAGCTCGTGGTTGCGCTCGGAGGCCTCGGGCCCGTAGCACTGCACCGGCGTGCCCGGCTTGACCGTCTCCGGGGTGTCGATGCCGATGTAGCGGACGTCCTCGACGGCTCCGTCGAGCTCGACCTCGATCGTGTCGCCGTCGACCACCCGTTCGACCGCGGCCCCGGCCGAGCCGCCGCCGTCGCCCGCGGCGCCGTCGCCGGACTTCCCCGACCGATCGCCGAGCAGCAGCACGAGCACGAGGATGACGAGCGCGGCGACGCTGCCGGCGCCGACGCTCCGGCCCCCGGGCACGTCCCACCCCCGCTACGGGGTGCGCGAGACGCTGGCGACGATCATCTCCTTGATCTGGGCGACGATCTCGAGCGCCTCGTTCCACTCGCGCTGCCAGACGTTGCGACCGTAGATGACGCCGGAGCCGCCCGCCTCCATCACGTAGCGCGTCTGTTGCAGCAACTGGTCGTCGTCGATCTTCGAGCCGCCGGAGAGGACGACGAGCGCGCGGCCCGCCGACTCGACGCAGTGCGCGATCGCGTCCTCCTGCGAGAAGCCGCCCTCGTTGTAGGGAGCGGGGGAGTCCTTGTCCTTGTCCGGGTCGATCTTCGGCATGTTGAGCTTGACGATGTCGGCGCCCATCTCCATCGCCATCCGTGCCGCGTAGTCGATCGCGTAGAACGAGTGCTGCCCGCCCTTCGCGTCGACCGCCTCGCCGCGCGGGTAGGACCAGACGATCAGCGGCATCCCGTAGCGCTCGCAGTCCTCGCGCACGCCCTTCAGCTGCAGCAGGTCCTCGTCCTGGCGCGGCGAGCCGACGTACAGCGTGTAGCCGACGGCGTCGGCGCCGAGCCGGACCGCGTCCTCGACCGAGGCGTTGACCGTCGACAGCGCCCGGTTCGAGGGCGGGATGTCGGTCTTGCCGTTGACCTTGAGGATCAGCGGCACCGCTCCGGCGTAGTCGGGGAAGTACTTGGTCGCCATCCCGATCTGGCAGGCGAGCGCCGAGTAGCCGGCCTCGGCGGCGAGCCGGAACTGGTAGTCGGGGTCCTTCGAGGCGGGGTTGGGGAAGAAGTCGCGCGGGCCGTGCTCGATCCCCTGGTCGATCGGCAGCAGCAGCAGCGTCCCGTGGCCGGGGCCGAACTCGAACAGCATCCGGTGCAGGCGCGCGCGCTTGCCGGCCGGCAGCCCCTCCAGCAGCGACTTCTGCTCGGTGATGCTCTTGACTTCCACGGGGTCCTCCTAGGTTCAGTTTCGGGTTCGGAGAGCCGGAGGGTCCGCCCCGGCACGGGGGGACGCGGCGAGGGAGCCAGTATAGGTGCGTGGTCGTCGCCGCTCCGGGGTAGAGTCGGCTCCGAGGCCGCCGCCCGGGGACCCTGTGCTCGACCACAACTTCAACTCCAGCCGGTTCACGGTCGGCATCGAGGAGGAGCTGATGCTCCTCGACCCCGACACGCTCGACCTCACCGACGGGATCGAGCCGATCCTCGCCGCGGTGCCCGACGATCACGCCGACCAGGTCAAGCCGGAGCTGTTTCAGTCGGTGCTCGAGGTCGCGACGCGGCCCTGCGCCGACGTCGCCGAGGCGACCGGCCAGCTGGCCGAGATGCGGCGGCTCGTCTGCGCGCTGGCGGCCAAGCACGGGATGCTGGTCGGGGCCGCCGGCACCCACCCGTTCGCCCGCTGCGACGACCAGAGCATCGTCGACCGCGACCGCTACGTCGACCTGATCGACGATCTCGGCTTCATCGCCTCACGCGAGCTGATCTTCGGCACCCACGTCCACGTCGGCATCGACGATCCCGAGCGCGCGATCTACGTCGCCGACGGGATCCGCCGCCACCTGCCGCTGCTCCTGGCGCTGTCGTCCAACTCCCCCTACTGGGAGGGCCGGCGTACGAACCTGCATTCCTCGCGCACGCCGGTCTTCCGCGCCTTCCCGCGGGCCGGGATCCCGCCCCACTACGGGAGCTGGGAGATCTACTCGCGGCGGATCGCGCAGATGATCCGCTCCGGCGCGATCGACGACTACACCTACGTCTGGTGGGACGTGCGCCCGCACCCGCTGCTGGGGACGGTCGAGACCCGGGTCTTCGACCAGGCGACCCGGCTCGAGGACACCGCCGCGCTGGCGGCGCTGACGGTCTCGCTCGCGCACCGGCTCGCCGCCCGCTTCGACGCCGGTGAGCCGCTGGTCGAGGTGCCGTGGGAGCTGATCGACGACAACAAGGTCCGCGCCTGCGTGCGCGGCGCCGAGGGCGAGCTCGTCGACTTCGAGCTCGAGCGGCCGGTCGCCGTCGTCGAGCTCGCCGAGCGCCTGCTCGGCGAGCTCGAGCCGAGCGCCGCCGAGCTCGGCTGCCTCGGGCCGCTCGGCCGGGTGCGGGAGATCCTCGCCGGCGGAACCGGGTCGCGGCGGCAGATCAACTGGGTTGACGAACGCGGCGACGACGACCTGCGCGGCCTCGTCGAGGCGGTCGTCGCGCTGACCGCCCCCGATCCCTAGCCACGGCGGCGGCCGCCCGTGCCGCTCGGGAGCCGGGCTATCCTCGTAGCTGTGCCGGCACCGGAGCTGAGCGTCGTCTGCAGGAGCTGCGGCTCGGAGGTGAGCCCCTACGTGACCGAGTGCCCCTACTGCGGGCAGCGGCTGCGCAAGCGCGCCCCGAAGCTCGAGCGCGAGGGCGACGAGATCCGCGTCCACGAGAGCCGCCGCGAGCGCCGCCGGCGCCGCCGCGGCGAGCGCGAGCGAGCGATCGCGCTCAACGCGCGGCCGATCGCGACCGCGGCGACGATCCTGATCGGCGCCGTCCTGATCGTGCTCAGTCAGGCGGTGCCGCTGTCGCTGCGCGAGATCGGCGCGATCGTCGGGCCGGTCGGGTCCGAGGTCTGGCGCTACGTGACCGCGCCGTTCGCCTACGACGACGTCGGCGCCTTCATCGTCGTCGCGATCGCGATCGGGATCTTTGGCAGCTCGATCGAGAGCCGGCTCGGGTCGCTGGCGACGGCGACGCTGATCCTCGCCACCGGCACGCTCGGGATGCTCGCCGCCGGCGCCGCCGAGTCGGCGGGCCTGACCGACTCGCTCGTCGCCGCGGGCGGCAACGGCGTCGCGCTCGGCCTGCTCGGCGCCTGGCTGATGCTCTGGCGTGCCGAGGCGAAGGCACAGCTCAGCGAGCCGCTCGACGGGATCGGCGTCGGCGTCGTCGCCGCGGTGCTGCTGCTGCTGCCGCTGGTCGAGGCCAGCGCCGATCCGATCGCGGGCCTGATCGGCGGCATCGTCGGCCTCGGGATGGGGCTGCTCGCCGCCCGCTCGCGCTGATGGCTGCGGGCGGCCACGACGAGCACGAGCTCGCCGCCGCGATCGAGCGGCTGCGCTCCGGCGAGCGCCTGCGCCGGGCCGAGGCCGCCGTCGCCGCCGCCGCCCCGGCCCTGCAGCGGGTCCTCGCCGAGGCGCTCGCCGACGGCGGCTGGTTCGAGCAGTCGAACCGGACCGCGGTCGAGCGCCTGGCGGCGGTCGAGGATCCGGACGAGCGGGCGACGGCGCTGGCGACGCTGCTCGCCGAGGAGACGCGGATCGGGATGCTGGTCGGGGTCGCGGTCGGCTGGGCGCTCGCCGAGGAGCTCGACGCGGTCGGCTGAGCCTCGCGGCGGGCGCCCTACTCGCAGAACGGCCTGTCGCCGCGGCGCCGGTCGCGGCCCCTGATCCCGGCGCAGCGGCGCAGCTTCGCGGCGCGGCGGGCGAGCCCGGCGGCGGTGAGCGCCGCGGCCGGATCGCCGAGCAGGTTGGCGAGCTGGTAGGGGTCGGCGGCGAGGTCGTAGAGCTCGCGCTCGTCGGCGCCGGAGCACTCGCCGGCGCCGTCGGCGACCGCCGTGTGGCGCAGGTAGATCCGATCGCCGCTGCGCAGCCCGTGGTAGGCGCAGCTCGAGTTCGCGTCGGCGGGCCGGCCGCCGGTGTCGAGCTCGAGCGGGATCGCCCGGTCGGCGGGCCAGCCGGCGGCGCGCCCCGCCGCGAGGCCGAGCAGCGAGCGGCCGTCGAGGGTGCGGCAGCGCCCGCGCGCCCGGCACGGCCGCGCCCCGGCGAGGTCGAGCACGGTAGCGGTCAGATCGACGTTGGCGACGAGCTCGGGGACGACGATGCCGCGCCGGGGCCGCGCCCGCGCCGGCAGCCGCATCGCCAGCGGCACGTCGAGCGACTCCCGGTAGGGCACGATCTTCTCGAACGAGAGCCGGTGCTCGCCGAAGTAGAGGCCGTTGTCGGAGGTGAAGATCAGCGCCGTGTTGCGCCGCTCGCCCGCCCTCCGCAGCGCCTGCCAGAGCCTGCCGACGCCGCGGTCGACGGCCTGCAGCGAGGCCAGCGTGCAGCGATAGGTGCGCTCGAGCGCGGCGAGCCGCGGCGGGTTGAGCTGCGGACGGGCGCGGATGAACGACGGCTTGTCGCTGACGTCGGCCTCGTCGAAGGAAGGCGGGCGGGGGAGGGCGGCAGCGGCGAACGCGTCGCGGTCGCGGTAGGCGGGCTCCGGTCCCGGCGGCGAGCAGCGCTCGACCAGCGACGGCCCGCCCGACCGGTGCGGCGCGAACTGGTCGACGACCATGAACAGCGGCCGCCGCCGCGGCACGTAGCGGCGCACCATCCGCACCGCCGTGCGGTTGATCACCGCGGTCGTGTAGTCGCGGGCGCGGGTGCCGGTCGCGCCGAAGCGGCCGTTGGTGGCCAGCGGCGCCGAGTAGTAGCTGTTGGGATCGACGAACGTGTGCCACTGGGTCCAGCCCGGGGCGACGGCGCCGGGGTCGCGCTGGGCGTGGACGTAGGCGTTCAGGTACTTGCCGACGTGGGCGGTGACGTAGCCCGCCCGCCGCATCCAGACCGGCAACGTGTTGTGCTTGTGGCGCAGCGCCCGGTAGCCGGGAACGTTCCAGAGCACGCCGTCGTTGTGGCCGAACTGGCCGCTGAGGAACGAGGCGCGGGAGGGACAGCAGAGCGGGGTCGCGTTGGTGGCGCCGGTGAACAGCGCCCCGCGGTCGGCGAGCAGCCGGGTCGTGATCGGCATCACCTGCGGCGAGAACGTGGCCGGCGCCTGGTCGTCGGTGACGACGATGATCACGTTCGGCGGACGCTCAGCGCGGGCTGCCGCGGTCGCCGGCAGCGCGCCGAGCAGCAGCAGGACGACGATCGTCAGGCGGGCCGGACGCACGGGGCTTGAATCTAGAGACCCGCCCCCCGGCTTGAGCCGGGTGGCGGGTCTCGGTTGGTCGATCCAGATTTCGACCCGCCGCCGCCGCCGTCCCCGTGGGAACGACGGCGGGCGGCGGGTCAGTCCCAGTCCTCTTCGGCGTCTCGCCGAAACCAGAGCGAGCGATCGTGCCGATCGTGCGCCATCAGGACCGATTC
>CAZCFA010000022.1:0-8072 GCA_964497825.1 uncultured Conexibacter sp.
GCAGACGGGGAGGTTCGATGGCCGCCCGTGGGGAGAAACCGATGGCCCTTGACACCATATCGCCTGGGCGATGTCGGAGGGATCGACGCTGCGAGTCGACTTGAGATACACGCCAACCTCCTGCTTCGAGCCGTTCCCCTGGCCGCAGCCGCGGCCGAAGCAGCGAGAGGAGATCGGCTCGCTCGCGGCCGGCCTGATCGCGCGGCGGCAACAGATCTGCGCCGACCGCGGCATCGGGCTGACCGACCTCTACAACCAGGTCGATGAGGGTGCCTGGGCGGACCTGCGCGACCTGCATCGCGACCTCGATCGTGCGGTGCTGCGGGGCTACGGCTGGCCGACTACGATCGGCGACGATCCGCTCGAGTTGAAGCGACGGCTCGCCGAACGCCACGCCGAGATCGCCGGCGGCGGCGATTACTCGCCCTTCGGCTGAACCTGCTTTACGCTGACGCGGTCAGGAGGCCGGGGCCGGGCGCGACCGGAAGAGCATGCTCAGGACTGAAGAGGGAGAGTTGCTGCTCGCCGCAAGCGATGTCACCGACCGGCTTGCGTGTGCTCATCTGTTCGCGCAGAAGCTCGCAACCTCGCGCGGGGAGCGGGAGCGGCACCGCCCCGTCCCCGACCGCTACGCCGATCTGATCCGCGCTCGCGGACTCGAGCACGAGCGGGCACAGCTCGCGCGGCTCGAGCGGGAGCTCGGGCCGGCCGTCGATCTCGGCGGCGCGGGAGCTCCGAGATCGCTGGATGAGATCAAAGCCGCCGCTGCGCGAACGCGCGACGCGATCGCCGACGGCGCGGCGCTGATCTATCAGGCGACCTTCCTCAGCCGGGGGTGGCAGGGGCGCGCCGACTTCCTGCGGCGCGTCGATCGTCGCTCGGCGCTCGGCGCCTTCTCCTACGAGGTGATCGACACCAAGCTCGCCCGCTACGTCAAGCCCGAGACCGTTCACCAGCTCTCGCTCTACAGCCGGCTGCTCGGCGAGGCGCAGGGCCTGCAGCCCAGCAACGCTCACGTGATCCTCGGCGACGGCTCGGAGGAGACGATCGAGCTCGGACGGTACGAGGCGCTCGCGCGTCGCGTCGCCCTCCGGCTGTCGCGGGCGCTCGGCGCGCCGACGCCGGATACCTATCCCGAGCCCGTCTTCCACTGCGCGATCTGCGCGATGTGGCAGGAGTGCGCCGACCGCGTGCGCGCCGACGATCACCTCAGCCTGGTGGCCCGAGCCACGCGAACGCGGCGCGAGCGGCTGATCGACATCGGCATCGGTACGCGCACCGAGCTCGCGCAGTCCGATCCCGACGCTGATCCGATGCGGTTGGGCGAGGAGGCGCTCGATCTGCTTCGCAACCAGGCCGCCCTCCAGGTCGCCTCCGAACGGATCGGCGAGCCGACGCACCGGCACCTGACCCCCGAGCGCGCCCGTGGCTACGCCGCCCTCCCGGCGCGGGACGCGGGGGACGTCTACTTCGATCTCGAGGGCGATCCGTTCGTCGGCGACGGCGGCATCGAGTACCTCTGGGGCTGGTGGAGCGAAGCGGGCGGATACGAGCACCGCTGGGCTCATGGCCCGGCCGAGGAGAAGGCGGCGCTGGAGGCATTCGTCGACCGGGTAGTCGAGCAGCGGGCCGTGCACCCTGGGATGCACATCTTCCACTACGGGCACCATGAGCGCTCGAAGCTGCGCTCGCTCTCGGTCGCCTACGCGACGCGCGAGGCCGAGGTCGACGAGCTGCTGCGGCTGGGCGTGCTGGTCGATCTCTTCGAGATCGTCCGTCACGCCGTTCAGGTCGGAGAGGAGAGCTACTCGCTGAAGCAGCTCGAGCGCCACCACGGCTTCACGCGGCGGGAGGAGGAGGTGCTCGGCGGCGGCGGCTCGATCCTGATGTACGAGCGCTGGCTCGCGACGAGCGAGCCCCCGATGCTGGAGGCGATCCGCGCCTACAACGAGGACGACTGCCGCTCGACAGCGGCGCTCCACCGCTGGCTGCTGGAGGAGATGCTCCCCGAAGCGGAGGCCGAGCTCGGCGTCGACTTCTCCGAGCTCGCAAGGCCGGCCCCCGAGGAGGAGCGAACGCCGCCCGCCTGGCTCGCTGCCGTCGAGGATCTGGCCGAACGCCTGCTCGCGGACCTCCCCGAGGATCCGACTGGGGACACCGTCGAGCAGTCACGGCGAAGGCTCCTAGGCCACCTGGTCCTCTATCACCACCGCGAATCGAAGCCGGAGTGGTGGCGGCACTTCGATCTGCGCTCGATGTCCGCCGACGATCTGATCTGGGAGCGAGACGCGATCGGCGAGGTCAGCAGGGACCCGTCGGTCGAGCCGATCGATCTGGGCGGGTCCTGGGGATACACGTACACGTTCCCGGCGCAGGAGTTCAAGCTACCGGTCGACAGGACCGTCGAGGATCCGATCACGGAGGTCGCCGCAAGGCTTCGCGAGCTAGAGCCCGGGCGGCTCGTCCTCAGTCGCAGGAAGGGAGATCCCGCGCCGGAGCCGGTGGCTCTCGTCGGCCCCAGCCCGCTCGGAACCGACACGCTGAGAGATGCGATCGTCGAGGTGGCGGACGGCATCCTCGACGGGTCGCCGCGGGAATCGGCGGTGACTCGAATGCTCGATCGGGTGCCTCCCAAGCTTCCTCAGGAGCTGCTCTGCGACGACGTCGAGCGGCTCATCGACGCTTGCCTCGACCTCGGCGACGGCGTGCTGCCGATCCAGGGTCCCCCCGGCACCGGCAAGACCTACCGCGCGGCTCGCATGATCGTCGGCGCGCTGGCTTCCGGACTCCGCGTCGGAGTGACGGCGCAGAGCCACGCGGCGATCCAGAACGTGCTGCGCGAGGTCGAGGATGTCGCGCGGGACTGGCCGTTCGCATTCGAGGGCGTCTATCGCGGCCCGGGCTACGACAGCGCTCAGGGCTTCATCGAGTCGCGATCGGGCGCGAGGGTGAACGACGAGCACCGGTTGGTGGCCGGGACGGCCTGGCTGTTCGCGAGCCCTTCGATGAGAGGAAGCGTCGACCTGCTGTTCGTCGACGAAGCGGGGCAGTACGCGCTCGCGAACGCGGTAGCGGCAGGCGCCGCCGCCACGGGGATCGTTCTCCTCGGCGACCCGCAGCAGCTGCCGCAGGTGACTCAGGCGGACCACCCGTTCGGCTCCGGTGCTTCGGCGCTCGAGCACCTGCTCGACGACCGCGACACGATCGACGGTGATCGCGGAGTGCTCCTGACGGAGACGTGGCGAATGCATCCCGCGATCACGAACTGGATCTCAGAGCGCAGCTACGAGGGAAAGCTGACCTCGAAGGACGACTGCGCGAACCGCAGGGTGGATTCCATGGGACCGCTCTCGGGTGCTGGGCTCCGGATGCTGGAGGTCGACCATGCGGGCCGCAGCCAGTACTCGCCGGAGGAGGCGGCGACGATCGGAGCCGCGTGCCGCCAGCTCGTTCGCGATGGGATCTACACCGACCACGCCGGCGCCGAGCGTCGGCTCGAGCCCGGCGAAATCATGGTCGTCGCGCCGTACAACATGGCCGTCGATGCGATCGCCGCCGAGGTTCCTGAGGGGGTCAGGGTCGGGACCGTGGATCGCTTCCAGGGCCAGGAAGCCCCGGTGGTCTTCTACGCGCTCACCTGCTCGGCGGGCGAGGACGTACCACGCGGTCTCGACTTCCTGTTCGACCGCAACCGGATGAACGTGGCGATCTCGCGCGCGCAGGCGCTCGCGGTCCTGGTCCACAACCCGCGGCTCCTGGAGGCCGACTGCCCAACGCTCGAGTCTATGGAGCTGCTGAACGGGATCTGCACGTATGTCGAGGCGGCGGCGTCGGTCGCGCTCGATCCCTGATCCACCCCGGGCGCGTGGCGGCTTCCGCTGTCCTACGGACGCTTGCCGCCCCGGGCTGCCCGTTCCACTGCGGATCACATCGCGCCAGGCGAAGTAATCCGCACCAGTCCGGCCATGCCACCCCGGCCAGCCGCGATCCGCAACAAGCCCGGCGCTGTCACCCCGGTCGCGTCAGCCCTCCCCCGCCCGCAGGTAGGCCAGCACCGCCAGCACGCGGCGGTGATCGCTGCCGCCGGCGGGCAGGTCGAGCTTGCTGAAGATCGCGGTCACGTGCTTCTCGACGGCGCCGAGCGAGACGACGAGGGCCGTGGCGATGCCCGCGTTCGTGCGGCCCTCGGCCATCAGCTGCAGGACCTCGAGCTCGCGCGGGGTGAGCTCGGCGAGGTCGGCCCGCCCGCCGGCGGACTCGCCGGCGCGGACGAGGCGGCTGACGACCTCGCGGTCGAGCACGGTGCCGCCGGCGGCGACCCGCTCGATCGCCTCGATGAAGGTGCGGACCTCGCCGACCCGCTCCTTGAGCAGGTAGCCGACGCCGCCCTCGCCGGCCTCGAGCAGCTCGGTCGTGTAGGCGGGCTCGACGTACTGGGAGAGGACGAGGACGCCGAGCTCGGGGCGGCGTTGGCGGGCCTCGAGGGCGGCGCGGATGCCCTCGTCGGTGAAGCTCGGCGGCAGCCGCACGTCGACGATCGCGAGGTCGGGTTCGTGGCCGCTGACCTTGGCGAGGAAGTCGTCGGGCTCGGCGGCGGTCGCGACGACCTCGATCCCCTGCTCGCGCAGCAGCGCGACGATCCCCTCGCGCAGCAGCGCCTGATCCTCGACGACGACTACTCGCACGGGAGCTCCGCGGTGATCGTCGTGCCGGCCTCGGGCGGGCTCTCGATTCGCAGCGTCCCGTCGACCGACTCGACCCGGCCGCGGAGCCCGCTGAGGCCGTTGCCGGCGGGGTCGGCGCCGCCGGGTCCGTGGTCGCTGACCGCCACGATGAGCAGCTCCGCGCGGCGGGTGATCGCGACCGCGGCGGGGCCGGCGGCGTGCTTGGCGACGTTGGTCAGCGCCTCGGCGGCGACGAAGTAGGCGACCGACTCGATCGCCGGCACCGGCCGTCGTCCGTCGGGAACGTCGACGGTCACCTCGACCGGGACCGCCGAGCGGCTGGCGAGCGCCTCGATCGCGGCGGGCAGCCCGCGATCGGCGAGCACCGGCGGCGCGATGCCACGGGCGAGGTCGCGGAGCTCGGCGATCGCGGCGCCCGCCTCCTCGCGGGCCGCACGGACGAGCTCGCGGTCCCCGGGACGGTCGGCAAGCCGCTCCTCGGCGCGGCCGAGCTGCATGCTGAGCGCGACCAGCCGCGCCTGGGCGCCGTCGTGGAGGTCGCGCTCGATCCGCCGCAGCTCCTCGGCCTGGACGTCGAGGGCTCCGCGGCGCGTCCGGGTCAGCTCGGTTACCCGCTCCTGCAGCTGCTCGTCGGGAGCGTTGCGGACGAGGATCGCGTGGACCATGACGACGAGGGCGAGGATCGCGGTCGTGATCGCCGGCCAGTAGGGGCCGCCGCCTCCGAACGCCCAGATCAGGAACAGGACGCCGGCGACCCAGCTGCAGATCGCCGCGTTCAGGTAGAGCTTGCCGCGCGGGCCGCCGTGGCGGCGGACCGCGCCGCCACGGCCGGCGGGGAATCGTTGGCCACGGCGGCGACCGGAAGGGACCCGCGACAGCAGCTCGATCAGGCTCAGCGGCGCGATCCCGGCGAAGGCGACCCAGGCCGGCCAGAAGTGGCCGGCGCCGGTCGCGAGCCAGACCACCAGCGCCGTCGCGAAGGCCGCGCCGGTAATCCAGGCGATCGTCGACGGCGCCGCCCCCCAGTCGCGGGTGACGGCGCCGTGGATGGCCTTGTCAGCGATCATCGATCGTGGTCAGCGCGGGCTCGGGCTGCGGGACGATGATCTCACCGCTGCCGCCGGCGCGGCGGCGCCGCCGGTGGGGCGGCGCGACCCGCCAGCGGCGCTCGCCGAGCAGCGCCACCGCGGCCGGCAGCGCGACGATCCGGACGATCGTCGCGTCGATCAGCACCGCAGCGCCGAGGCCGACCCCGAACTGCTGCATCTCCGGTAGCCGCTGCAGCGCGAACAGCGAGAACACCGCGACCATCACCGCCGCGGCGCTCGTCACCGCGCCGGCGGTGGCACCGACGCCGTCGGCGACCGCCGCGCGGGCGCTGAGCCCGTTCCGGCGCCCCTCGCGGATCCGCTCGAGCACGATCACCGTGTAATCCATCGAGAGCCCGAACAGGATCACGAACGAGAACAGCGGGATCCACGAGCCGACGTTGCCGGTCTCGGTCACGCCGAGCGCCGCGGCGCCCCAGCCGTGCTGGAAGACGGCGACGAGGACGCCGAACGCGGCGCCGACCGAGAGCAGGTTCAGCGCGATCACGGTCGCGGCGAGCTGCGGCGAGCGGAACGCCGCGAGCAGCACCAGGAACGCGAGGCCGAGCACGCCGGCGAGAACGACCGGCATCGCGTCGTTGAGGGCACCGGTGAAGTCGGCGCTCTCGGCCGCATCGCCGCCGACGATCACCTCGTGGCCGCCGATCGAGCCGAGATCACGACGGAGCTCGGCGACGATCGCCGTCGCGCGCTCGCGCGAGACGTCCGGCATCGGCACCGCGATCGAGGCGGCCGTGCCATCGCCGGCGACCGCGGTCTCGGGCTTGCCGGCGCCGCCGGTGATCGCCAGCGCCTGATCGCCGGTCGCGGTCAGCGCTCGCATGCCCGCGGGCGAGCCGAGGTCGTCGCCGGCGACGGCGAGGTCGACCGCGGCCGGCGCCCCGGGAAACAGCGCGTCGATCCGGTGCACCGCCTCGACCGCCGCCACGTCGTCAGGCATGTCATCGACCGAGGAGTCGCCGAGGTGCATGCCGAGCGCCGGCAGCGCCAAGAGCGCCAGCGCCGCCGTCGCGGCGGCGAGTGAGAAGCGCGGGCGGGCGGCGATCGCCCGTACGGCGCGCTCGAGCAGGCCGCGGCGGCCGGCGTGCTCGCGGCGCTCGCGCAAGCGCCGCGCGAACGGGATCCGGCCGCGGTCGACGTTGGTGCCGAGCAGCTCGAGCAGCGCCGGCAGCGCCGTGACCGAGCCGATCACGGCGAGCAGGACGACGACCATCGTCGCCAGCGCCATCGACTCGAAAACGGCGAGGCCGGTGAGCAACAGTCCGGCGAGGGCGGCGATCACGGTCAGGCCGGAGACGACGACGGCGCGGCCGACGGTCACCGCGGTCGCGTCGATCGCCGCCTCGGTTCCGCGGCCCGCGCGGCGCTCCTCGCGCTCGCGGCGGATGTAGAACAGCGAGTAGTCGACGCCGACGGCGAGGCCGATCAGGACGACCACCGCGGCGCTGCTCTCATCGGCCGGGACGAGCTGCGAGAGCAGCGCCGCGGCGCCGAGCGCTCCCGCCGTGGCGGTGACGCCGAGCAGCAGCGGCACCGAGGCCGCGACCATCGCGCCGAAGGCGAACAGGAGGATGACGAGGATCAGCGGCAGCGAGAACGCCTCGGCCTTGGCGAGGTCCTGCTCGGCGATCGCGTCGCCGGCGTTCTCCAGCGAGGCGGCGCCGGCCTGCTCGAGCGAGACCTCGCGGTGATGCTCGTCGAAGCCCTGCACGCGGCGCTCGAGCGCCCCGACGTGATCGGCGGCGCGGTCGGGATCGGCGGCGAGGGTGACCTGGACCAGCTCGGCCCGGCCGCGATCGGCGGTCAGCTCGGGATCGCCGGGCGCGGAGACCGCGGCGACGTCGTCGAGATCGGTGACGCGGCGCGCCAGGGCGCGCGCGGCGGCCGCGGTGGTCGCCGGGTCCTCGGACCTGACGAGGATGCTCTCGACCGCCGGGTCGGTCAGCGCGGCGGAGTCGAGCAGCCGCTGGACCTCGCCGGACTCGCCGACGCCCGACTCGCCCTCGGTGATCTCGCGGGTGCCGGTGATCGAGCCGGCCGCGATCAGGCCGGCGATCAACAGCAGCCAGAGCGCGAGCGCGGTCTTCGGTCGTCGCGCCGAGGCGCGGGCGCTGCGACGGACGACGCCCGCGAGACCGCGGCTCGAGGTGGACGGACGGCTGGGATCCTCTGCTGGACGAATCATGCGAGCCACCGTAGGGCCGCAAGATCCGCATTCCTATGCGGTTTTCCCCCGATGCCGCCCCGGGAGCCCCCGAGTCCTGGGTGGGGATATCCC
>CAZCFA010000022.1:8172-15271 GCA_964497825.1 uncultured Conexibacter sp.
AGTAGGTGCCGCCGAGCTTGCGGTGATCCCAGGTCGCGGTTCGCAGCGGCTTGAAATGGAGCGCGACCCGCTTCGGCGCCTGCGCCTTCAGCGCCTCGGCGGCGTCGCCCTCGACCGACTCGATGCCCTCGGCGTAGCGGACGGTCAGCTCCTTCGCGAACTCGAAGACCCGGTCGGGGTCGCGGACGATCTCGGTCTCGGCTTCGATCTGGATCCCGCGAAGCTCGCCGTAGGCGTGGCCGGCCTCGACCAGCAGCGTCGCCCGCGGGTCGCGCTCGAGGTTCTTCACCTTCTGCGACTTCGCGAACGTCCAGGACCAGATCTCGCGATCACGGACGACGTACCAGAGCGGCATCGAGTGCGGCCAGCCGCGTGGTCCGATCGTCGTCACGACGACGATCCGCTCCTCTTCGAGCAGCTCGAGCTGCTCGTCCGGGGTGAGCTTGATCCGGTCGCGCTTGGAGGGCACCGCCATCGATCCTAGGGGCCGGGCTCCCCGGTCACGCGGCGGAGCTTGTCGGCGAACGCGGCGGCGTCGATCGCGGGAAAGCGGAAAAGCTCACCGCGGATCGCCGCGAACAGCTCCAGCAGGCGCTGACGTTCGACCAGTCCCGACGACAGCATCGATCCGACGTCGGCGAGATCGGTCTCGAAACCGCGCTCGATCTTGGCGAGAGCCTGGGCGTAGAGGTCGTAATCAAAGACGTCGACGCTACCGGCGCGAAACAGGAACCTCGAGCGCTCGCGCCAACCGGGTAGCTCCGGCAGGAAGTCCGAGGGCGAAGCGAGCTCGACGTTGGTTTCGAGCCGCTCCTTGAGCTCCGGGATCGCCCGCAGCACGGCATCGGACTCCGGCTCGATCCGCAGGTCGACGTCTACCGTCGAGGGTCGCCAGCCCGCCAGAACCGCGGTCGCACCGCCGACGAGATAGATGCGGGTCCGAGCGGGCGCAACTCGCCCGAGCGCCTCGGCGAGCGCGCGAACCCGCGCCGCGTCAGCGAGCTTCCGCACGCTCGCGCTCCAGCGCTTGGGCGAAGCTGACCAGCCGGCGAAGGATCGCGTTGTAGCGTGAGTGTGGATCCGGGTCGCCCGCGGCTACGAGCCGCTCGTAGAGGCGATGACCCGGCTCGCCTACCGGTTCCGGCCCAGGCACCTCGATACCCGCGTTCCGCAGCCGGGTCGCTGCCGTCTGCACCGCCGCCGCCGCAATCGTTTCCCGTCGCTCGGCGAGGTCGACGATGCCGGGCAGGACGATCTCCGAACCGGGCAGGCTCCGAAGGTGGAACTCGACCGACACCATCAGTCGATGGTAGGCCGCCCTCGGACTCTGCGGGGTTACGGCATCACGATCGGCGCCGTTCGGCCGCGGCAGCGGTGCCAGCGCCCGCTCGGACCGGCGGCCGATCGCGGCCGAGCCGCATATCGCCGCCGGCCTCGGGATCAGGGCTCGAGGCCGGCGGGGAGCCTGCCCTCAGCCTCGAGCTTCTCGAGGTGGGCGCGCAGCGCCAGCGCGGCGGCCGGGCGCAGCGGCTCGGGGACGTCGGACCAGGCGGCGTCGAGCAGCTCGTCGGTCGAGCGCCCGCCGGCGGCGAGCGCCGCGACGAGAAGCCGTTCACGCTCGCGCCGATGCGCGGCGTACTCGGCGAGCTTCGCCGCCGGGTCGGTGATCGGGGGGCCGTGGCCGGGGCAGAGCAGGGTCGCGCCGAGCGAGTCGAGCAGCTCGAGCGACGCCATGTAGTCGGCGAGCGAGCCGCCGCCGCTGCTGGGCGGAACGATCGTCGAGCCCGCGCCGAGAACCAGATCGCCGCAGAAGACGACGTTGCCGCTCTCCCCCTCGTCGAGCGCGAAGACGACGTGGTCGCTGGCGTGCCCGGGCGTCGAGTAGGCGATGAACGGGCCGACCCGCTCGCCCTCGCGGCTGGCGAGCGCGGGCGGCGGTTCGATCCCCTCGCCCCTGATCGCCGCGATGTCGTCAAAGCCGTCGGCGTGGCCGAGCGCCAGGCCGGCGCCCAGCAGCTCGACGCCGGCGTTGTGGTCGAGGTGGGAGTGGGTGAGGACGACGCCGCCGATGCCGCCGCGCGCCTCGGCGAGCTCGCGCACCGCGGCGATGTGGTCCTCCTCGGCGGGCCCGGGGTCGATCACCCATGCCGGGGCGCTGCCGACCACGTAGGTGTTCGTCCCGTCGAGCGTCATCGGGCCCGGGTTCGGGGCGACGATGCGGACGACCTCGGGGTGCCCGGGCGCCTCGGCGACGGGCTCGCCGCTCACCGCCCCGCCCCGGCTACTCGCTGACCGCGGCGAGCACGGCCTCGCGGGCGTCGCCGGGCTCGAGCACGACCATGTCGCCGGCGCCCTTCAGCACCTCGCGGACCAGCCACGAGGTGCCGGCGAACGGCATCTCGATCACCAGCGCGCCGTCGGCGAGCTCCTCGACCACGGTGCGCTCCTCGCGGACCCAGCGGGCACGCTCGGGCGAGACCCAGACGCGGGCGACGCGGGCATCGGCGACCTCGCCCTCGCTGAGCCAGCGCTGGGCGTCGAGCCGGGCCTCGACGTCGGCGTCGGGCGCGAAGCTATCGCCGGTCGGCTTCGCCTCCTTGGTCCGGTCGAGGCGGAAGTGGCGGACGTCGTCGCGCTTGCGATCGCGGCAGCCGACGTACCAGCCCTCGGGGCCGCGAGCGAGCCGGTAGGGCTCGATCTCGCGGGTGGTGAACTCGTCCTCGTTCTCCTTGTAGTACTTGATCCGCAGCACCTGGTGGGCGGCGATCGCATCGTTGACGGCGCTGACGATCTCGGGCTCGTCGCGCTCGATCGTGATCTGCAGGCCCTCCTTCGAGGGATCGTGGCCGAGCGCGGCGACGATCTTCTCGCGCGCCGTGTCGAGCCCCTCCTGCGGCAGGTGATCGCCGAAGAAGTCGATCGCCGCGACCAGCGCCTTCGCCTCCAGCGGCAGCAGCCGCGCCGGCCTCGCGAAGCTGTCGCCGTAGGCCTCGGGGTCGACCTCGATCACGTCGCCGGCGATCTCCGCGTAGAGCACGTAGGTGCCGCCGCCGAAGTTGACGACGTTGAGCACGTCGATGTCGCCGGCGAGCTCGGTGACGCTGATCCCGAGCTCCTCGCAGACGTCGGCGGTGGCGAGCGGACGGTCGTTGCGGGCCGCGTCGATCATCATCCCCGCGAGCGTGACCAGGCGCGCGAAGCGCTCGGGCCGGATCACCGCCTCGGCCTTGCCGTTGGAGCGGCTGCGGCGCTCGGCGTCGGCGACGGCGGGATTGCTGACCGGCTTCGCCGTCTCGAAGCCGCTCGAGTGGCGCGCGCGCAGCAGCTCGAGCCGCTCGCGGGCCTCGGCCGCGAGCTCGGGCGGGTCGAGCACCTCGGCGTGGCGGCGCCAGCCGAGCAGCCAGGCGACGAGCTGGCGCGAGGAGGCGAACTCGGTCTCGAACACCGAGCCCTTGCCCGCCTTCGAGTCGCCGTTGCGGGCCGGGGCGATCTCGCCGTAGTCGCCGTACTCGCGCTCGACCAGCCAGTCGATCCGGTCGCGGAGGAAGATCCGCGCCGTCCCCGCGACCGCGCCCATCTGCCAGTCGGCGCGCGAGCCGTAGTCGTGGCGGTCGAAGCTCTCGGGCGGGTTGAAGTCGTGCTCGGCCTTGCTCGCGTAGGAGACCTTGCCGCGGATCCGCGAGAGCCGGAAGACGCGGACCGCGTCGCGCTCGTGCGCGTACCCGATCAGGTAGAACTGGCCCGAGCGGAAGACGAGGTGGTAGGGATCGACCTTGCGGTCGGAGGTCGCATCGCGCTCCATCGTGTAGTAGGAGAACTGGATCGTCTTGCGGCGCGAGATCGCGGTCTCGATCTTCGCCAGCCGCTGCGAGAGCTCGCGGCCTCCGGCCGAGGCCGTCATCGCCATCTCGATCGGCGCGCTCTCGGCCCCGCTCAACGGGCTCTTGCGCCCCCAGGAGACCTGTTGCAGCGCCAGCCGCAGCGGCTCGGCGTAGGCGAACTGGCCGTCGAGCAGGGCCAGCGCCGTCCGCAGCGCCGCCAGCTCGCCGTCGCTGAACTTGATCGCCGGCAGGTAGTAGTTCTCCGGCGGCAGCGCGTACAGCTCCGACTCGAGGAAGCCCTCGCTGGGACGATCGACCTTGAGCGCGATCCCGAGGCTCTCGAGCTCGGCGCGGTCGGCGTAGAAGCGGCGCGCGAACGCATCCTCGTTCATCGACGAGTAGCCCTCGACCTCCTGCTTGATCTCGAGCGCCGAGACCGGTCGGCGGTTCGCCATCAAGAAGGAGATCAGGGAGAGCTGCCGGATCAGCTTCTCCGTGTCCTTCGCCATCGATCGTGAGGATAGTTGCCGGCGGCGGGCCTGCCGCGGGGCGCAGGTGGGGATTTACGCACTTTCCGCCCTTCGATGAGGGTTCCGCGATCGCCGGTGAGCGGCTCGTGCCTCGCGACGGGGCGACGAAGTAGATTCAGCGCGTGTTCGTCGAGAACGTGGCGATGAGGCTGATCAAGCTGGTCGCGACCCTGGCCGTCCTCGGCGCCGTCTACCTGTTGTTCGTCAAGCCGGTCCTCGACACGACCAACAACGCGCTCGATTCGGTCAACGACTCGATCGCGACCTCCTTCGACGACGCCGGGATCAGCGGCGTCGACGTCGACGAGATCAAGGGCGGCGACTTCAGCAGCGTCGAGGATCAGATCAACGGCGCCGGGCTGAGCTCGAAGCAGAAGCGGCGGGCCGAGAGGCTGCTCCACTGCATCCAGCGGGTCGAGCCCGACACGACCAAGATGCAGCGCTGCGCGAAGAAGTACGGCTGAGGCCGTCGAGCGGGACGAGCGGCGCCCCCGGCGGCGGTGCCCTGGTTTACTTGCCGGGCGAAAGGCGCGGCGCCGAAGACGAGGTCTGCCGGATCGGTCCGGCGGCGAGGGCCTCGGCCGCTCGAGCAGGAGGGTCAGATTGAGAAGGTGCGCTTCGACGATCGCCGGCGTCGCGATCCTGCTCGCGATCGCGACGCCGCAGGCGAACGCTGCGATCGGGGAGATCGGGACGCCGACCGTCAGCGGCCCGCTGGCGACGACCGCGACCTCGCACCCGTGGGCGGCAACCGACAAGCCGCTGGCCGACTACGGCTACATCGAGCAGGAGTTCACCTACTCCGGCGACGCCTTCCAGTACGACACCTCGGGCGCGATCGACGCCGACGGCACCAGGATCACCAGCGGCGGTCCCGGCAACGACGGCCGCTACCCCTACGAGACGCGGATGATCGTCCGCCGGCCGGCGAACCCGGCCGACTTCAACGGCACGGTGGTCGTCGAGTGGCAGAACGTCACCGCCCAGTTCGACCTCGAGGCGAACTGGTACGGCGACCCCGAGTACCTGCTCAAGAACGGCTACGCCTACGTCGCGATCTCCGCCCAGCGGGTCGGCGTCAACTTCCTCCGCACCTGGGACCCGGCCCGCTACGGCGACCTCGACGTGAGCTGGCGCGACGGCGGCGGCAACGAGCGGATCTGCCCGCCGCCGGCCTGCACGATCCCCGCCGACGCCCTCTCCTACGACATCTACGGGGCCGGGATCAAGGCGCTGCTCGACGGCGGCAACGGGGTCGACCCGCTCGGAAACCTGCCGAAGCCCGACACCGTGATCGCCTCCGGCGAGTCGCAGTCGGGCAGCCGGCTGAGCACCTACTACAACAAGGTGCAGCCGCTGCACGAGATCATCGACGGGTTCCTGATCACGGTCTCGACCGGTCCCGTCCGCGACGACACGCCGACGCCGGTGATCAGGGTCATCTCCGAGACCGAGAACCGGACGCCGAAGACCGAGCCCGACAGCTCCAACTACCGCCAGTGGGAGGCCGCCGGCGGGTCGCACCTGCCGCGAATGGCGTTCGAGAACTTCCAGAAGCCGATCGAGCGCGACCTCGGGCTGACGCTCTCGGCGAGCTGCCTCAAGTACCCGCTTTCGCGGGTCCAGTGGCCGTTCATCGTCAACTCGGCCTACGAGCACCTGGTCGGCTGGATCAACGGCGGCGGCCCGCCGCCGGTGGCGCCGCGCGGCGAGTACCAGGCCGCGCCCACCGATCCAGCCGACCAGTTCGTCCGTGACGACCTCGGCATCGCCCAGGGCGGGATCCGGCTGCCGGAGGTGTCGGAGCCGGTTCGCGTCAACACCGGCATCAACGCCGCCGACCCGGCGGGCGGCGGGCTGTTCTCGGCGTTCTGCGGCCTGCTCGGATCGAGCGAGGACCTCCCCGACTCGGTGCTGCTGGCCCGCTACAGCGACTGGGCCGATTACATCGACAGGGTCAGCGCCAAAGCCTGGCGGGTCGCCGACCAGGGCTACATCCTCGACCAGGACGTGCCGCGGCTGATCGACCAGCACAAGCAGGTGGCGACCCTGCGGCCGACGGCGCCGTCGCGCTCCTCCGGCGCGGTCCGCAACCGGGGCTCGTTCGGCCTCTCCTGGCGCGGGACCGAGGCGCCGCAGTCGACCTTCGAGCTGCAGCACTCCGACGACGGCGGCCGCAGCTGGTCGGGCGTCCGGGGCGCCGGCGCGGTCGACGATCCGCGGTTCACGCTCGAGCGCGAACGCGACGGCAGGTGGATCTACAGGGTTCGCTCGAACACGGTGATCCCGGCCGACGCGGTGCGGGCCGAGTACGTCGCGACGACGCCGTTCTCGGAGACCTCCGAGCGGATCACGGTCGACCACACGAAGCCGAAGCTGAAGCTGCGCTGCCCGAAGCGGGTCAAGCGCGGCAAGCGCGCCTTCGCGAGGATCAAGGCCAGGGACCGCGGCGTCGGCCTGCGCCGGAACCCGAGCGGCAAGCGCAGGATCCGCACCGGCCGCAAGGGCACGAGGAAGATCAAGGTGAAGGCCGTCGACAAGCTCGGCAACAAGCGCAAGAAGTCCTGCCGGGTCAGGGTCGTCAAACGGCGCTGAACGGGATGTGGGCCGACGAGGGCGCCGGGCGTAAGTCCGGTCTCCCGAGCCGCCTCCGGGCGCGCGCGAGCGGCGCGAGGCCAAGGACGCAGGAGGTGACGCGGCCTCGGGCCGCGAGCCGACGAGGACGCCGGCATCGCGCCGCTCAGGCCG
>CAZCFA010000022.1:15371-39383 GCA_964497825.1 uncultured Conexibacter sp.
ACGCGGCCTCGGGCCGCGAGCCGACGAGGACGCCGGCATCGCGCCGCTCAGGCCGCCTGGCGCTCGCGGAAGAAGGCGGAGCCGTCGATGCCGCGATCGAAGCCGGACCAGGCCTGGCCATCGGCGAGCGTGCGCTCGATCCGGTCGAAGCTGCCGAGCTTGCCGCCGAGGTTGTCCATCATGTGGACCAGGGTCGCCTCGCGGGTCGCGGGGGTGACCGGCGAGCCGTGCTCGAGCTGGCCGTGGTGGGCGAGGACGATGTGCAGCACCGCCCAGCCGAGGTCGGGATCGAAGCCCTCGATGCTCTCGATCTCGCGGCGGATCCGGTAGTAGCCGAGCGGGATCTCGCCGATCAGCCGGCCGAGGTCGGTGAGGTCGATCGCCAGCGGGTCGTCGTTGTAGGCCTCGAGCTTGCCGATGTCGTGCAGCAGCGCGCCGCTGACGGCGACGTCGCGATCGATGCCGCCGAAGAACGAGGCGGCGGCGCTGACGCCCTGGGCGACCGAGAGCGTGTGCTCGAGCAGCCCGTGGCGGTAGGCCTGGTGGTAGTGCTTGGCGGCCGGCGCGTCGCGGAACCGCGGGTAGATCGGGCTCGCCGGATCGAAGAACCGCGCCAGCAGCGTTCGCAGATCGTGGTTCTGGATCGTCGCGAGCAGGTCGGCGAGGTCGGCCTCCATCCGCTCGAGCGGCAGCGGCGAGCTCGCGAGCAGGTCGCCGAGCTCATACTCGCCCTCGTCGGCGGCGGCGAGCGAGTCGATGATCAGCGCATCGCCCCAGCGCGGGCTCGACTCGAAGCGGCCGCGAACCCGGACGACGGTGCCGGGCTCGGCGACCGCGAACCGCGCCCCGACGTCGTCCCAGGACTTGGCGTCGATCGTGGCGCTGCGATCGCCGAGCTTCAGCGCCAGCCACTCGCCGCCGCGCTTGGTCGGCCGGCGGCTGCGATCGCGGACGATGTAGCAGCCCTCGATCCGCTCGCCGTCGCTGAGCGTCGCGAGCTCGCGGTGTGCCGGTACGGCGCCGCCGGCACCCGCCTCGCGGAGTCCGCCTAGCTCTGCCTGCTGCGCTTCCATCGCACTCGAAGTTAGGGAACGGAGCGGACGGCCTCACGCAAAAGATGCGCATTTGCAGGTATTTCATGGCTCGCCGCAGGCGATGGTGTCCCGGGGGCCGATCGTGCCGGCGCCGGATCCGGCGCGGCCCTGGCGCCGGCGGGGTGCCCGCGGGATGGTGCTGCGGACGAGCCCGCCGCCGCGGCGCCCGCTGGGCCGCCACCCCCTGCCCCGCGCCCGGGCCGGGCCCGGTGCCTTGCGGCGACCGATCGGGCGCTTCGCGGCCCGGCCCACCCGGCCACAACGGATCGAGTCGCAGATTGCGGCAACGGGAGTGCCGGAATCCGCGGCTCGCCGGCGCCGGGCGCGCTGACGACCGCCCTTCGCCGGCGACGGGGCGCGCCGACGACCGCCCGCCGGCGGCGCCGGGCGCGCCAACGACCGCCCGCGTCGCCGCCGAGCGCGGCCGGCGACCGCACCGCCCGACCGGTTCCGGGCTCGGTGAGCGACGTCGGGCGCCGGTCGCGCGGCGCCGGGGCGCGCGGGGCATCGGCTCGGTGCGATCCTTGGCCCGTGGAAGCGATGGGCGCAACCGCAGCCGAGGCCGAGGCGCCCGCCGCGATCACTCCGCGTCGCGTCCGCCTGGTGATGGCGGCGCTGATGCTGACGATGCTGCTCGCGGCGCTCGACCAGACGATCGTCTCGACCGCGCTGCCGACGATCGTCGGCGAGCTCGGCGGCCTCGACCACCTCTCCTGGGTCGTCACCTCCTACCTGCTGGCGGTGACGATCGTGACGCCGCTGTACGGCAAGCTCGGCGACCTCTACGGGCGCAAGATCGTGCTCCAGGCGGCGCTGCTCGTGTTCCTCGCCGGCTCGGCGCTGTGCGGCCTCGCCCAGGGGATGACCGAGCTGATCGCCTTCCGCGCGATCCAGGGGCTCGGCGGCGGCGGCCTGATGGTCGGCGCCCAGGCCGCGGTCGGCGACGTCGTCTCGCCCCGGGAGCGCGGCCGCTACGTCGGCCTGTTCGGCGCCGTCTTCGGCGTCGCCAGCATCGCCGGCCCGCTGATCGGCGGCTTCTTCACCACCCACGCGAGCTGGCGCTGGATCTTCTACGTCAACCTGCCGCTCGGCGCGGTCGCGCTGGTCGTGCTCGCCGCCGTGCTTCCGGGCCATGGTGAGCGCAAGCGCCACCAGATCGACTACCTCGGCACGGCGATGCTCGCGACCTGCCTCTCCGCGCTCGTCCTGCTGACCACGCTCGGCGGCGTCAGCTACGGCTGGGGCTCGCCGTTCATCGTCGGGCTCGGCGTCGTCGCGGTGCTGGCGCTGGCCGGGTTCATCGTCGCCGAGCGCCGCGCCGGTGAGCCGGTGCTGCCGCTCGGCCTGTTCGCCAACCCGGTTTTCCGCATCACCAGCGCGATCAGCCTGATCGTCGGCTTCGCGCTGTTCGGCGCGCTCACCTACCTGCCGCTGTTCCAGCAGGTCGTCCGCGGCCTCAACCCGACCGAGGCGGGACTGCAGCTGATCCCGCTGATGGCGGGGCTGCTGGCGACCTCGATCGCCTCCGGTCAGATCATCACCCGGACCGGCCGCTACAAGGCGTTCCCGATCATCGGCACGATCATCGCCGCCGCCGGAATGCTGCTGCTCGCCGGGCTCGACTCGAGCACCGGCGGGATCGAGGCGGCGCTGTTCATGGGCGTGCTCGGCATCGGCCTCGGCTGCGTCATGCAGGTGCTGGTGATCGCGATCCAGAACGCGGTCCCCTACGGGCAGCTCGGCGTCGCCACCTCCTCAGCGACGCTGTTCCGCTCGATCGGTGGCTCGCTCGGCACCGCGATCCTCGGCGCGATCTTCGCCAACCGGCTGGCGCACGAGCTCGCCGTCCACGTCGGCCCCGCGGGCGAGCAGATCAACGCCACCGGGTTCGACCCGGCCGGGCTGGCGCAGCTGCCGGAGCCGGTCCGCGAGGGCCTGATCGCCGCCTTCACCGCCTCGTTCTCGACCGTTTTCCTGATCGCCGCCGCGGTCGTCGCGGTCGCGATCGCGCTCGCGCTCGTGCTCGAGGAGCGGCCGCTGCGGACGACGGTCGAGACCACCGACCTCGCCGACTCGTTCGCGGCGCCGCGCGAGGTCAGCTCGCTCGGCGAGATCACCCGCGAGCTCAGCCGCCTCGTCGGCCGCGAGCGGGTCCGCGACTTCCTCGCCGCGACGGCACGCGATGCCGGTGTCGAGCTGAGCCCGGCGGAGACCTGGCTGCTGGCCCGCTCGGAGGGAGATGCGATCGACCCCGCGGCGGCTCAGGGAGCGCAGGACGCCGAGGGGCAGCGGCGGCTGCTCGACGGGCTCGCGGCGCTGCGCGAGCGCGGCCTGCTCGAGCCCGCGCCGGCGGCGGGCGGGCCGCTGCCGCTCACCGCGGCGGGCCACGCGGTCCGCGAGCGGCTGCTGGATGCGCGGATGCGGCAGCTGAACGCGCTCGTCTCCGACTGGGAGCCCCAGGATCCCGCCGTCGACGAGATGATCACCCGGCTCGCACGCGAGCTCGGGCGGGCCGAGCCGGAGCCGGCGGCGCGGTGAGCGTCCGCTGACCGGCGCGAGCCTCGGGCGCTGCGCCTATATTCCCGGCTATTCGAGCGCCCACCCGGGCGCACCGCTGGGAGAAGCCAAGAGCTTGCGCAAGCTGTCAGCCCTGTTCGTCGTCCTCGCCGCGCTGGTCGCGGCACCATCGGCGCTCGGCGCGCCGCCCGCCTCGGTCTTCGGCGGCGACGTGCCCTGCGGCCAGGTGACCGCCGACGGCAACGTCGCCGGCGCGAGCGGCCAGACCTGGTGCGGGACGATCCGCGCTGAGGACGACACCACGGCAACCGTCTCCCCGGCGCTGCCGACCCAGGGGCCCGGCGATCCCGCCGTCCGCAGCACCACCAGGACCTTCGACGGCGTCCCGCTCGACGTCAACTTCGCGCTGCCGGACACGGGCAGCGCCCCCTACCCCCTGGTCGCCGTCTTCCATGGCTGGGGTCAGTCGAAGTTCTCGTTCAAGACGATGCAGGGCTGGCTCGATCAGGGCTACGCGGTCTACTCGCTGAGCCAGCGCGGCTGGGGCGAGTCGTGCGGCAGCCAGGCGTCCCGCGACGCCGCCCCGAACGGTTGCGCGAAGGGCTACGTGCACCTGATGGACCCCCGTTATGAGGTCCGCGACTCACAGCTCCTGCTCGGTGAGCTCGTCGATCAGGGGCTGATCGATCCGCACCGGATCGCCTCGTTGGGCAACTCCTACGGCGCCGGCATGTCGCTCGAGCTGGCGGCGCTGCACAACCGGACGATGCAGCGCGACGGCAGCCTGACCCCGTGGACGAGCCCGGCCGGCACGCCGATCAGCCTCGCCGTCTCGATCCCGCTCGCCCCCTGGAGCGATCTCAACGCGGCGCTCGCGCCGAACGGCAACGACCTCGACTACATCGCCGACTCCCCCTACTGGGGCCGGGTCGGCGTCGCCAAGGAGTCCTACGTGCAGGGCCTCGCATCGCAGGGCTTCAAGGCACCGGTGGGCAGCGACCCCGATGCCGATGTCGACGCCTGGACCGCTCGCATCTACGCCGGCGAGCCCTACGACGGCGACCCTCAGGTCGCGGCGATGGTCGCCGAGATGTCCTCCCACCACTCCGCCTACGGGATCGACGACAGCGTCGCGCCGGCGCCGCTTCTGATCATCTCCGGCTTCACCGACGACGTCTTCCCGGTCAACGAGGCGACCCGCTTCTACAACCGCACCCGTACCGAGCACCCGGGCAGCCCGGTGGGGCTGTTCTTCGGCTCGCTCGGCCACCCCCGCGGCCAGAACCAGGCGAACACGATGAGCGCCCTGGCCGACCTACAGAACGAGTGGGTCGCCCATTACCTGAAGGGCTCCGGTCCCGAGCCGGCCGCGGGCGTGACCACGTTCACGCAGACCTGCCCGGACGGCAGCGCCGCCGGCGGGCCGCACACGGCGCCGGACTGGGCCTCGATCGCGCCCGGCGAGATCCGCCTCGTCGACGACGGCGGCCCGCAGACGATCGACCCCGACGGCGGCGACCCCGACGCGGCCGCCGCCTTCAACCCGCTGGGGGCGATCGTCGACCCCGCGAGCGGCGACGGCAGCGCCTGCTCGACCGCGGCCGGCGCCGCCGAGCCCGGCAGCGCCGACTACGAGCTGCCGCCGGCGCCGGCGGGCGGCTACACGGTGATCGGCGCGGCCACCCTGATCGCCCGGGTGACGCTGCCCGAGGGCGACGACACGTCGGAGGTCGCGATGCGGCTCGTCGACGTCGCTCCCGGCGGTGGGACGAAGACGCTGGTCGAGCGCGGCCTGTGGCGGCCCGAGGGCAGGGGGCTGCAGGTCACCCAGCTGTTCGCGAACGGCTGGAAGGTCGAGGAGGGCCACGTGCTGCGGCTCGAGCTGCTGCCCCGCGACGCGGCGACGAAGACCCCGGGGTTCCTGATCAACTACGGGCGGCCGTCCAACGATCAGCGGCCGGTGACGATCGACGACGTCGACCTGCGCGTGCCGGTGCTCGAGGCGCCGGGCTCGCTCGGCGGGCTCGTCGGCTCGCCGGCGCCGAAGGTGCTGCCGGAGCGTCCCGGCATCGAGCTCGCGCCCGGCTACGAGTCGGTCGGCGCGGTCGCGATCCGCGGCGACTTCAGGCTCGCTGGCAAGCCGGTCGTCAAGCGCAGGCGCCTGCGCGTCAAGCTCCGCTGCGACGGCGACTCCTTCTACTACTGCCGCAAGGCGCGGCTGAAGCTGAAGGGGGCGCCGAAGGGCAAGGGCGGCCGCGGCCGCAGGGTCGTGCTCGCCCGCGGCGATGACGTCCGCGTCGCGCTCGGCAAGGCGCGGACCGTGAAGCTGAAGCTGACCAAGGGCGGGCGACGCCTGTTCCGCGGTCGCCGCGCGCCTCGCAGGTTGCGGACCAAGGTCTACATCCGCGGCGATGTGGCCGGGTTCACGAGGACGAGGAACAAGCGGTAGCTACGGCCGACCCGGACCCGCCCGGCGGCCCCGCGCTCAGGCGGCGTCAGCCGCGAGCAGGCTGCGGGCGCAGTCGGTGATCGCGTCCTCGACCGGGCGCGGCCGCCAGCCGAGCTCGGTGCGGGCGCGCTCGCTGGAGACGTAGCTGCGCTTGCCGAGGTCGCCGACGATCGGCCGAACGCTCTTATCGAACAGCGAGACCACCTTGATCAGCAGGTCGGGGGCGGTGCGCTTCGGAACCTTCTTCGCGTCCTCGCCGAGCCGCTCGCGCAGGATCGCCGCGATCTGCTCGAACCACAGCCAGCGGTCGACCGCGACGAACCGCCGTCCGGCGGCGGCCGGATCGGTCATCGCCCGGATCTGGAGGTCGGCGACGTCGCGCACGTCCACCCATGAGAAGCCGAGCCGCGGGATCGCCGGCATGTCACCCTCGAGCAGGCGCGAGATCGACTGCAGCGAGTAGGAGCGCTCGGCGCCGATCACCGGGCCGATGATCGCGCCGGGGTTGACGGTGGCGAGGCGCTCGCTGGCGCCACGCTCGGCGGCCAGGTCCCAGGCGGCGCGCTCGGCCAGCGCCTTCGAGCGCGTGTAGGCGGGCCGCGAGGCGTCATCGCCGTCGGTCCAGTCGTCCTCGTTGAGCGGCGCCGCCTCCGAGTCGGCCCGGTCGCCGTGGATCGCCGCGACCGAGGAGGTGAGGACGACGCGCTCGGCGCCGGCGTCGAGCGCCGCGGCGAGCGCCCGCTTGGCGCCCTCGCGGGCGGGCACGATCAGCTCGTCGGGATCGCTCGGCTGCTCGGGCGGGAACGGCGAGGCGACGTGCAGCACGTAGCGGCAGCCGGCCGCGGCCTCGGGCCAGCCGGCGTCGGCGCTGAGGTCGGCAGCGGCGAGCTCGAGTCGCGCGCCGGGCTCGGCGCCGGTCGCGGCGGCGAGGTCGGCGCGCAGCTGCGGCTCGCGGGCGAGATCGCGAACGGTGGCGCGGACGTCGTAGCCGCGCGCGAGCAGCTCGGCGACGCAGCGCTTGCCGAGGAAGCCGGTGCCGCCGGTGACGAGGACGCGATCGGCCATGCGCCGCCGACTATAGGGCGCGGGCGGGCCTCCGGGAATCGGCGTCCCGCCATGCGAAACGATCGGCGGAGCACGGGGAAGGCGGGCGTCATCGGGCAGATCGCGGCGGCAACTCAGCCGGCGCCGGTCCCGCCGGTCAGCGCCGCAGCTCGATCCGCCGCTCGCGGCCCCGCGCGCGGAACTGGCGGCGACCATCTAGCCTTACCCGCCGCGGCGAGGTAGCTCAGTTGGTAGAGCACACGACTGAAAATCGTGGTGTCGCCAGTTCGATTCTGGCCCTCGCCATGAATGATGAATGATCATCATCACCAGGCTCTATGAGCCGGGCAGCTACCGGGCGGTCGCCTCGATCGTCGGCTGCAACCACAAGACGGTGAAGCGCTAAGTCGAGCTGGTCGGCGAGGAGGGCGAACTCGCTCCGGTACGCCGTCGAGCGAGGCTGCCCGATCCTCACCTCGAGCTGATCCGACTCGCGGATCGAGGCGACGATCACCGCCTCCGCCATCTCAGGGCATGGCCGCACCGGTCCGCAGCCCTCGCTTCAGCTCGGTGCGGTCGGCAACCGTGTCAGGTGCCCGGCCCGCGGCTGAACTGTCATGCTTGCTAGCATGGTTGCATGAAGCAGCTCAGCCTGCGGGTTGATGAGGAGCTTGCCATTGCTCTGCGCGATCGCGCCGCCGCTCGCGGCGAGAGCATCAACTCCTACGCGACCGCGGTGCTCGGGGCGGCCCTCGATCCCGACCTCGCTTCGGATGAGGTTCAACGGCTGCGCGAGCGCCTCGCCCGCGCCGGACTGCTCGATGCCGGCGCCCCCCGGCGCCTGCGGCCCGACCCGGAGAAGGTTGCGAGCGCCGCCAGGCGCGCCGGGACCGGGACGGCGCTCTCCGACGTCGTGCGCAAGGGACGGCGCTGAGCGTCTTCGCAGACTCCTCGGCGCTGGTCAAGCTCTACGCCGACGAGCCGGGCTTCGAAACGGTTCGCGGGCTGGAGGTACTCGTCGCCAGCGCAATCGCGCGCGTGGAAGTTCCTGCCGCCCTCTGGCGAAAGGTGCGTATGGGCGAGCTCGCCGCTGGCGATGCGAGCACGCTGGTCGCGGCCTTCGAGGCCGACTATTTCGGGAGCGAGCGGGAAGCACCGAGGTTCGCGGCGATTGCGATCTTGCCGCGGGTGCTCGACCAAGCCGCCGAGTTCGCGGCGGTCGACGCCCTGCGCGCCTACGACGCGGTGCAGCTCGCAAGCGCGACCAGCGCCCGCGAGGCCGATGCCCAGTGTCTTGCCTTCGCCTGCTTCGACGACGCGCTTCGAACCGCGGCGGCGGCGCGTGGCTTCACCCCGATTCCGTCCTGAGCCGCCCCGAGATCGGGGCCGGGAGTCGAGATCAAGCTCAGGTTGAAGGGCGATGGCGGACAGCACGTTCGCCGGAGGAGGCCCAGCGACCACTTCGCCCGTTCTCCGCTCCCAGCGGCGGCGCGAGCTCTCTTCCAGGATCCCCGAGACTTCGTGCTCAGCCGCCGCCGTCGTCGAGCGTCCGGCCGGCCGCCTCCACCCGGTCGCTTCCGCGAAGGCCGTCGAGCCAGGTCCGGGGGATCGAAGCGGCGCCGTCGCGGCAGGCCAGCAAGGCGCCTGCGACCGCGGCGTTGGTGTCGGTGTCGAAGCCGTGGGAGATCGCCCATGAAACGCCGTCGCGGTAGCTGTCGAATCTGAGCGCCGCCAGACCCGCCGCGAGCGTCGCCCAGCAGGCCCCGGCTTCGGGGCCGCCGGCGAGGCGTCCGACCGCTTCGAGCTCTCCCTCGGCCACCTCGTGAAGGGCGGCTGACAGCGACGGATGGTTTTTCGCTTCTGCGAGCGCGCCGGCGAGCGGATCGTCACCGGACCTGAGGGCGAGGAGCGCCGCGCACAGGGCCGCCGACGCATCGCCCGCGACGTCGTCCCAGTGGGTCAGTCGAGCGTCGTCCCTGGCCGCCGCGAGGATCGTTTCCGCCGGCGCCGGCGCGAAGGCAAGCGGGGCTGCCCGCATAACCGTGCCGTTGCCGGCGGTCCTGCCGCTCCGCTCGTGCAGAGCTCGCGCGTTGTCCCTCGCCTGCTGGGCGTTCTCGGCGCCGGCCAGGGCGCTTCGCGTCGTGAAGCCGATGTCCTTCGGACCGCCCGAGGCCCAGGCCACGTAGCGCCGGGTCAGATCATCGAGATCGAGCGGCACGCCCCGATTCCCGATCGACTCGGCGAGGCACAGCGCCATCGCCGTGTCGTCGGTCCACTCTCCCGGCTCCCAGACTCCGCCGCCGCTGAGCTCGAGCCCGCCCTCGGCCGCGGCCGAAGCCTGCTCACGCGAGCTGAACTCGAGCGGGGCGCCCAGCGCATCGCCAACCGCCAGGCCGAGCAACGCGCTCGTCGCGGTTCCCGGATCGGCTCCTGGGTGTCGGCTCATCCGCTGCGCCTCAAGGGCTCGGCCGTTCCTGTCGCGACTGGGCTGATCGGCGATTCCGCGGTCATCGGCCGCGGTCGGAAGCGAAATGTGCCGGTAGACGGGACGAGTCGGTGCACCCTCGGAGACGAAGCGCGTCGAGGAGCACGCGCTCGGCTGGAAGGGATGGCTCGCGATAGGTCGGGGCGTGGCGTTCCGAGCACCTCACCGGCGCTGCTCGCCGGTGGTCCTGACACCGCTCGCCGGCGCTTGCGCCCGCAGACCGGCGAGCAGCAGCTCGAGCCCGAAGGCGAACGCGGCCTCATGGTCGGGCTCGTCGAGGAGCGGCTCGAGCTCGCTGATATTGGGGAATGGCTCCGCGGCGGGCTGTCCGTCGGACCGGGTCCGGTCGTCGGCCGATTGCAGCGTGAAGCCCGCGATCTCGCTCAGGGCGAAGCCGCGCGCATAGCTGGCCAGCGCGCGGTAGGCGTGCACCGCCGCCTCGTCGCTGAGCCCGATCGAGCGCAGCGCCCCGAGCACGGCTTCGACCGAGGCGAACGCCTCGCGGGTTCGCAGGGGGCGCATCCCGACGAGCTGGAAGGCCTGCGGGTGGGCCAGCGCCACCGCCCGGATCCCGTCCGCGAAGCGCCGCAGGGCATCCTCGGGCGCCTCGCCGAAGCGCATTCCGATGCGCTCGACCATCACCTCGCTGAGACCGTCGAGCAGCTCCTCACGGCCGGACAGGTGGTTGTAGATCGACATCGCCGCGACCCCCAGCTCCTGGCCGAGCCGGCGCATGCTGAGCGCCTCGGCGCCCTCGCGATCGACGAGCGCCAAGGCCGCCTCGAGGATCCGCCGGCGGCTGAGCGGCTGCCGGCCGCCGCGAGCTCGCCGGACCGTCTCGCCCTGTCCCCTGCCTCGACTCACGCTTGACAGCTTACACCGTATGCCGCTAGACTTACGCTGTAAGCAAAGCGAAGGAGGCGGACGATGCCAACCCAGACCACGACGGCGCCCGACGCGGCCAAGCTCGAGCAGTTCCTCGGTCAGGTCGTCACCGATCTGGGCGCGACCATCAACGCGGTGCTCGTGCAGATCGGTGACGAGCTGGGCCTGTACCGGGCGATGGCCGACGGTGAGGAGATCACCGCGACGGAGCTCTGCGAGCGGACCGGCACGGCGGAGCGCTACGTGCGCGAGTGGCTGGCGGCGCAGGCGGCGGGCGGCTACGTTCGCTACGACGCGGCCAGCGGCCGCTACGCGCTGCCACCGGAGCAGGCGAGCGCGCTCGCGGACCCGGAGAGCCCGGTGTTCATGCCGGGCGGCTTCGACGTGGCCGCGTCGGTGATCAAGGACCGCGACAAGCTCGTGGACGCGTTCCGCACCGGCAAGGGCCTCGGCTGGCACGAGCACCACGAGGATCTGTTCGCGGGCACCGAGCGGTTCTTCGGCCCGAGCTACCGGGGACACCTGGTGGAGTCCTGGATTCCGGCGCTCGACGGCGTCGAGGAGAAGCTGCGCCGGGGCGCCAAGGTCGCTGACGTGGGCTGCGGCCACGGAGCCTCCACGGTGATCATGGCCCGGGCCTACCCGGAATCCGAGCTCCACGGCTTCGACTACCACGAGGCCTCGATCCGCGCCGCTCGCGCGGCGGCCGAGCGGAACGGGGTCGGCGACCGGGTCTCGTTCGAGGTCGCTGCCGCCACGGACTATCCGGGAGGCGGGTTCGACCTGGTGACGTTCTTCGACTGCCTGCACGACCTCGGCGATCCGGTCGGCGCCCTGCGGCACGCTCGCGAGAGCCTCGACGAGGACGGGACGGTGATGCTCGTCGAGCCGTTCGCCGGCGATCGCGTCGAGGACAACCTCAACCCGGTGGGCCGGATCTACTACGGCGCCTCGACGACGATCTGCACGCCGAACTCGCGCGATCAGGAGGTGGGGCTGGCGCTCGGCGCCCAGGCCGGCGAGGCGCGCCTGCGGGAGGTCGCCGAGGAGGCCGGCCTCTCCCGCTTCCGCCGCGCCGCCGAGACGCCGTTCAACCTGGTGCTGGAGGCGCGGCGATGAGCGCGGCGCCAGAGCAGCGGGCCGCGTACGCGGTTCTCGCGGCCGACGAGATCGGGCGCAGCGGCGACTGGCGGCTCGTGCGCCGCTCGCTGGGACTCGGCTCGTTCGGAATGAACCTGATCGAGCTCGCGCCGGGCGCCGGCATCCCCGAGCACGATGAGACCGAGCGCGACCAGGAGGAGGTCTTCGTCGCGCTCGAGGGCTCGCCAACCCTCGTCATCGAGGGGGAGCATCATCGGCTCGACGCCGGCACGTTCGCGCGCCTCGACCCCGAGCTGCGGCGCACCGTGGTCAACGGCGGCGACTCGCCGGCCACGGTCCTGATCGCGTCGGCGCCGCGAACCAGCGGCTACACGCCGATGGAGTGGGCGTGACCGAGGCCGTCGCGCCGACCGCGGTCGAGGCGCTGATCGAGCGCTACAACGACGCCTGGAACGCGCACGACCTCGATGCGATCGTCGCCCTGCACGCGCCCGGGATGGTGTTCGAGAACCACACCGCTAACGAGCGCGCCGAGGGCGACGCGGTCCGCGACCACATCGCCGGCATCTTCGCGGGCTGGCCGGATCTCGCCTTCGCGGGCCGGCGGCTCCGGGCCTGCCCCGGGCTCGCGGTGTCGGAGTGGACGGCCTCGGCCACCCACTCACGACCCCTGCGGCGTGGCGGGCTGGTCGCCGAGCCGACCGGACGGCGGCTTCGGTGGCGAGGCGTCGACCTGTTCACGATCGCCGGCGCGAGGATCGCCCGCAAGGACGTCTACTCGGACTCGGTGGCGATCCTGCGCGGCGCCGGACTGCTCGGCTGAGCGCCGAGCGAGCCGGCGCGAACCGCGGGCCGAGCGCGCCCGGGTCCGCCCCGCGCTCAAGGGCCGCTGCGGCCCATGCCGGCCTCGCGGGCCTTGATGATCGCGCCGGCGCGATCGGTCACCTGGAGCTTGTTGAAGACGTTCGAGACGTGGTTGCGAACCGTCTTCAGGCTGACCACGAGATCGTTGGCGATCGCCTGGTTGGCCTTGCCCCGGGCGATCAGCTCGAGCACCTCGCGCTCGCGGTCGGTGAGCTCGGGGAAGGCGGCGGCGTTGGCGGCGGAGAAGTAGTCGATCAGGCGCCGCGCGATCGGCGCCCCGAAGATCGCCTCGCCGGCGGCGATCGAGTCGATCGCCCGCAACACCTCGTCCTGCTCGGAGCCCTTGAGCAGGTAGCCGCGCGCTCCGGCCCGCATCGCCGCGAAGACCGAGTCGTCGTCCTCGAACATCGTCAGGACGAGGATTCCGATCGCCGGCTTGGCGGCGAGGATCTTGCGGGTCGCCTCGATGCCGTTGAGGCCCGGCATCCGCAGGTCCATCAGGACCACGTCCGGCTCGAGCTCGAGGCTGCGGGCAACGGCCTCGTCGCCGTCGGCCGCCTCGCCGCTGACGACGAGCTCGTCCCTGGACTCGAGCATCGCCCGCAGGCCACGGCGGAAGGCCGGATGATCGTCCGCGATCAGCAGGCTGATCGGCCGGTCGCTCATCGCTCGAAGGTCGGCAGCAGCGCCCTGACGACGGTGCCCCCGCCGGGCCCGGCGGCGACCGTGCAGGTTCCCCCGAGCTCGGCGGCCCGCTCTCGCATCGAGCTCAGGCCGACCCCGGGCGGCGCCGCCCCGATCCCGCGGCCGTCGTCGACGACCTCGATCTCGATCTGCGCGCCGACCCCGAGCCGAACCATGCAGCGGCGGGCGGCGGCGTGGCGGACGACGTTGGTCAGCGCCTCGGTCGCGATCCGGTAGGTGGCCACCTCGACCGCGGCCGGCAGCGGCGGCAGCGCCTCCGGAGCCTCGACGTCGATGACGACGCCGTCGGCGCCGGGGCCGTGGGCTCCCGCGAGACGCCCGGCCCGCTCACGCAGCGCGCCGGCGAGCCCGAGCTCGTCGAGCGCCGGCGGCCGCAGCTCCTCGACGACCCGCCGCACGTCGGCGATCGCGTCCTCGGTCTCGCCCCGCAGGGCGCCGAGGATCTCGTCGACGGCGGGGTCGCGGGAGCGGTTGCGGGCCGCGTCGAGCTGCAGCGCGATGCCCGCCAGGGTCGGGCCGAGCCCGTCGTGGAGGTCGCGCCGCAGCCGGCGGCGCTCCTCCTCGCGGGCCGCGATCAGGCGCTCGCGCGAGCGCTGCAGATCGGCGTTGAGGCGAACGGCGTGGACGGCGGGCCCCGCGTGCTGGGCGAGGTCCGCGAGCAGCCGCTCGTCGGGCGCGGTGAGCTGCCGCCCCGGCGGCGCCTCGACGACGAGGTCGGCGATCGCCTCGCCGTTGTAGATCAGCGGCAGCCGGCGCAACTCGCCGCCACGCGCCTCGCCCTGGACCGCCGCCGCCTCGACCCGGCCGCCGCGATCGAACTCGATCGCCGCGTACTGCAGGCGCAGCGCCTCGAACACCGAGTCGACGACCGTCTGCGCGACCGCCTCGGGAGCGAGCGATCCCTGCAGTCGATCGCCGAGCCGGGTGAGCGCCGCGTAGGGGTCGGAGCGGTCGCCGTAGACCCAGCGGTCGGCCCGGCTCTGGAGCCGCATCCGCAGCGGCTGGACGCCAGCCGCGACGAGCCCGGCGGCGAGCACGCCGGCGATCCCGCTCTGGGAGATCAGGGCGCCGAGCGCGCTGACGATCGCCACGTATCCGATCACGATCGCCAGCGTCAGCGACCCGTAGACCAGGGTCCGGTTGAGCGCCAGCTCGATGTCGAACAGGCGGTAGCGAAGGATCCCGACCGCGACCGCCGCCGGAATCGCGATCAGCATGGCGAAGATCGCAAGCCCGGTGACGACGTCGGCAAGGACGCCGGAGAGCGGGTCGGCGAGGATGTTGACGACGAGCGCGAGCGGGATCAGCATCGCCGCGTAGGTGAACCACAGCAGCTGCAGCCGCTCGACCCCGGAGGCGCTCCTGAGCCGGCTGCGAACGGCGAAGAACGCGGCGAACAGGCCGGCGAGCACGCCGAGGTAGAACGGGATCCAGATCCACTCCAGCGAGCTCGGGTAGGCCGGGAGCGGCTTGCTGATCCGCTCGAAGGGCGGATCGAAGGGATCCGGGCTGAGCGCGAACCCGAGCTCGAGCCCGACGTAGGAGACGGCCGTCGCGATCGCCACCCAGCGCCAGCGCGGCGACGGCAGCCTGCCGTCGGGAAAGACGAAGGCGATCGCCATCAGGAACACGTAGAGGCCGGGCCAGCCGGCCTCGCTCCAGAACGCGGCCCAGCCGACGCCCGGCAGGCTGCCGGGATGGCTGACTCCACCGTAGTAGGCGTAGGGCCAGGCCAGCGCCAGGCCGGCCAGGGCCAGGCCGTTGGCGAGCAGCAGCCAGCCGACCACGTTGCCGGGGCGCCGCAGCCGCACCAGCAGGCCCAGCGCCGCGCTCGTGATCGCGATCGGGAGCACCAGCAGGCTGAAGCCCCAGTCGCCGCCGCTCGTCGAGCTCGCCGCGAGCGCGAGCGCCGCGGCGAGCGCGCAGAGCCCAAGCACCGCTCCAAGCGCGGCCCAGGCGCCGATCGCCGGCCGGCGGCCGGCGCGATCGGGCGCCTCGAGGGCCGGCTCGGTAAGCGCTCCTCCGCGGCTCGCCGCCATGGCCCGGCCATTGTCGCCGCTGCGGGCCCCGATGTCACCCCCGGCGCCGCGATTTCCCGGCCCGGCCGGGACCGCGGTCCCGGGCCAGATTCCCGGCCCGGATCGGCCCCGGTGACCTTGCCGGCGGGACCGGCGCCGCCCGATCATCGCTCACGTCGCCGCGAACGGCGCGGCGCCGACAGAAGGGAAGGACCGAGATGCAGACCCAACGCTTCCAGCGGTTCCTGCCGATCGCCGGGATCCTGATGGCGATCCTGATCGCCGTCTCATTCGGGCTGACCAGCGGCGAGCCCGACGAAACCGCGTCGCTGGAGAAGGCGTTCTCCTACTGGGGCGACCACCAGACCGAGGTGATCGCAGCGACGATCCTGCTCAGCCTCGCGGCGGTCCTGCTCGTCTTCTTCGGGGCCGGGCTGCGGACCGCGCTGCGCTCGCGCGAGTCGGGCGAGGCGGCCTACTCGACGGTCGCCTTCGGCGGTGCCGTGATCACCGCCGTCGGCCTCCTGATCTCCGCCCTGCTCGACCTGGCGGCGGCCAACGCCGCCGACCAGGGCTCGGCCGCGGCGACCTACACGATCAACCAGCTCGGCGCCGCCGACTGGATGCCGTTCGTCGCGGGCATGGCGGTGATGCTGATCGCGACCGGCCTCGGGGGGCTGCGCACGGTCGCGCTCCCGAGGGCGATCTCCTGGGCGGCGCTGGTGATGGGCGTGATCGCGCTGACCCCGTTCGGGTGGGCGACGTTCGTGCTGTTCCCGTTCTGGAGCATCGCCGCGGGGCTGGCGCTGCACCGGCGCGAGAGCGCCGCCAGCGGCGCCGCGGCGCCGGCGGCCGGGACGGCCTGAAGCCACGCACGGGACGCGTGCGGCCGAACGCGCGGGGCGGGCGTGACGGCGTCCGGACGCGGGGCGAGTTGACCACCGCAAGGGTGGAAAACGCGCCCAGCGTCCGCGCCGCCGCGTGCGCTCGCGGTCCGCGGGCGTGCCCCCGGGACGGACCGTGCTCGCGGACGGCCGCCGCGATCCCGCCTCAGCCGTCCGCCGCCGCGTCGACGGTGACCACGAGCTTGCCGCGGGCGTGGCGCGTCTCGGTCTTCTCGAGCGCGGCGACTGCATCCGCGAACGCGTAGACCCGCTCCAGCACCAGCCGGATCCGGCCGGCGGCGATCGCCGCCGCCAGCTCGGCGAGCTCGTCGCGGATGTCGTCGCGGTGTGCGAACTGCTCGACCCGCAGGTCGCGCTCGGGCTCGAACGGATCGCCGGAGACGGTCACCACCCGGCCACCCTCGCGGACGACGAACTGGCTCGCGACGCCGGTTCCGGGCTGGATCGCCAGCGCCGCATCGACGCCGCCGGGCCACTGGTCCCGGACCCGCTGCTGCCAGCCCGGGTCGCCGTAGTCGACGGCGAGCTCGGCTCCGAGCCCGCGCAGGTAGTCCTGGTTGCGGGCCGACGCCGAGGCGGCCACGCGGACGCCGCGGGCGGTCGCCATCTGCACCAACAGCGTGCCGATCGCGCCCGAGGCGCCCGCCACGAACAGCGCGTCGCCGGGGCTGAGATCGAGCGTGTGCAGGCACTCGATCGCCGCGTCGCCGGCAATCGGGATGCCCGCCGCGGTGGTGAGATCGAGCCCGGCCGGCAGCGGCACCAGCGATCGCGCCGCGACCGCCGCGAGCTCCGCCCAGGTTCCCCCCTTGGGGTTGAGCACGCTGGTCAGCATCACGCGGTCGCCGCGGGCGACGTCCGGCACGCCGGACCCCGTTGCGGCGACGACGCCGGCCGCCTCGGTCCCGATCACGTAGGGAAACCGGGCGTCGCCGGGGATGAAGTAGCGATCGTGGATGCCGACGCCGAAGGCAGCGACCGCCACCAGCACCTCGTCCGGGCCGGGCTCGGGCGCCGGCACGTCGGCCTCGACGACGTCGCCGCTGGAGCCGTCGCGCCTGACGAACGCCCGCATCGTGCCCATCACGGGACCGCCGCGGTGAGCGCTGCGAGCTGCTCGGGCGAGAGCCGGACCTCGGTCATCGCCAGCAGCTCGGCGAGCTGCTCGACGGTGCGGGCGCTCGCGATCGGCGCCGCGACCGTCGGCTGGGCCTCGAGCCAGGCGAGCGCAACCGCGGCGACGGGCGCCCCGTGCTCGGCCGCGACCGCGTCGAGCGCCGCGAGGACGGCGGCGCCGCGATCGTCGAGCAGGCCGGCGGCCATCGGCGCGCGCTCGCTCTCGACCCGCTCGCCGGCGCGGTACTTGCCGCTGAGAAAGCCCTGGGCGAGCGACCAGTAGGGAACGCAGGCGAGGCCCGCTCGCGCGCAGAGCCGCGCCAGCTCGCCCTCGTAGCGGTCGCGCTCGAGCAGGTTGTAGTGCGGCTGCAGCGCCACGTATGGCGCGACCCCCTCGGCCGCGGACAGGGCGAGGGCCCGCTCCAGCCTGGCGGCGCCGTAGTTCGACGCGCCGATGTGGCGAACCTTGCCCTCGCGGATCAGCGCGTCGAAGGCGCCGAGGGTCTCCTCCAGGGGCGTGCTCTCGTCGTCGTGCTGCGCGTAGAGGAGATCGACGTGATCGGTTCGCAGCCGCCGCAGCGAGTCCTCCGCCGCCGCCCGCACGTTCGCCGCCGAGAGGCCCTCGCGGCCGGGCGCCATGCCGATCTTCGTCGCGACGACGATGCGATCGCGGTTGCCGCGGCTCTCGATCCATCGGCCGATGATCGCCTCCGACTCGCCGCCGGCGTTGCCGGGAACCCACATCGAGTAGGCGTCGGCGGTGTCGATGAAGTTGCCGCCGGCGGCAGCGTAGGCATCGAGGACGGCGAACGAGCCGGGCTCGTCGAGCGTCCATCCGAACACGTTGCCGCCGAGGCAGAGCGGGAAGACCTCGAGCTCGGTCTCGCCGATGCGGTTCATGCCGCCCGCCGCCGGCGCGCCGGGTCGGCGGCGGCGGCCGGGGCCAGCAGCCCGCTCTCGAGGATCGGCGCCAGCGCCGCGGCGACCCGGACCCGGTCGGCGGCGGGGAGCCGCTCGGTGAGGTCGGCGAGCGTCGCCCGGTGGCACTCGAAATGCCGGGCGACGAGATCGCCGCCGGCCGCCGTCAGCCGGACCAGCTTCACGCGCCGGTCGCCGGCGTCCTCCTCGCGTCGGACGAAGCCCTCCCGCAGCAGCCGCTCGACGTTGCGACCGGCGCTGGCGAGGGTGAGCCCGAGCTGCTCGGCGATCCGGTGGATCGGCAGCGCGCGATCGGCCGCCGCGAGCACCATCAACGTCCGGACCTGGGAGAAGCTGAGGTCGACGTCGGCGAAGGTCGTCATCGAGCTCGCCTCGCCGCCGCTGCAGAGCCGCCGCAGGAACTCCTCGATGAGCTCGGCGACGTCCTCGGGGGATGGGGCTGTCGCCGCGCGGGCCATGGCTGCCGATACTAACGATCGCGCAACTGTTGCGCAGCCGTGCTTGATCTACCGTTCAGGCCCGCCCTCGCTCAGCCCCCGGGCTCGGACCGCTCCCCGTCGCGCAGGCTGACCCTGCCGGTGTGGGCCCTCGCGGTCGGGTCGCGGCGGACCTTGACGACGCTGGCGAGCGTCGCGACCGTGAGGACGACGACGATGACGCCGAGGCTGACCACGGTCGATACCTCGGGGACTCCGTCCCAGGTCTCGTGCGCCCAGTGCAGGATCAGCTTGATCGCGATGAAGCCGAGGATCACGGCGAGGCCGGTCGAGAGGTAGACGAGCCGGTCGAGCAGTCCCTTGACGAGGAAGTACAGCGGCCGCATCCCGAGCAGCGCGAAGGCGTTCGCGACGAAGACGATGTAGCCCTCCTGGGTGACGCCGAAGACGGCCGGTATCGAGTCGAGGGCGAACAGCAGGTCGGTGCCGCCGATCGCCAGCAGGACGAGCAGCAGCGGCGTGATCACGCGGCGGCCCCCCTCCTTCGAGATCAGCCTGTCGCCGTGGTAGCGGTCGGTGACCGGGAACCAGCGGCGAGCGGCCCTGACGAGGACGTTGTCCTCGATCTCGGGATCCTCGTCACGGTGCCGGTAGAGCTGGATCGCGGTCCAGAGCAAGAGCAGCCCGAACAGCAGGAACATGAACGTGAACGCGTTGATCAGCGCGACCCCGGCGACGATGAAGAAGATCCGGAGCAGCAGCGCCGCGAGGATCCCGAAGGTGAGCGCGAAGTTCTGCTGCGCGACCGGGACCGCGAACGTCGCCAGGATGATCGCGAACACGAACAGGTTGTCGATCGAGAGCGAGCGCTCGAGCAGGTAGCCGGCGAAGAACTCGGTGCCGTAGTCGCTGCCGGCGTAGTGCCAGAACAGCACCCCGTAGGCGACCGCCAGCAGCGTGTAGAGCAGCGAGACGACCACCGCCTCGGTGAATCCGACCTCGTGCGGGCGGAAGCGCGCCGCGAGCAGGTCGACCGCGAAGGCGAGCGCGATCACGCCGATCGTCAGCCCCCACCCGAGCGTCGTGACCTCGAGCATCAACGGCCCCCGTCGTTGCGTGAGTAGTCGGCGTCCTCAGCGTGCATCGGAACCTCCATCCGGGAACAGATGAAGGTTTCGCTCGGCCGCGGCGGTCGGGCGCCGGGGCTGCATCGCCGGGCCTCGATGGGCGAGGCCGTGCTGACGACGAGTGCGCTGGAAGCTACTTCCCTTCGCGCGGAACGATAGCTCAGCGCGCGAGCATCGCTCCCATCAGCTCGATCGCGCCGGCCTTGTGCAGGTGGTCGTTGAGGTTGCCGCACTTCGGGCTCTGCACGCAGGAGGGACAGCCCTCCGCGCACGGGCACTCGGCGACCAGCCGCAGCGCGTCGGCGAGGAGGCGCTCGAACTCGTCGAAGCCGCGGCGCGCGATGCCGACGCCGCCGGGATGGCCGTCGTAGATGAAGATCGTCGGCGCCCCGGTCTGCGGGTGGACGTTGGTCGAGAGGCCGCCGATGTCCCAGCGGTCGCACATCGCCAGCAGCGGCAGCACCGCGATCTGGGTGTGCTCGGAGGCGTGCAGGGCGCCGAGCTGGACATCGCCCGGCAGCGCCTGCGGGCCGGCGAGCCGATCCGGGAGCAGGTACCACAGCGCCTTCGTCGGGAAGCTCTGCTCGGGCAGATCGAGGGCGACGAAGTCGATCGCCGCGTCGCGGTCGCCGCCGTCCTCGCCGCCGCCGGCGATCAGCCGGCGCTCGAAGGCGATCACCTGCTTGCTGACCGAGACCGCGCCGAAGTGGAGGTCGACGCCGAGCGTGCCCGCGCGGCGGGCCTCGATCCGCTCGATGTAGATCTCGGTCTCCTCGCGGGGCCGCGTGTACCAGTCGCCGCTGAACGGCCTGACGATCGCGCGCCGCGACTCGACGTCGAGCTCGGCGACCTCGTAGGAGCGGCCGAGGTGCAGGTAGACGGCGCCGGGGTGGACGGTCGAGAACGCGCGCTCGGCCTCGACCGTGCCGAGCAGCTCGCCGGAGTCGGCGTCGACGACCGTGACCGCGTCGGCGGAGGCCGAGCGCAGGCTGATGCCGCCCGCGTGCAGCCCCCGCTTGCGGGGCACGTAGCCGCTCGGCCCGCGGCGCAGGTAGCCGGCGCCGGTGAGCGCCTCGGCGCGCTCGCGCCAGCCCGGTCCGAGGATCTCGTCATCGCCGTCGGCGCCCAGCGGCCGCTCGGACGAGGCGGCGACGAGGTGAGCGGACTGGATCCGCTCGTTGCGGTGGTCGAGGATCGCCGCCTCGACCGGTCGCTCGAGGAACTCCTCGGGATGGCGGCAGAAGAACTGGTCGAGGCCGTCGGCGCCGGCGACGTAGATCGCGAGCCCGTCGCGGCGGCGGCCGGCGCGGCCCCACATCTGCCGCAGGCTGGCGACGGTGCCCGGGAAGCCGGCGCAGATCGCGACGTCGAGCTCGCCGATGTCGATGCCGAGCTCGAGCGCGTTGGTGGCAACGACCGCGAGCAGCTCGCCGCGCGCGAGCCGCGCCTCGATCTCGCGCCGCTGCTGCGCCGTGTAGCCGGCGCGGTAGGGGGCGATCCGCTCGCCGAGCTCGTCGCGGCCGCGGGCGGCGAGGACGTCGCCGGTGAAGCGCTGGATCAGCTCGACGCCGCGGCGGCTGCCGGCGAAGCAGATCGTCCGCGCGCCGGTGGCGACGAGCTCGGCCAGCATGTCGGCCGACTCGGCCAGCAGCGAGCGGCGGGTGCCGGCGGCGCGGTCGACCAGCGGCGGGTTCCAGATCGCGATCCGGCGCGGCGCCCGCGGGGCGCCGTCGGAGTCGATCAGCTCGAACCCGGTGCCGACCAGCCGCTCGGCGAGCTCGAGCGGGTTGGCGATCGTCGCCGAGGTGAGGATGAACCGGGGCTCGGCCCCGTAGATCGCGGCGACGCGGCGCAGCCGGCGCAGCACGTTGGCGACGTGGGAGCCGAAGACGCCGCGATAGACGTGCGCCTCGTCGACGACCACGAACCTCAGCTTGGCGATCAGCTCGGCCCAGCGCCTGTGGTGGGGAAGCAGGCTGACGTGGACCATGTCGGGATTGGTCAGGATCAGGTTCGAGCGACGGCGGATCGCGGGCCGCTCCTCGCGCGGGGTGTCGCCGTCGTAGATCGCGTGCCGGAGGCCGCCGGGCGCGATCTCCGCGAGCTTTCGCGCCTGGTCCTGGGCGAGCGCCTTGGTCGGGTACAGATACAGCGCCCGGGCGCCGACGGGATCGCGGGCGATCGCGTCGAGCACCGGCATGTTGAAGGCGAGCGACTTGCCCGAGGCGGTGCCGGAGGTGACGACGACGTCGCTCGTCACGCTCGCCCGCAGCGCCTCGAGCTGGTGCGAGTAGAGGCCCCGGACGCCGACCTCGCCGAGCGCCGCGACGAGGCCGCGGTCGAGCTGCGCCGGCAGCGGCACCTCGTTCGCCTCGACCTCGCGCTCGGCGCTCTCGGCGACCAGCCGCCCATCCCCGCGACCGCGGTCGATCGCCGCCCGCCAGGCCTCGTCGACGACGCTCGCCCCCCACGGCGTGACGACGCTGTCGGGGCGCGCGGCTTCCACGGCGACGAAGTTAGCGGGGACCTGCGGCGCGGTAGCATCGAGCCGCGGATTGCGGCACTGCCATAGCCGCAATCCGCGGCTCGTTTGGGGCCGGGGCGGCGGGGACGGCGGGGACGTGCCGTTTCCGGCCCGGTCGCGAGGCGTCGTACGGTAGGTGCGCGCAGGCCCCCTCGAGATCTTGACGACGCCGGCGGGGCCGCGAGCCCGAACCTAGATCGGATCCGCCGGCTCGCGGCGGATCGCCGCGGCGATCCGCAGACCCGGGTCGACCGGCGCCCAGCCGTTGGCCGCCGCGAGGACCGCCAGGTAGTCGCGGGTCGCGGCGACGTCGTGGGCGCGGATCACCTTGGCGCCGGCGGCGACGGCCCAGCCGACCGCGGCCAGGGTGCCGGCGAGGCGCTGCCGCGGCGGGCGGCCGGTCAGGGCGCCGACGAAGTCCTTGCGCGACGCCGCCGCGAACAGCGGCCGGCCGAGCTCGGCGATCGCCGCGAAGCCGGCGAGCAGCTCGACGCTCTGCGCCGGCGTCTTGCCGAAGTCGAGGCCGGGGTCGAGGACGATCGCCTCGCGGTCGATCCCCGATCGCTCGAGCCGGCCGATCCGCGCCTCGAACCAGCGCCGGACCTCGGCGACGACCCCGTCCGGGTAGCCGTCCTGCTCCCACCGCACCCGCTTCGGCGGCGTCGAGGTGTGCATCAGGACGACGCCGGCGCCGCTGCCGGCGCAGACCTCGGCCATCGCCGGATCGGCGAACCCGCTGATGTCGTTGACGATCGCGGCGCCGCGCTCGAGCGCCGCCGTCGCGACCTCGGGCTTGTAGGTGTCGATCGAGACCAGCGCGCCGGCGGCGACGGCCGCCTCGACGACCGGCCCGACCCTCGCGATCTCCTCGGCCGCCGGCACCGCCGGGCGGTTGGAGACGTTCGACTCGCCGCCGACCTCGATCAGGTCCGCGCCCGCCTCGAGGCTCGCGGCGACGCGGCCGGCGGCGTTGCCGGAGCGCTCCGCCTCGCCGTCGGAGAACGAGTCCGGGGTGGCGTTGACGACCGCGGCGATCAGCGGCACGCCGCCGAGGTCGAGATCGCCGCCGGCGGTGCGCCAGCGGGCCGGTCGGCTCGGTTCGCGGTCGGCGCCCATCGACGGCAATCATGGCGCGGGCGGGCCGCGGCCGCCGGCCGGGGGCGCGATCGCGCCGGCTTCAGCCCTTACGCTGGTTGCGTTGATCTCGCGATTCACCCACCGACGCTTCTCGTTGCCGGCCCTGGCCGAGCTGCGCGCGTCGAGCAGCGCCGCCGTCTGCGTGCTGGCGGGCCGCTCGGCGCGCTCGATCGAGCGCACGCTCGACGCCTGCGAGACCGCGCGCCGAGCCGGCCTGATCGACCACGTGCTGGTCGTCGGCAAGGGCGCGGCGCCCGAGCTCGAGCTCGCCGCGACCGAGGCCGGGGCCGAGTTCCGCGACGAGGCGGAGCTGCTCCCCGACGCGGGGCCGGTGCTCGGCAAGGGCGACGCGATGTGGCGCGCGCTCGCCGTCCTCGACCACGACCTGATCGCCTACTGCGACGCCGATCTCGAGGACTTCGGCACCCACTTCCTCGCGGGCCTGCTCGGGCCGCTGCTTACCGACGGCGGCATCGACTTCGTCAAGGCGACCTACCACCGGCCGCTCGCGGTCGGCAGCCGCAGCCTCGACGGCGAGGGCGGCCGGGTGACGGAGCTGACGGCGCGGCCGCTGCTCGAGGCCTGGTTCCCCTCGGCGGCGACGCTGCGGCAACCGCTCTCGGGCGAGGTCGCCGGACGCCGCGAGCTTCTCAGCTCGATCCCCT
>CAZCFA010000023.1:0-15285 GCA_964497825.1 uncultured Conexibacter sp.
AGGGCGAAGGGCGAGGGCGAAGGGAGAGGGCGGAGGGCGAAGGGCGGAGGGCGGAGGGCGAAGGGCGGAGGGCGAAGGGCGAGGGTGGACGACGCCGCGGGCGAGTGGCCGGGAAGCGGGTCAGGTCGGCGGGTTCGCCGGCAGCGAGCGGGCGCGGCGGCCGATCCCCTGCCACGCGTCGCCCTCGGCGTCGAGCCGGGCGGCGGCGGTGCGGACGGTCCAGCGATCCGGCCGCAGGCGCGGGTCGTCGAGCTCAGGCCAGCGAATCGGCATCGCGACCGGCGCCCGCCTGCGCGCGCGTACCCCGTAGGGGGCGACCGTGTGCTGCGCGTAGGCGATCCGGTTGACGTCGAGATAGATCCGGCGGCCGCGGTCGGCGCGCTTCCACTCCAGCGTCAGCCGCTTCGGATCGTCGGCGACCATCGCCTCGGCCAGGGCTCGGGTCCAGCGGTGGACGCGCTCGAAGCCGGGACCGCGGCGCAGCGGGCAGACGACGTGGATGCCGCGCGAGCCGGTGACCATCGCGAACGGCACCAGCCCGGCGTCGCGCAGACGGCGGCCGCTCTCGCGGGCGGCGGCGCGGATCGCCGCGAAGCCGACCCCGGGGGAGGGGTCGAGGTCGATGACCAGCCGGTCCGGTTGTCGCGGCCGGTCGATCCGCGAGAGCCAGATGTGGGGCGTGACCACGTTCTGGCCGGCGAGATAGACGAGCGCGGCGGCGCTCTCGATCGTCATCTGCGTGATCGTGCCGCCTCGCTTGGCGACCTCGACCCGCTCGATCCAGTCCGGGAAGTGCGCGGGCACCGACTTCATGAAGAAGCCGTCGTGGTCGATCCCCTGCGGGTAGGACTTCATCGCCAGCGGCCGGCCGCGAAGATGCGGCAGCATCGCCGCGGCGACGCGCTCGTAATGGCGGGCGAGCGCGAGCTTCGTCGTCCGCGGCCGCGCGAACAGGGCCCTGTCGGGATGGGAGATCGCGATCTCCCGGCGCCCGACCCGGATGGTCTCCCTCGCGGCGATGCCCGCATCGTAGGTCTGATTCGATCGCGGCCGATGGCGATCCGGATCAGCCACGAGCAGGCGCGGCGGTTGGCGCTGCACGCGCAGGGCCTGGCGGAGCCGCCGGCGCCGGCCGGCGGCGTCGCCGCGATCGTCGCGGTCGTCGCGCAGATCGGCTGCCTGCAGCTCGACCCGGTCGCGGTCGTCGCCCGCTCGCCGCTGCTGGTCCTGCGGGCGCGGCTGCGCGGCGGCAGCCACGACTCCCATCAACGGGCGCTTGCGGACGCCGCTTACTGCGAGCGGAGGCTGTTCGAGTACTGGTGCCACGAGGCGAGCCTCTGCCACGTCGCCGACCTGCCGATCCACCGCTGGGCGATGCGGAGCTACATCGAGCGGCTGAGCCCGGCGCGGTCGGTCGTCCGTGACTGGCTCGCGGTCAACGAGGAGTTCGCCCGTCACACCGTGGCCACGCTCGGCGCCGACGGGCCGCTGCGCGCGCGCGATCTCGAGGACCGCTCGGCCGAGGCCTGGCTGCATGGCCACTGGACCGACGAGGTCTCCTCGCGGCAGACGATCGCACGGATGCTCGACCGGCTCTGGATGCAGGGGTTGATCGGCGTCGCCGACCGCGACGGCGGTGGCCGCCGTTGGGATCTGCTCGAGCGCTGCCTGCCGGACGGCGCGCTCGCCGCGGCCGATGCCGAACCGTTGACCGAGGGGGAGGCGGTCCGCGCGGCGGCGCTGCGCGCGGTGGCGATGCTCGGCGTCGCCCGGAGCGCGCACGTCAACGCCCACTTCAGCCGCCGCCGCTATCCCGGGCTTGCGGCGGCGCTGGCCGCGCTCGAGCGCGGCGGCGAGCTGCGGCGGGTCGGCGTCACCGGACTGCGCGGCGAATGGTGGATCCGCGCCGCCGACCTGGAGCGGGTCGGCGAGCTCGAGCCGGGGCGCCGCACGGTCGCGCTCTCGCCGTTCGACAACCTGCTCTGCGACCGCTCCCGGGCCGAGGAGCTGCTCGGCTTCGACCACCGGCTCGAGATCTACGTGCCGGCGGCGAAGCGGCGCTGGGGCTACTACGTGCTGCCGATCCTCCACCGCGAGCGGATCGTCGCCCGCGCCGACCTGCGGCTCGACCGCGGCGGCGCCGTGCCGGTGCTGCGCGTCGAGGCGCTGCACCGCGAGCCGGGGCGGCGCGCCGACGGCGCCGTGCGCCGGGCGCTGGCGTCGCTGGCAAGCTGGCGCGGCGCCGAGCTCAGTGATGGGCTATGCCCGGCGCGACGCTAGCCTCCCGGGTCCGGCGGATCGCAGACGCGGCGAGAAGCAACCCATGGAGAACTCCCCTCGAAGAGCGTCCTCGCCGCGCGAGGTCCTGATAACCGGCGGCGCCGGCTTCGTCGGCTCGAACCTCGCGGTCGCGCTCGCCGAGCGCCATCCGCGCTGGCGGCTGACCGCGCTCGACAACCTCCATCGCAAGGGATCGGAGCTCAACCTGCCGCGGCTGCGGAGCGCCGGGGTCGAGTTCATCCGCGGCGACGTCCGCGATCCCGATGACCTCGCCGAGGCCGGGGGGCCGGAGCTGATCATCGAGTGCTCGGCGGAGCCCTCGGTGATGAGCGGGGTCGACGGTGACAGCTCCTACCTGGTCCACACCAACCTGACCGGCGCCTACAACTGCCTCGAGCTGGCCCGCCGCTCGGACGCCGCCCTGATCTTCCTCTCGACCAGCCGCGTCTATCCGCTCAAGGCCCTGACCGGGGTCGGGCTGCGTGAAACCGACAGCCGGTTCGAGCTCGACGATGTCCAGACCGCGCCCGGGGTCTCGGCCGCCGGGATCGCGGAGGATCTGCCGCTGGCGGGCGCGCGCACCCTCTACGGCGCGACCAAGCTCGCCGCCGAGCTGCTGATCGAGGAGTTCCGCGCCGCCTTCGGGGTTCCGGCGGTGATCGACCGCTGCGGGGTGATCGCCGGCCCGTGGCAGATGGGGAAGGTCGACCAGGGGGTGTTCACCCACTGGATGCTGAGCCACCATTTCGGGCTGCCGCTGAGCTACATCGGCTTCGGCGGCGCGGGCAAGCAGGTTCGCGACCTGCTCCACGTCGACGACCTCGTCGAGCTGATCGACGAGCAGGCCTGCGAGCCCGCGGCCTGGGACGGGGCGACGCTCAACGTCGGCGGCGGCCGCGACTGCAGCCTGTCGCTGCTCGAGGCGACCGCGCTCTGCCGGCGGATCGCCGGTCGCGAGGTGCCGATCGGATCGATCGCGGAGACCCGGCCCGGCGACGTCCCGGTCTACATCTCCGACTGCGGCGCGCTGTTCGAGCGCACCGACTGGCGGCCGCGACGCGACGCCGAGCGGATCCTCACCGACATCCACCGTTGGATCGCCGGCGATCAGGAGCGCCTGAGCCGGGCGCTCGGGCTCCCCGGGATGGAACCGGCGTGAAGCTCTCGGTCGTGATCCCGGCCCGCAACGAGGAGGGCTCGATCGAGGCGACCGTAGCCGGCGTGACGGCGGCGCTCGGCGCGGCCGGAATCGAGCACGAGATCCTCGTCGTCGACGACTCGAGCGACGACCGGACCAGGGAGATCGTCGAGGCGATGGCGGCGACCGACGGCCGGATCCGCTGCCACCCGTCGCACAACCCGCCCGGCTTCGGGATGGCGGTTCGGGCCGGGCTCGACGAGTACACGGGCGAGGCCGTCGCGATCTTCATGGCCGACAGCTCCGACGACCCCGCCGACCTCTGCCGCTACCACGCGGTGCTCGAGGAGGGCTGGGACTGCGCGTTCGGCTCGCGCTTCATCCCCGGCGCCCGGATCTACGACTACCCGCGGCTGAAGCTGGCGATCAACCGGCTCGCGAACCTGTTCATCCGCGCGATCTTCCTGCACGGCTACAACGACACGACCAACGCCTTCAAGGCCTACCGCCGCGAGGTCATCGACGCCGTCCGCCCGCTGCTCTCGCCCCACTTCAACCTCACCGTCGAGCTGCCGCTGAAGGCGATCGTGCGCGGCTTCAGCTACCGGGTGCTCCCGATCTCGTGGACCAACCGGACCTCGGGCGGCTCGAAGCTGGCGATGCGGGAGATGGGCAGCCGCTACATGTTCATCGTGCTCTACGTCTGGCTCGAGCACCACCTGAGCCGGGGGGACTATGTCCGCCGCCCCCGCGAGTAGCCGGGCGCCGGGTCCCGGCGAATGGGCCCGCCCGCCCGCATGAGCGCCGCGACGGCACCGGCGGCGCGTGCCCGCGCCCTGGCGGCGGGCGGCGGCGGCACCGTCGCGGTCGGGATCGCCGTCGCGCTCGCGACCTGGTTCATCGGCTTCAGCCCGCCCACGCCCGGCCTCGATCCGAGCTGGGTGGGCGGCCTCTACATGGCGATCGAGCACGGGATCGGGTTCGGTGACGATGTCGTCTGGACGTACGGGCCGCTCGGCTTCCTGATCAGTCCGGTCGACTGGTTCATCGGCCTCGCCTCGATCGCCTACCTGTGGCTCGCGCTGATTCACATCGTGCTCGCGATCGGCCTCGTCTGGGCGGTGCGGCGGTCGTTCGGGCTGCCGGTCGCGGCCGTGGCCTCGTTCCTGCTGCTCAGCCTGCTGCTGGCGGTCGAGACGCCGTTCGCGATCGCGGCGCTGATCGCTTTCGCGGCGCTGAGCCGCGACCGGCCGCGATGGGCGCTGCCGGTCCTGATCGTCGGCGGCGGACTGTTCGCGGCGGTCCAGATCCTGGTCAAGCTCTCGGTCGGTCCGCCGGTGCTCGCGATGCTCGTGCTCGCCGTGATCGGCGCCGGCGCCAGGCGCTGGCAGGTCGCCTCGTTCCTCTCGATCTTCGCTACGTCGACGCTGGCGCTCTGGCTGATCACCGGCCAGTCGCTGGGCGCGCTTCCCGCCTACGTCAGCAACGGCCGCGAGATCATCTCCGGCTACAGCGAGGCGATGCTGGTCACCGGAGGAGATGCGCGGCTTCACACCCCCGGCCTGCTCGCCCTCCTGGCTGCGATGGCGGCCGTCATCGGCGGCGCCGCGCTCGGCGACTACCGCGGCCGGCGGGCTCGCGTCTGCGGCGTCCTGGTCGCCGCCGCGGCCGCGTTCCCCTTGTTCAAGGAGGGTGTCGTCCGCTACGACGCCCCCCATATCGCCGGCGCGCTGACCACGCTGGCGGTGGTCTGGATCGCGCTGCCGCTGCGGCACCGCCCGGTCCTCGCCGCCGCCGGCGCGCTGGCCCTCGTCGGCGTGTCGATGCCCGCCCAGATGAGCGGGCAGGTCGACGCGACCTTCGATCGTCTCGACGCGGTCGCCAACGTGCGCAACGCGTTCGATTCGATCGGCGACCTGCTCGACCCGAGCGACCGCGTCGAGAAAGCTCACATCAGCAAGCGGTTGCTACAGGCGGCGTATAACGTCGAGCCGGCGATGCTGGCGGAGCTCCGCGACAGGACCGTTGCGATCGATCCCTGGGAGATCGCCGTGGCCTGGGCGTACGACCTCGATTGGGACCCGCTGCCGGTCTTTCAGGGCTATCAGGCGTACACGGCTGCGCTCGACGAGCTGAACGCGCGGCGCCTGGCCTCGCCCGAGGGTCCCGACAACGTCCTGAGAATGGCCGCGAACGCCGGCTTTGCGACGTACCCGGGGCGCGCGGTCGACCAGCGCGTCGCCGCGTGGGACCCGCCGGGGCAGACGCTCGCGACGCTCTGCAACTTCGGGATCGAGCGGACGGGCGAGACCTGGCAGCTGCTCGCACGGGTGCCCGATCGCTGCGGGGAGCCAAAGCTCGTCGCGTCGATCGATTCCTCCTACGGGGAGCAGGTCGAGGTGCCGCAGGCCGGCCCCGGCGAGGTGATCTTCGCCCGGATCGAGGGCGCCGGCGTGAGCGGGCTCGAGTCCGTGCGGACGTTCCTGTATCGCGCCCGCTTTCGCTACGCGACCATCAACGGCGACGAGTTCTTCCGGCTCGAGCCCGGCACGGCCGAGGACGGGTTGCTGATGAACGGTCCGCCGGAGCTGGTCGGCGCCGGCCGGTTCGAGCAGGCGCCGCAGGCACGGACGCTCGAGCTCACCGGGCCGAGCGGCGATCTCCGCTACGACTTCTACTCGATGAGCGTCGAACCGACGGCCGGCGAGCGCGCCCGGGCGAGGGGCGAGCGGTGATGGCGACCGCGATCGTCAGCGGATCGGGTGGCCTGATCGGATCGGAGTCGGTGCGGGCGTTGGTCCGGTCGGGCTGGCAGGTGATCGGGCTCGAGAACGACATGCGGGCGCGGTTCTTCGGCCCCGAGGCCTCGACCGCGGCAACGACCGAGCGGCTGCGGAGCGAGCTCGACGAGTTCCGGTCGCTCGAGCTCGACATCCGCGACGCCGACGCCGTCGACGCCGCCTTCCGCGAGGCTCCCGGCGGCGTCGGCCTGGTCGTCCACACCGCCGCCCAGCCCTCGCACGACTGGGCGGCGCGCGAGCCGCGCACCGACTTCGGCGTCAACGCGATCGGCACCCTGAACCTGCTCGAGGCGACGCGCGCCCACGCGCTCGACGCCCCGTTCATCTTCTGCTCGACGAACAAGGTCTACGGCGACACCCCGAACCGGCTGCCGCTCGAGGAGCGCGATCTGCGGCTCGAGCTGCCCGCCGATCACCGCTACCACGACGGCATCGACACCTCGATGTCGATCGACTCCTCGACCCACTCGCTGTTCGGCGTCTCGAAGGCGGCGGCCGACCTGATGGTGCAGGAGTACGGGCGCTACTTCGGGATGCCGACCGTCTGCTTCCGCGGCGGCTGCCTGACCGGCCCCCAGCACGCCGGCGCGCAGCTGCACGGCTTCCTCGCCTACCTCGCCAAGTGCGCGGTCACCGGCACCCCCTACACGGTGTTCGGATACGGCGGCAAGCAGGTCCGCGACAACATCCACTGCGCCGACCTCGTCGCCTGCTTCATGGCGTTCGAGCGCAACCCGCGCAGCGCCGCCGTCTACAACATCGGCGGCGGCCGCTTCAGCAACTGCTCGATGCTGGAGGCGATCGCCGCCTGCGAGCGGATCAGCGGCCGCGAGCTCGACTGGTCGCTGAGCGAGCGCAACCGGGTCGGCGATCATCGCTGGTGGATCTCCGACCTGGCCGAGTTCCGCGCCGACTACCCGGACTGGGAGCCGCGCTACGGGATCGAGGAGATCATCACCGAGATCATCGAGCGCAACGCCGAGCGCTGGGCCGCGGAGCGCAGCGCCTGAGTCGCCGGCGGGGTGCCGCCGCCCGCGCGGCATCGCGGCCGGAGGACCCCGGTGCGGCATCGCGGCCGCGGGGGTTCCCGGTGCGGCATCGCGGTCATCTAGGCCGGGATACCGGCAAAAGTCACCCGCGACGGCCTCGATCCGCGGTGCTGAGCCGCCGTCCGGCTCAGATCGTCGTCGGCGCCGGGGCGCCGCCCTTGACCTTGACCGCGGACTCGAGCTCGGCGCCGCTGAACGGGCCGACGGTCACGCCCTCGCCGGCATAGCGGTAGAGGGCGACGCCGAAGATTCCGTTCAGGGCGCTCGAGATCAGCGCCGCGACCGCGAACAGGATCACGCCGACGATCACCAGCAGCGCGCCGGCGAAGCCGCTCGAGGCCCAGATCGCGATGCCGGCGACGATCAGCAGCACCGCGGGCAGCATCCCGAGCAGGCCGACGAGGCCGCCGATCGCGACGTTGCCGGTGATCTGCTGGCCCCAGCGCTCCCGGAACAGCGAGCCGGCGCGCTTCAGCGTCGTGATCGGGCCGCTGCCCTCGATCGCGATCACCGGAACCGCGAGGAAGGTGATCAGCGACCAGGCGACGTTGAGCACCCGGCCGATGATCTGGCCGACGATGCCCTGCTCCTCGAGCAGGCTGAACAGCAGCCCGACGCTGGCCGACAGCAGCGCCCAGCCGAAGATCGGGCCGAGGTTGGCGCGGGCGACCGCGAGGCCGTCGGCGACGCTCGCCCGCTCGCCGCGGAAGATGCGGTCGGCGGCCGCCGCGAGCCCGACGCTGAAGTAGGTGCCGATGATCGCCAGCAGGAAGTACCCGATGACGATCAGCGGCGCCCCCGGCGCCAGCTCACCCTCCTCGATCAGGTAGAGCCCGGGGCCGACGACGACGATCGCCATCACCAGCGTCAGGACGCCGCCGTAGAGCGGGAACCGGATCAGCTCCGGGTTGCCGCGGAGGACGCCCCAGCTCTTCTTCGTCAGCTCCCAGCCGCGCTTGATCCTGCTCATGCCGACAGGATCCCAGAGGTCTCGGTCAACTCCGCCAGCAGCGCCTCGACCACGTCGGGATCGAACTGGGTGCCGGCGTTGGCGCGCAGCTCCGCCTGCGCCTCGGGGTCGCTCATCGGGCCGCGGTAGGGACGGGCGGAGGTCATCGCGTGGTAGGCGTCGCAGGCGAGCGTGATCCGGCTCTCGATCGGGATCTGCTCGCCCCGCAGCCCATCCGGGTAGCCGCCGCCGTCCCAGTGCTCGTGCTCGGCCCGGATCGGCGGTGCCAGGTGGGCGAGCGTGCGGGTCGAGGCGACGATCCGGGCGCCGACGGCGGGGTGCTGGCGCATCAGCTCCCACTCGGAGGCGCTCAGCGAGCCGCGCTTCTGCAGGACCGAGTCGGGGACCGCGACCTTGCCGACGTCGTGCAGGACGGCGACCCGCTCGACGGTCGCCGCCTTCCCCTCGTCGAGCCCGAGCCGGCGCGCGACCGCGCCCGCCAGCTCGACCACCCGCCGGGAGTGCTCGGCGGTGTAGTGGTCGCGAGCCTCGAGCGCGGCGACCAGCGCCGCGACCCCGGAGAGCTCGAGGTCGGCGGCGCGCTCGAGCGATCCGCCGGCGCGCTCCAGCGCCCGGTCGAGCTCGGAGTCGAGGCCGCACGAGCAGCGGTCGCCGGCGCCGCCGCCGGCGACCGAGAGCCCGCGCAGGTGGCCGGTCAGCCGCTGCACGTCGAGCTCGTGCTGCTTGCTCGCGTCGATGTCCATCACCTGGGAGACGAAGTGGTCGGGCTCGTCGTTCTCGCCGCGGACCAGCGAGACGCTGAGCCGGCCCCAGACCGCGGTCCCGCCCGGCCGCAGGTAGCGCTTCTCGAGCTCGTAGCGGGAGATCCTGCCGGCGACGAGGTCGGCGACGAGGCCGAGGTCGGTCTCGAGGTCCTCGGGGTGGGTCAGCTCCTGGAAGCTCATGCCGACCAGCTCCCCGGCGGCGCGGCCGAGGAACTCGCAGAGCGAGCGGTTGGCGGCGAGGAAGCGACCGTCGAGGGCGACGATCGCGAACCCGATCGGGGCGTTGGCGAACGCTCCGGCGAAGCGCTGCTCGGCCTCGCGCCGGCGCACCGCCGCCTCGCGCCGGCGGCTGATGTCGCGGGCGACGACGACGGCGCCGGTGAGCCGCCCGCCGGCGCCGCCGAGCGGCGAGATCGAGAGCGAGATCGGGATCCGCCGGCCGTCCTTGCGGATCGCGGTCGTGTCGATCTCGGGGACCGGTGCTCCGCCCCCGGCGAGGTTGGCGCGCAGCTCCCGCGAGCGCGGCAGGTCCTCGACCGGGACCAGCCGCAGGAACGAGCGCCCGATCATCTCCGCCGCGGTGTAGCCGAACAGCCGCTCGGCGCCGGCGTTCCAGGTCCGGATCGCGGTGTCGAGATCGCCGGAGACGATCGCGTCGTTGGCGGCGGCGACGAGCGCCGCGGGCGAGTGGCCGGCCGCGCCCGTCGCCGCGGGCCGCCGCCGCGGTCGCAGCCGCCCCCACGAGCGCGCTCGTTGCTGCGTGCTCCCCGGACGCATGGGTCCAGTATCGGCACCGCCGGCGCGTTCCTGAAGCGGCGCCGGAGATCCCTCACTCCCTACGCTGGGCAGCCGTCATGGCGGTCGCGATCGCATCGAACCTCGGGATCCACGTCGGTGGCGAGCCGCTGTTCGCCGACGTCTCGTTCAAGCTCGAGCCGCGCGACCGGATGACGCTGGCCGGGCGCAACGGCGCCGGCAAGTCGACGCTGCTGCGGATCCTCGCCGGCGAGCTGCGCGCCGACGCCGGCGAGCTGACGATCGGCAAGGGCCGGCGGCTGGCGCTGCACGACCAGCGGCCGCCGCGCGACGCCGAGCTGACGCTGGGCGAGTACGTGCTCTCGGGGCGGGCCGAGATGCTCGCGACCGAGGCCGAGCTCGAGCGGCTCGAGGCGCGGATGTCGGCCGGCGCCGGCGACGAGGCGACGCTCGCCGCCTACGCCGCGGCGCAGGGGCGGCTCGAGCTCGCCGGCGGCTACCGCTGGCGCGACTCGGTGCTGGCGGTGCTCGCCGGGCTCGGGTTCTCGACCGCGCAGCACGAGCGCCCGCTCAGGACCTTCTCCGGCGGCGAGCTGACCCGCGCCTCGCTCGCCCGCGCGCTCGCCGCCGGCCCCGACCTGCTGCTGCTCGACGAGCCGACCAACCACCTCGACATCCCGGCGCTGGAGTGGCTCGAGCAGCACCTGGTCGGGCTCGACGCGGCGATCGTGCTGGTCGCCCACGATCGCTGGTTCCTCGAGGCGGTCGGGACCTCGGTGCTCGAGCTCGAGGCGGGCCGGGCGCGGTTCTTCTCCGGCCCCTGGCACGCCTGGCGCACCGAGCGGGCCGCGCGCGAGATCGCGCTCGGCAAGGCGATCGAGCGCCAGCGGGTCGAGATCGCGCGGATGGAGCGCTTCGTCGAGCGCTTCCGCTACAAGGCGACGAAGGCGCGCCAGGCGCAGTCGCGGATCAAGCGGATCGAGCGGATCAAGCGCGATGCCGCGGTCGGTGACCCGCAAGACGGCCGCAGGTTGCGGTTCTCGTTCAAGCCGCCCGAGCGGCCGGGCCGGTTCGTGGTGAAGATGGAGGAGGCGCGGATCGAGGTTCCGGGGCGGACGCTGCTCGCGGGCGCCTCGCTGCGGCTCGAGCGCGGCGAGCACGTCGTCCTCGTCGGCCCCAACGGCGCCGGCAAGACGACGCTGATCGAGACGATCTCCGGGCAGCGCCCGCCGGCGGCGGGCAAGATCGCGCTCGGCCACAACGTCAAGCTCGGCTACCTCTCTCAGCACGCCGACACGGCGGCGGGGACCGGCACCGTGCTCGAGGCCGCTCAGCGCGAGACTGGGCTCACCGGCCAGCGGGTCCGGGACCTGCTCGGCGGCTTCCTGTTCTCGGGCAGCGACGTCGACAAGCGGCTCGCCGACATCTCCGGCGGCGAGCAGCGGCGGCTGTCGCTGGCGATCCTCGTCGCCTCCGGCGCCAACGTGCTGATCCTCGACGAGCCGACCAACCACCTCGACATCGAGAGCCGCGAGGCGCTCGAGGACGCGCTCGGCGAGTACGAGGGCGCCGTCCTGCTCGTCTCCCACGACCGCGCCCTGCTCGAGGCGGTCGGCACGCGGACGCTGGTCTGTGAGGACGGGCGGCTCGAGAGCCACCTGAGCGGCTGGGCCGCCTACCAGCGCGACCGCGACGAGCGCGAGGCGGCGGCGCGCGCCGCCGCTCCGGCCCGGACCCGGGAGGGGGCCGGCGGCGGGCCGCGCCGCGGGGGGCCGTCGAAGAACGCGATCCGCGACGTCGGCCGGATCGAGCAGCGGATCGAGCGGGCCGAGGCGGAGCTGCGCGCGGTCGAGGACGAGCTCGCCGACCCCGCCGCCTGGTCGAGCCCGGACCGGTCGAAGCGCGCCGGCGCCAGGCACGATCGCGCCAAGCGCGCCGTCGAGGAGCTCTACGAGGAGCTCGAGCGGGCCGAGGCGAAGGTCGCGCGCGCCTAGCAGCACGGCGCCGCCGGGCGCCCCTACCGCGCCCCGGCGTCGCCTCCCCGCGAAGCCGCTACCGCGCCCCGGGCAGCCGCCGCCCCGCGAAGCCGCTACCGCGCCCCGGGCAGCCGCCGCCCGAAGAACGCCAGCACCTGGTCGGCGGCGGCGAACGGGATCTCGCTGTGGTTCACGCCGGGGTAGGTCCGGTAGTCGACCGAGTCGCCGCTGGCGACGAGCTCGCCGTTGAGCATGTCGGTGAGCTGCGGGAACACGGTCGTATCGGCGAGCCCCTGGGCGAGCAGGATCGGCGGCTTGGTGACGACCGCCGGGTTCTGCGCCTTCAGCACCTCGCGCAGGGCGGTCGCGTCGGCGCCCGGCCGCAGCAGCTGCGCCGGCGCGATGCCGCCGAGGCTGTCGGGCCCCGAGAGCTGCGCCAGGCAGGTCCGCTTGAGCTGCGGGTAGAGCTGCAGCACCGGGTCGGAGAGGATCCGCGAGGGCACGACCCGATCGTCGGCGCTCGCCGCGCCGGAGACGATGAACGTCGCCTCCGCGCTCAGCGGGCTCGGCGCGGTCAGCGCCGGCAGCAGCGCCATCTGCTCGGCGAGGTGTGAGGCGGGCGCGTAGGAGACCGTTCCGCGCAGCCTCAGCCCCTTGCCGTAGCGCTTCGCCTCGCCGGCGGCGAACAGCGCCGCATGGCCGCCCTGCGAGTGGCCGGCGATCAGGAACCGCTTGCCGACGCGCTCCTTCAGCGCCCGCGCGGCGCTGACGATGTCGAGCACCGCGTGGCCCTCGTCGGCGCCGATCAGGTAGCCGTGCGGGCCGGGGGTGCCGAGGCCGGCGTAGTCGGTGCGGACGACGGCGTAGCCGGCGTCGAGCCAGGAGTCGAGGATCGGGTCCATGTAGGTCACGTAGCCCTCCTGCGGGCTCCCGGCCGGGATCCGGGTCGGAGCGCAGACGTCGGCGAGCCCGGTCGTGCCGTGGGCGTAGGAGATCACCGGCCAGCCGCGCTTCGGCGCCTTGCCGCGGGGGACGCTGACGACGCCCGAGGCGACGACCTTGCCGCCGCCCAGCGTCCGCGTCGAGTAGAGGACGAGGCGGCTCTTGGCACCCGGGATCCGCGAGATCCCGGTCGCGCGGCGCTGCCAGATCAGCGATCCGTGCTTGGCCGGGTAGTGCTTCGGCGGCTTGTAGAACTTCGCTCCGGCCGGTCCCTTCGGGGGCTTGTGCGACTTCGCCGCGCTCGCCGCGGCCGGCGCGAGCAGGGCGAGCGCGGCGATCAGCGCCGCAGCGGCGATCGCGGCGCGGGGGCGGGGGGCGGTCGTGGCGGTCAAGCTCTCTCCTTCGGGTCCGGAAGCGGCGGCCAACTCTAGCCCTATCGGAGCTCGATCTCGCCGGTCGCGACCTCCGCGGCAGGTCGCGAGCGCAGCCGGCCGCCGGTCGCCAGGTAGCAGCCGGCGAGGATCAGCAGCAGGCCGACGATCGCTCCCGGCCCCGGTCGCTCGCCGAGCACGACGATCCCGGCGGCGACCGCGACCAGCGGGTTGATGTAGGTGAAGACGAGCGCCCGCCCCGCCCCGACATCGGTGACGAGCATCCCGAAGGCGACCAGCGCCGCCGCCGTGCAGAGGATCCCGAGGACGATCAGCGAGCCGACCGCCTCGGCCGTCAGCGCGTCGCCGGCGGGGACGTCGGCGAGCGCGGGCGGCGTCAGCAGCAGCCCCGCGACCGCCAGCGCGCCGAGCATCGAGGCGCGGGCGTCGAGGTCGCCGAGCTTGCGGTTGAGCAGCATCGGCGCGGCCGCGTAGCCGAGCGCGGCGACCATGATCGCGGCGGCGCCGAGCAGCTCGTCGGCGTCGCCGGCGATGTCGATGCCGACGAGGAAGATGACCCCGGCGAGGCCGATGAAGAGGCCGGCGAGCCGCAGGCCCGCGACCCGCTCGCTGTGATCGAAGCGGAGCGCCAGCAGCGCGACCAGCAGCGGCGTCGAGGCGATCAGGATCGCCGTCACCGATGAGCTCACGTGCTGCTCGCCGGTGGCGATCATCGGGAACGGGATCGCGATCTCGAGCACGGCGTAGGCGGCGATCCAGCGCCAGCGGTTGCGCAGCCCGCCGAGCAGCCCGGCGCGCCAGGCGATCGGCAGCAGGATCAGCGCCCCGAGGAGCACGCGGACCCAGGCCAAGAACGCGGGCGGGATCCCGTCGTCGACGGCGATCGAGATGAACAGGTACGGGATCCCCCAGAGGAAGGAGACGATCCCGAACAGGGTCCAGGCGCGGGCGCTCAACTCAGGAGGTCTCGGTCTCGGCCTCCGCCCGGGCTCGCGCCGGTCCGCCGCCGAGCGGGCCGATCAGCGGCCGCAGCAGCAGGTAGGAGAGCCAGAGCCCGAGCGCGAACAGCGGCAGCCCGGTGATCACCCGGGCGACCGCGAGCGGGCCGACGGCGCCGCTGAGGTAGAGCGGCAGCTGGATCGAGAGCCGGAAGCAGAACAGCCCGACCCAGATCCAGCTCGCCTTCGTGTAGAGGCGGCGCTCCTCGGGGTCCCGGTACCAGCTGCGGCCGCCGCCGGTCAGGGTCGAGACGATCAGGCCGATCAGCGGCCGCCGGATGGCGATCGAGAGCAGGTAGACCGCCGCCGAGCCCCCGTTGATCAGGATCCCCGGCAGGAAGAAGTCCTCGGCTCTGCCGGTGCGGTTGGCGACGAACGCGCCGAAGGCGACGCCGAGCACCCCCGAGAGCGCGTACTGCACCGTCTGGCGCCGGTAGATGCGGGCCGCCGCGAGGACCGCGGTGACGGCGACGGCGACGATGCCGCCGAGCATGATGTCGCGCCCCGAGATGGCCCAGACGCCGGTGAAGACGATGAACGGCAGCGTCGACTCGGCGATCCCGAGCCAGCCGCCGACCGCCTCCTGGATCGAGGTCGGCATCTTGCGCTCGGCCGCGGGCTGCACCGGGCGAGTGTAGGTGCCGCGGCGCGGCCCCCGGGCCCGGGGCCCTTGGGGGCGGGCCGTCCCAGAGCTTCCGGCCCGCGCTGTCGCGATGCTCCCGAACCCTTGGCTCCCAAGCCCCGGGGCCTGCTGCCTCAAGCCCTCTGCCGTCGCGGTGCCCCCGGCTCTCCCCGGCCCCTGCGATGATGCCGTGCCGGTGGCCGCGTTGACCGTTCTCACCTACGAGTACGTCGAGGACATCCTCGAGCGCCGCAAGCCGCACCGCCGGCAGCACCTGGCCCACGTCAAGCGCTGGAGCGACGAGCGCGGGCTCGTCCTCGGCGGCGCGACCGGCGACCCGCCGAGCGGCGCGCTGTTCGTCTTCGAGGGCGACCCGGCCGAGGTCGAGGCGTTCGTGGCCGCCGACCCCTACGGTGCCGCCGGCCTGATCGGCGCCGCCCGGATCGAGCCCTGGACCGTGGTCACGGCGCGCCGCTTCGACCGCGACCCGGTCGGCTGAATCCGGGTCGGTCTTTGGCGGCGGGCCGGACGGCCGCCGCGGGCTGAAGCCGCGGCGCGGGCCAGGCCGCCGCCGGCCGAAGCCGCGCCGCGAGCCGA
>CAZCFA010000023.1:15385-38247 GCA_964497825.1 uncultured Conexibacter sp.
CGGGCCAGGCCGCCGCCGGCCGAAGCCGCGCCGCGAGCCGATCAGCCCGCCGCCTGAAGCCGCGGCGCGGGCCAGGCCGCCGCCGGCCGAAGCCGCGCCGCGAGCCGATCAGCCCGCCGCCTTCTCGAGCCGCTCGGCGAGCCCGTTCATGCCGTAGTCGCGAGCCGCCGCCGCGGCGGCGGCGAAGTCGGTGGCGCGATCGGGTGGCCGCGTCACCTTCGCGTCCCGCAGGCGCGCGATCTCGCGGAACGCGAGCAGCTCCTCGCGCTGGCCGGTCAGCGTGCCGCGCAGCCGCGGCGTCGCCTCGCGGATCGCGTTGTCGAGGACGGCGTCGAGCGAGCCGTGGCGCCGGAGCAGGTCGGCCGCCGTCTTCTCGCCGATCCCCTTGCCCCCGGGAATGCCGTCGGAGGGGTCGCCACGCAGCGCGATGAAGTCGGGCACGAGCTCGGGCGCGATCCCGTAGCGCTTCCGCACCTCGGCCGGGCCGACGAGCTGGCCACCGCGCTTGCCGGTTGCGACGTAGAGGACGGTGACCGCGTCGGTCGCGGTCTGGAACATGTCGCGGTCGCCGCTCATCACCAGCGTCCTGCCGCCGGCCTCGCTCTCGACCCGGGCGAGCGAGCCGAGCACGTCGTCGGCCTCGAGGTCGTCGCTCTCGGCGATCTGCCAGCCGAAGCGCGGGAACAGGTCGCGGCAGGCGGCGAACTGGGGCCCGAGCTCGTCCGGCATCGGCGGTCGGTCGGCGTGGTAGGCGGGCAGGAGCTCGACCCTGTAGGTCGCGGCATCGGGCCCGAAGCAGAGGACGACGGCGCGCGGCCCATGCACCTCGACCTCGCGCAGGATCAGGTTGGCGGTGCCGAGCAGCGCGTTGACCGAGGCCCGCTCGCCGTCGATCGACCCCTTGATCGTCTTCGGCAGCGCGAAGAACGCCCGGTAGAGCATCGACGGCGCATCGACGACGAGCAGCGGCGCGGGCATCGCGACACCGTAACGGCGCGCGGCCGTGGCATGGCGGCCATGACGCCCCGCGCGGCCCGCGCGCAATGTCTCGCCCCTCGCCCGCGCCCCGCGCCGCCGAACGTCGACCGCTCCTTGCTTTGCGGTCCCCGCATCGCCGAACGTCGACCGCTCCTTGCTTTGCGGCCCCCGCATCGCCGAACGTCGACCGCTCCATGCTATGCGGGGTAAGAATCGACGTTCGGCGGGGTGGCGCGCTCGAGCAGGCGGTGCGGGCGATCGTAGACGTCGTCGGATGGAAGGCGGCGCAGCTCCCACCCCGCGTCACGCCAGGCACGCTCCTTGCGCGCGTCCTCTCCCGCGTCCATGTGGAAGGGGCCGCCGTCGATCTCGACAATCAGGCGCCACGCCGGCCAGCTGAGGTCGGCTTCCTCGCCGGCAACATCGACGTTCAGCCGCGGCATCGGCCGGCCGGCGTCGCGCAGCAGCTCGAGGGCGCGGACCTCGGCGCCGCTGCGAGCCCGCTCGAGCGGGAGCCCCGAGTAGCGGGCCACGGTCGCCGCCAGGGACCGCACCCCGCGCCGGCCGCGGAAGCGCCCCAGCGCGTCGCCGAGGCCGACGAGCGTCAGATGCTCCAGCCTGACGGCCTGGCGGACCGCCCGCGCCAGGGCCTTGTCGCTGACGATCGGCACGACGTCGAGCAGCGTTCGCGCCACGGTCGTGATCGGGATCCCCCGTAGCGTCGTCACCTCTCCGTCGAGCTTCTCGGATCTGTAGACGAGGACGTTGCCGTGCCGCTGCGGCCCCCCGCATCCGGGGCGGGTGACCGAGACGAGGTCGTCCTCCCAGAGCAGGAGCTCCCTCGCGACGGCGGCGGAGAGGTGGCTGAGGAAGTTGCCGGGGTGTGTGAGCGTCGCGCCCATCCAACGGCCCCACGGGTCATGGGCGAGCACCGGAGACAGCGCGAAGACGCCGCGATCGACGATGACCAGGCGTCCCGTCGCCACGCGGTGGTCGATCGCGCCGGCGCTGAGCCCCGCCTGGTTGAGCTGCGAGCGTGAGATCCGGTTGAACTGCGTGCCGGCGAGCGCGGCGACGAGTGCATCGCTCATTACCACCTACAAGCCCGCGGCCGCAAAGCGCGCCCGGGGCGCGGGCCAGGGAAGCCCCCCACATCCGCGCGATGTCGCGCCGAACGTCGAGCGCTCCTTGCCATGCGGGGTAGAAATCGACGCTCGGCGGCGGTGGCGGTTGCGTGCGGCTCGGCGGCGGTGGCGGTTGCGTGCGGCGCGGCGGCGGTGGTTGCGTGCGGCGCGGCGGCGGTGGTTGCGTGCGGCGCGGGGCGGTGGTGGCCCGTCGTGTGGCACTGTGACAGTAGGCCGTTGCGGCGGCGCTGGGACGGCGCTTCGCGGCGGCAGCGGCGTCCGGGCCACGCGGTGCCGCGGGCGCCTACACGGTCAGCTCGAGCTGACCGGTGGCCGCCAGCTCGTCGGCGTGCAGACGCTCGAGCGCATCGGCGTAGGCGCCGTGCCGGGTGTTGCGGGGGCGGACGTTGATGCCGTAGGCCTCGCCCATCGCCCGGTGCAGGGTCTCGCTGAACTCGCGGCCGTGCCAGCGACGACCGCCGGGGGAGGCGCCGATGGCGAGGTGGACGAGCTCATGCAGCAGCGTCTCCTCGAGATCGCCGCGGCGAACCCCGGGATACACCGTCACCGAGAGCCGGTGCTGCGCGGGGACCGCGAACCCCACCCGGCTGCGCGGCCGCTGCGCGGCGCGGCGCACCGCGAGCTCGGGCGGCCGGCGTACGAGCGGACCGTCGGCGCCGCCGAGCGCGTCGAGCCGGCACAGCCGCTCGGCTTCGGCCCGCAGGTCGAGCCCCGCGGCCAGGTAGTAGCTGGCCGGGCGGGGGCGGGACCGCGCCGGCGCCGGCTTCACCCTGCGCTCGCCGCTGCGGAGCTTCTTCGGTCTCGGCCGGAACATCCCCGAAAGGGTGGACGAGCGATCGGCGGTGCGGGAGCATGACTTATGGCCGCACGCCGACCGCAGGAGGGAGAGCTCGACCTCGCCGCAATCGCGGCGGTGCTGCGCGATCGGCTCGGCGAGCTCCGCGGTCGCGAGGCGGAGCTCAAGCGCCCGCCCGAGCGCGGCGTCGGGATCGGCTTCGGCAAGCGGATCGGCGACGGCACCAACGAGGCGATCGGCCGCCTCACCGAGGTTGGTGTCGCCGGCTCGCTGGACGCGATCGAGGCGCGGATCGTCCGCGCGCTCGCGAAGCTCGACGAGGGCAGCTACGGGATCTGCGACGAATGCGGCGAGCCGATCCCGGCGGGCCGGCTGCGGGTCGCCCCGGAGAGCGTCCTCTGCGTCGAGCACGCGGCCGGCCGCCGCCGCTGAGGCCGGCGCCTTCGTGCGGGGCTATGCGGGTCTCACCGCCGAGGAGGTCGAGCGCATGGCCTGTGCGGTGCCCGAGGTCGAGCGCGCCGAGATCGCGCCGAGCCGGCGGACGGTCGCTGAGGTCTCCCGGGCCGGCCGCGCCGCCGGTCCCCCCGGGCCGGCCACGCGGCCGGGCGGGGGAAGACCGCGTCGCCGGCGGCGGCCGGGCGGGGGTCGACCGCGTCGCCGCGCGTGGGTCGACCGCCGTGCGTGGATCGACCGCGTGACCATCGGTCTACCGCGCTTCCGGCCCGCACCGCCGGGACCGCCTCAGTCGAGCTTGCCGGGCGCCCGCGGCCGCGGATTCGTTGTTTCCCGGCGCCGTCGTTGGGCACCCGTCACCTAACCGATTGAAAGGAACGAGATGGGAATCACGGACAAGATCACCGGGCGCGCGAAGCAGGCGGTCGGCGATCTGACCGGCGACGCCGGAACGAAGCGGGAAGGGCGCCGCGAAGAGCGCAAGGGCGAGGCGAAGGAGGAGGCCGAGAAGAAGGAGGAGCAGGCCTCGAAGAAGCGCGCCGAGGCGGCCGACCTCGACTCGAAGACCTAGCACCGGGACCACCACCCATCCCACCCACGCGAGCGGCGGCTTCGGCCGCCGCTCGCGCTTTCGGGCGATCGAGACGCCGGCCGACCGGCTGTGCGGGAGCCCGCAGCGTGCGTGGACTCGCGGCGCGCGCTCAGTGGATCAGCCGTCTGCGGAGGCGGCGGATCGCGATCGCCCAGGCGACGAGGGCGACCGCGACGAGGAACGCGAGTCGCAGCGGGTCGCCGGCCTCGAAGCCGAAGCAGGCGTGGCGGACGAGTTCGACGAGCTGGTGCAGCGGGTTCACCTGGGCGAGGATCCGCGCGCCCTGCGGCAGCCCGGAGATCGGGAAGAAGGTCCCGGCGACGAGGAACAGCGGCGTGACGACGAGCGTCGTCACGTAGTTGAACTGGTCGATCTTGGCAACGGTGCCGGCGACCGCGATGCCGAAGCCGGCGAAGCCGAGCGAGGTGACGAAGCAGAACAGCGGCACCAGCAGCATCCCCGGGCTCGGCTCGAGGCCGAAGAAGAAGGTGATAATCAGCGGGAAGCAGCCGAAGACGGCGGCGCGAAGGCCGATCCACAGCATCTCGGCGGTGACCAGCTCCTCGGTGTCGACCGGCGCCGCGAGGATCGCGTCGTAGGTGTTCTGGAAGCGGTGCTTGACGAAGGTGCCGAACATCGCCGGGAAGACCGAGGAGAAGATCACCGCGGTGGCGACCATGCCGGTACCGACGAAGACGACGTAGTCGAGGCCGTCGACGGTCGCGACCACGGTCGCGCCGAGGCCGAGCCCGAAGGCGAGCAGGTAGACGATCGGCTCGACCGTGCTCGAGAACGCCGTGCTCTTCCAGAAGGTGCGGAAGTTTGCGACCTCGCGGCTCATCACGCCGCCGATAGCGGCCGGCTCGAGCCGGCGCATGCGGTTGCGGCGGCCGGTGGCCGGGCCGCTCACTCGAGCTCCTCGCCGGTCAGCTTCACGAACACGTCCTCGAGCGAGGCCGGGCGGATCACGGCGTCGGCGGGGACGAGCCCGTTGCTCGCCCGCTCGGCGCCGACGATCGCGATCGCCGGACCGGCGGCGCGGACCGCGAGCCCGGCGCCCTCGGCCGCGGCGCGGACCTCGGCCCGGCGCTCGGGCGGCGCGTAGACCTCGGCCGTGTCGCGGCCGGCGTGCGCGGCGATCAGCTCGGCCGGGGTGCCGCGGGCGATCACCCTTCCGCTCGACATCAGCGCGACCTCATCGGCGAGCCGCTCGGCCTCCTCGATGTAGTGGGTCGACATCAGGATCGTCGTCCCGCCCGAGCGCAGCTTCTCGATCAGGTCCCAGACCTCGGCCCGGATCTGCGGGTCGAGGCCGACCGTCGGCTCGTCGAGCAGGAACAGCTTCGGGTCGTGGACGAGCCCGCGCGCGACCAGCAGCCGCCGCCGCATTCCGCCGGAGAGCTCGTCGACGGCGTCGCGCCGCCGGTCGCGCAGCCGCGCCAGGTCGAGCGCGCGGTCGACGGCGGCACCGATGTCGGCGACGCGGTAGAGGCGGGCGAAGATCCGCAGGTTGTCCTCGACGGTGACGTCGATGTCGAGGTTGTCGAGCTGCGGGACCACGCCCATCTCCGAGCGCGCCTCCTTCGATCGCTCCGGCAGCTCGTAGCCGAGCACCCGCAACGAGCCCGAATCGGCGATCGCCTGCGCCGTCAGCAGCTTCATCGTCGTCGACTTGCCGGCGCCGTTGGGGCCCAGCAGGCCGAGGCAGATGCCCGCCGGAACCTCGAGGTCGAGCCCGTCGACGGCGCGGATCGAGCCGAACGTCTTCACCACCTGATTGAGCTCGATCGCCGCCATCGCGCGCGAAACAATCGCAGAGAGCGCCGCCCGCCAGCGGCGCTGCTTTAGGTTGAAGCGATGCCGCCGATCTCCGTCCTCGACCTCTCGCCGGTCGCCGCCGGCGCGACCGAGGGCCAGGCGCTGCGCGAGACGATCGAGCTCGCGCGCCACGCCGACCGGCTCGGCTACTACCGCTACTGGCTCGCCGAGCACCACGGCGGCGCGATGGTCGCGAGCTCCTCGCCGGAGCTGATGATCGGCCAGATCGCCGCCGTCACCGCGCGGATCAGGGTCGGCTCCGGCGGCGTGATGCTGCCCAACCACAGCCCGCTGCGCGTCGCCGAGCAGTTCAAGGTGCTGGCGGCGCTGTTCCCCGACCGGATCGATCTCGGCATCGGCCGCGCGCCCGGCACCGACCAGATGACGGCGCTGGCGCTGCGGCGCAGCCGCGAGGCGCTGAGCGCCAACGATCTCCCCGAGCAGCTCGGCGAGCTGCTCGCCTTCGCCGGCACCCGGCCGTGGCCGCAGAACCACCCGTTCGAGCGCGTCCGCGCGGCGCCGTTCGAGGCGCCGCTGCCGCCGATCCACCTGCTCGGCTCGAGCGACTACTCGGCCCGGCTCGCCGCCGCCGCCGGGCTCGGCTTCGCCTTTGCCGCCCACATCAGCCCCGACCTCGCCGTCGAAGCGCTGCGGCTCTACAGGGAGCGGTTCGAGCCCTCGGAGCTGCGCGCCGAGCCCTCGGCGATCCTCGCCCACGCGGTGATCGTCGCCGAGGACGACGTCCGCGCCCACGAGCTGGCGGCGCCGGCCCGGGTCGCGTTCCGGCGCCTGCGGGCGGGGCGGCCGACGCCGCTGCCGAGCGTCGAGGACGCGCTCGCCGAGGAGGGGCCGCCCCCGGCGCCGAGCGCGCGGATGATCACCGGCTCCCCGGCGACCGTCCGCGAGCGGCTCGACGAGCTGCTCGCCGCGAGCGGCGCCGACGAGCTGATCGCGATGTCGAACCTGCACGGCTTCGATGACCGCCGGCGCTCGCTCGAGCTGCTGGCCGAGGCGTTCGGGGTGACGGCGCCGTGAGCGGCGGCCTCGACGCGGTCCCGCTCGCGCGCCTGCGTGAGCGCCGCAGCGCCAAGTGGAGGCTGTATGAGCCCGACGTCCTGCCCGCGTTCGTCGCCGAGGCCGACTTCGAGCTGGCGCCGCCGGTCAAGGCGGCGATCGCGGCCGCGGTCGCCCGCGACGACAGCGGCTACGCCTACCCGCCGGCGAGCGGGCTCGGCGCGGCGCTGGCCGGATTCGCCCAGCGCCGCTTCGGCTGGGCGATCGATCCCGGCGCGGTGATCACCTGCGGCGACGTCGTCGGCGGCCTCACCGAGCTACTGCGGGTGATCACGGAGCCCGGCGACGGGGTCGTGATCACGCCGCCGGTCTATCACCCGTTCTTCAGCCTCGTCCCCGAGGCCGGACGGCGGCTGGTCGAGGTGCCGCTCGCCGGCGGCCGCGAGCTCGACCTCGACGCGATCGAGCGCGCGTTCGCCTCCGGCTCGCGGGCGCTGGTGCTCTGCAACCCGCACAACCCGACCGGCGCCGTCGTCCGCCGCGAGGAGCTCGAGCGGCTGGCGACGATCGCCGCCTCCCACGACGCCTGGATCCTGGCCGACGAGATCCATGCGCCGATGACCCTGCCCGGCGCCGAGCACATCCCGTTCACGACCGTCTCCGCCGATGCGGCGGCGCGCGGCATCGTGCTCGTCTCGGCCTCGAAGGCGTTCAACGTCGCCGGGCTCGGCTGCGCGCAGATCGTCGCCGGCGATGGCCCCGCGCGCGAGGCCGCCGAGCGGCTCAGCTTCCACGCCCGCCACTGCGGCCAGCTCGGGCTGATCGCGGCCGAGGCCGCCTACGCCGAGGGCGACGAGTGGCTCGACGCGCTGCTGGTCACGCTCGACGGCAACCGCCGCCTGCTCGCCGAGCTGCTCGCCGAGCGCCTGCCCGACGCGCGCTGGACGCCGCCGCAGGCCGGATACCTCGCCTGGATCGACCTCAGCGCCTACGGGCTCGGCCCCGATCCGGCCGCGGCGATCCTCGAGCGTGGCCGGCTGGCGCTCAGCCCCGGGCCCCAGTTCGGCCGCGGCGGCGAGGGCTACGTCCGCCTCAACGCGGGGACCTCGCCGGAGCTGCTGGCCGAGATCGTCGCGCGGCTCGCGCGCGGGGTCGGGGGGTAGCGGCCGTGGACGAGGTCGACGCCGAGCTGGACGTGGTCGACGCCGAGCTGGACGTGGTCGACGCCGAGCTGCTGCCGTGGTGGCAGCCGATCGCGGCGCTGCTCGCGCCCGGCGGCGACCCGTCGCTGTTCGACGCCCACACCCACATCGGCGCCAACGACCCCGACCGCCAGCACCAGACGGCGGCCGAGCTGCTGGCCGGGCTCGAGCCGCTCGGGGCCCGCGCCGCGACCTTCCCGATGCAGGAGCCCGACGGCTACCCGGCCGCCAACGACGAGCTGCTCGCGATCGCCGCCGCCGAACCCGATCGGCTCGTCGCCTACTGCCGGGTCGACCCGCACCGCGACGCCGTCGCCGAGGCGCGGCGCTGCCTCGACGCGGGCGCGCGCGGGATCAAGCTGCACCCGCGGGCCGAGCGCTTCGGCCTCGACGAGCCCGCGGTCGAGGGGCTGGCGGCGCTCGCGCACGAGCGCCGCGTCCCGATCCTGATCCACGCCGGCCGCGGCATCCCGGCGCTCGGCCACGAGGCGCTGCGGCTGGCCCACGAGTATCCGGACGCGTACCTGATCCTCGCCCACGCCGCCGTCTCCGACCTGGCCTGGCTGTGGCGCGAGCTGCCCGGCCGCCCGAACCTGCTGATCGACACCTCGTGGTGGAGCCCCGGCGACCTGATCGAGCTGTTCACGCTCGTCCCCGCGGGCCAGATCATCTGGGCCAGCGACTCCCCCTACGGGCGGCCGCTGACCTCGGCTGTGATGCACCTGCGCTACGCGCTGCAGGCCGGGGTCGGGATCGACGCGCTGCGCTCGATCGCCGGCGGCCAGATGCAGCGGCTGCTGGCCGGCGAGGAGCTGCTGCGCTTCGACCGCGCGCCCGGCGAGGCCGACCGCCTGCACCCCCATCTCGAGCGGATCGTCTCGCACCTGACCGCGGCGATCGGGGCGGCCCTCTACGGCGGCGACCACCTCGAGCTCGTCTCGCTGGCGCTGCTCGCCTGCGCGGTCGACGGCGACGACGAGCACGCCGAGCTGATCGCCGCGGTCGCGATGCTGCTGCGCCGCGCCGGCGAGCTCGCCGCCGCCGACCCCGACGTTCGCTTCCCGGGCTCGGTCCGGCTGCTGGTCGCGACGCTGGCGATCGCCCGCACGCCGACGGCGCCGATGCCCGCGCAGCCCGCCTGAGCGGCGCCGGCCGCCTGGCCGGCGCCCGCGGCGCTGGACCGGCGCTGGCCGCGCTGGCGTCGGCGCCGGCATCCCGCCGCCGCGGGCCGCGGCGGCCCCCACCCGCTGGGCGACTTTTCCACGCGATCGGTGGTCAACTCGCCCCGCGCGAATCCGCGCCCGCGCCCGCGCCCGCGTCCACCGGCCGCCCCGCCGGGCATCCCGCCGCCGCGGGCGGCGGCGGCCCCCACCCGCTGGGCGACTTTGCCACGCGATCGGTGGTCAACTCGCCCCGCGTACGCGCCCGCGCCCGCGCCCGAGCCCGCGCCCGCGTCCACCGGCCGCCCCGCCGGGCGCCCCGTGATCGGTGCAGCCCCGCGCCCCGCGCCCCGCGCCGGGCGCTACTCGCGCCCCGCCCAGGCGTCGCGCAGGAAGCGCCTGATCGTCCGCGCCGAGGGCCCGTCGGCGTAGTAGAGCGCGGCGACGTGGCCGGCGTTGCGGCCGATGAACCGCCTGGCGTTCGGGAACTGCCGGGCGACCATCCAGCCCTCGCGCGGCGTCGTCAGGTCGTCGAGCTCGCCGTTGACGACCAGCACCGGCGCCTTCGTCGGCTTCGAGCCCGCCGGCACCGGCGGCTCGCGCAGCTCGGTCGGCCGCGGCCAGGTCAGGCACTCGAGGTAGCCGACGTTGGAGCCGATCGCGACCTCGCGCGGCGTGAACGGGCCGAAGGCATCCTTGTCGTAGCCGCGGATCGCGCGCTCGAGCTCGAGCCGGCGTTTGGGCTCGCCCGCGTCGCGGTCCCAGATCATCGGGTAGTCGTTGCAGCCGACGACCAGCTCCTCGGCGCGGTCGTACTGGAAGCGGTCGCGCGAGGCGACGGTCTCCGCCAGGGTCAGCCGCCGCCACTGGCGCCGGTTGCCCTCGAGCATCCGCCGCCCCGCCCGCTCGACCGCGAGGTAGCTCGCGGGCGGGTCGTAGGAGGCGCCGGCGATCGCATCGACCATCGCGCCGACGCTCATCCCGTTGCGGCGCATGTAGCGCGCCTGCTCGTAGAGCCTCCGCAGCACCCCCGGCGGGCAGCTCGGCGAGCGCTCGCAGGACAGCTTCATGTCGGCGTTTCCGGCCGTGATCAGGCTCGGATACCAGGGGCTCTCGCCCTTGACCGGGTAGGCGCCGTCGAGGACCAGCGCCTCGAGCTGGCCCGGGTGGCGGAAGGCGTAGCTCTGCGACAGGAACGTGCCGTAGGAGTCGCCGTAGAGGGTGATCCGGTCGAGCCCGAGCGCCGCGCGGACGTCGTCGATGTCCTCGGCGGCGGCGCCGGTGTTGTAGGCCTCCCAGTCGGGACCGAGGCGCCGCGCGCACTCCGACAGCCCGATCCACTCCGGCGCCGCGCCCTGCTGGACGTCGGCGCAGCGGATCGGCCCCGAGCGGCCGGTCCCGCGCATGTCGACGAGGACGAGCTCGCGGTGGCGCAGCAGCGTCCCGAACAGCTTCTCGTAGGCGTTCGCGGTGCCGGTGCTCGAGTATCCGGGGCCGCCCTCGACCGCGAACACCGCCCCCCGCGAGGGCGAGGAGCGGTCGTCGCGGGGCCGAACCGCGAACCCGATCTCAAGGCTGCCCTTGGAAGGATCGGCGCGGAACTTCGGGACCTCGATCGACCCGCAGCGGTAGCCGCCGATCACCGGCAGCTTGTGACACGGCTTCAGGTCCCGGGGCTCGATCCGGGCGCTCGCCGGCAGATCGGCGGCATCGATGCTCGTCACCGTCCCGGTGCCGGCCGAGCCGCCGCAGGCGGCGAGCGCGAGCGCCGTCGCGACGGCGGCGAGCGCGCAGCAGCTCGAGCGGCGGATCACGGCAGCAGGGTACGCCGCCGCGACGACGCCGCCGCGCTCAGCGCCGCCCGCTCGGCGCGATCCGGTCGAGCTCCGCGAGGTCGTCGGCGGTCGGCCGCCAGCGGACCGCGGCGACGTTCTCGGCGAGCTGCTCGGGCCGGGTCGCGCCGGCGATCACCGAGGCGACCATCGGCTGCTCGAGCAGGGCCGCGATCGCGACGTCGATCATCGCGATGCCGCGGGCGCGGGCGAACTCGTCGAGCGCCTCGATCAGGTCGAACTGGGCGTCGGTGCCGACCGTCTCGCGGCCGCGCAGGCGGGCGCCGGCGGGCGGCTCGGTGTCGCGCCGGTACTTGCCCGTGAGCAGTCCGCTGGCGAGCGGGAAGTAGGGCAGGATCGCGACGCCGAAGCGCGCGCAGACCGGCTGCACCTCGGCCTCGATCGAGCGCTCGAGCAGCGAGTACTCGTTCTGGAGCGAGACGAACCGAGCACCGCCGTGCTCGCCGGCGACCCGCTCCGCCTCGGCGAGCTCGGTGGCGTTGAAGTTCGAGCAGCCGATCCAGCGGACCTTGCCCGCGGCGACGAGCTCGTCGAGCGCGCCGAGCGTCTCCGCGATCGGCGTCAGCCCGTCGGGGACGTGGTACTGGTAGAGGTCGATCCGGTCGGTGCGCAGCCGCCGCAGCGAGCCGTCGACCGCCCAGCGCACGTAATCGGGCGAGCCCCGGGGCAGGTCCGGCGCGCGGTCGTCGCGCATCTGCATGCCGAACTTCGTCGCCAGCACGAACTCGTCGCGATGGTCCGCGATCGCGGCGCCGATCAGCGCCTCGCTGCTGGCCTCGCCGCCGTAGACGTCGGCGGTGTCGAGCAGGGTGACGCCGGCCTCGCGGGCGGCGGCGAGCACGGCCCGGGTCCGGTCGAGATCGAGGCGCCAGCCGAAGTTGTTGCAGCCGAGGCCGACGACGGAGACCTCGAGCGCATCCTCGCCCGCGCCGATCCGCCGGGTCGGAAGCCCTGTCGCCGGCGAGGCCATGGTCCCTCGCCTACCCGTTTCAGCCGCCGTCGATTCCCCGCTGCAGCCGCCGCAGCCGCCGCCGCTTGGCGAGGAGCTCGCGCTCGAAGCGCTCGATCTCGGCCCGGCGCCCGCGCACGAGCTCGAGCTGGGCGCCGACGTGGCCGAGCGCCTCGGCGATGATCGCCCGGCGTCGCCCGGGGTCCGGCCGGCCCTCGCGCCACTCGCGGCGCAGCGCCGCGCGCGCGTCCTCGGCGGTGGCGAGCTCGCGCAGCTCCTCGAGCGTCACCCCGAGCACCTCCTTGAGCTGCAGCAGCTCCTCGAGCCGCTCGACGTCGCGCTCGCCGTAGAGGCGGTGGCTGCCGGGGTCGCGATCGGCGGCCGGCGGCAGCAGCCCGATCTCCTCGTAGTAGCGGATCGTCCGCGGCGTGACGCCGGCGCGCTTGGCGACCTCGCCGATCCGCAGCTCGCGCGCCGGCGCCGCGGCGGGCGTCACGGCAGCGCCTCGCGGGCGGGTCCGACGGCGGCCGTGCCGGCGCCCTGCTCCCGGGGCCGCAGCAGCGAGACCACGGCGCCGAGAAGCGAGGTCGCGGCGAGCACCCACAGCGCCGTGTGCATGTTGCCGATGAACGGCGCCAGGCTGGCGTCGCTGAGGCCCGAGGTGACGCCGGAGAAGATCTTCAGCAGCACGTCCTTGGGGACGGCGGCGGTGACGATCGCGAGCACGAAGGCGATCGAGATCACCGCGCCGGTGTTCTGCAGCATCGTCCTGGTGCCGGCCGCGATCCCGCGCCGCTGCGACGGCACCGCGCCCATCATCGCCGCCGTGTTCGGCGAGTTGAAGACGCCGGAGCCGATGCCGACGATGAACATCCAAAGCCCGCTCTCCCAGTAGGCGGTGCTCGCCTCGAGCGTCGTCATCAGCGCCAGGCCGACGGCGGTGATCAGCATCCCGGCGGCGGCCAGCGCGCGGGAGCCGCGCCGGTCGGCGTAGATCCCGGCGATCGGCGAGGAGATCAGCATCCCGATCGCGAGCGGCGCGAGCTTGATCCCGGCGGTGATCGGATCGTCGCCCTGGGCGCCCTGGAAGTAGAGGACGAAGACGAACATCAGCGCGAACCGCGACAGGCCGTTGATGAAGGCGGCGCCGGTCGCGGCGCTGAACAGGCGGCTGCGGAAGATGGCGAGGTCGAGCATCGGCGCCCGGCCGCGGTACTCGATCCAGACGAACAGCGGCAGCAGCAGCGCGCCGGCGAGCAGCCCGCCGTAGACGACGGGGTCGTCCCAGCCGGAGACGCCGCCCTTGGAGATCGCCAGCACCAGGCCGGTGAGACCGACGACGAAGACGACCGTCCCCGGCAGGTCGAGGCCGCGGACCGAGTCGGGCTTGGCGAGCTCGCGCAGGATCAGCGCGCCCCAGGCGGCCCCGGCGAGCCCGAACGGCACGTTGAACCAGAACACCCAGTGCCACGACGCCTCGATCAGCAGGCCGCCGAGGATCGGTCCGAGCACGAGCCCGACCGCGGCGACCATCGTGTTGGTTCCCATCGCGAGGCCGAGCTCCTGCTTCGGGAAGGCGTCGGTGACGAGCGCGGCCGAGTTCGCGAACAGGAAGGCGGCGCCGATCCCCTGCACGACCCGCCAGGCGATCAGCTCGCTGCCGCCGGCGGCGAAGCCGGCGCCGAGCGAGGCCAGGGCGAAGACGACGAAGCCGCCGACGTAGGCGTGCTTGCGACCGAACAGGTCCGACAGGCGGCCCGCCGTCAGCACCAGCACGGTCGAGGCGATCATGTAGGCGAGGATCACCCAGACGAGCTGCAGGATCGACGTGCCGAGCGCCCGCTGCAGGTCGGGCAGGGCGATGATCAGCGTTCCCGAGTTGATCGTCGCCAGCAGCATCCCGAGGCTGGTGCAGGACAGCGCCCACCACTTGTAGCTGGGGTGGTCGGCATGGACGCCGGGGCGGCGCCGCGGCCCGGCCGCCCTCAACCTGTTTCTTACGTTCACGTCAGGTTACGTTAGCGCCGACCGGACCGACGCGCAACCGGCGCCGGCGCTTCGTCGCGCGCGCCGCGCTGGTGCGCCGGTGCGCCGGGCGGCCAGGCGCGCCGCGCTGCCGCGGCCAGGCGCGCTTGCACGCGCGTCACGCTGCCGCCGCGGGGCGCTTTTTCCACCGATCCGGTGGTGAAGTCGCCCCGGGCCGGTCGGCCCATCACGGGCGGCGATCGCCGGACAGCGGCGCCCACAGTTCGCTGGCCCCGCCTGGGCTGCCGCGTCACACGCTGCCGCCGCGGGGCGCTTTTTCCACCAATCCGGTGGTGAAGTCGCCCCGGACCGGCCGGCCCATCACGGGCGGCGATCGCCGGACAGCGGCGCCCGCTGTCCCGGGCCCGGGGCGACCGGGTGCTAGCGCTGCCCGGCGCCGGCCGGCGCTACTGCTCGGCGTCGGGGACCGGGTGGGCGCCGATCGCCGCGCGGATCTCGTCGAGCGCGAGCCGCTCGTTCTCGCTCACCTCGTGGCCGCCGAAGCCGAGGAAGCCGCCGGTCTTGTGGGCGTGGGCGACGCGTTCGGCGATCCCCATCACGAAGCCGCGGTAGGCGTCGACCTCGTCCGCGGTCGCGGTGCCCTCGAGCGTCGCGACCGCGTCGCGGAGCAGCCGCAGGCCCTGCTGGTGCAGGTCGGTCTGGTCGCGGTAGTGGCCGGGGTCGACCTCGGGCGGCGAGGAGAGCAGCTCGTCGATCAGCTCCGGGCCGATGTGCGCCTGCCGCGCCTCCTTGTAGGCCTTGCCGACCTGGAGGCTCTCGCGCAGCTGACCGCCGTGCTCGGCGACGACGACGAGCAGGCCGGCGATCGGCGGCCCGTTGACGATCGTCTCCCACTGCTCGGCGTTGAACTCGGCCTTTGTCGTCATCTCGATCCTCTCGGTCGGTCGCGGTCTCGCAGTTGACGAAAGCACATCTCGGCCCCGGCGCGGGCGCTCAGCGGAAGTCGTCCGGGGTGACCCGCGGCTTGCCGGCCCGGTGCAGCCACTGGCGGAAGTAGGCGCCGAGCCGGCGCCGCCCGGCGGGACCGAGGCCGCTGCCGCGCTTCGCCGCGTCGACGAGCTCGCGCTCGCTGATCGTGCCGTAGCCGTGCTCGGCCCCGAGCCCGCGCGCGAAGTCGAAGAAGCGGCGGTTGCCGACGATCTCGCGGTAGCCCTCGAACATCGCGCCGGGGCGGGTGTAGACGGCGAAGCCGTCGAACAGCGCCGCGGGACCGTCGAGCCGCGCCGGCGGCATCCGGAAGTTGCCGGCGCCGGCGGCGAGGACGGCGCGGAAGTACCGGCGCGGGCTCCGCTCGGTGCCGTGCGCGGCCGCGTAGAAGACCTCCGAGAAGGTCGCCCAGCCCTCGTTGAACCAGATCTGCTGCCAGGTCCGTCCGGTCACGTAGTCGCCCATCCACTGGTGGGCGAGCTCGTGCAGGAGCTCGCGGTGCTTGACCAGCGGCCCGTACTCGGTGCCGGCGAAGTGCGGCTTCGTCTGGTTCTCGAGCGCGTAGCCGAGCCGCGGCACCCAGCCGGCGACGAACCCGGTCGAGTCGAACGGGTAGGGCCCGTAGCGGGCGGCGAGGAAGTTGGTCATCTCCGGGATCCGCCTCGTCGCCCGGGCGACCAGCGCCTTCGCCGGCGCCGGCCCGGCGGCGTCGACGGCGCCGTAGATCGGCAGCTCGGCGCCGTCGCTGCGGTCGATGAACCGGCGGCCGTCGTCGAAGTCGTAACGGCCGACGGTCGCCGTGGTCAGGTAGGTCGCGGTCGGGTCGTCCTCGACCCAGGTCCAGCTCGTGCGGCCGTCGCCGGCCGGGACCCGCGCCGCGAGCTCGCCGGCGCCGAGCGCCGTGTAGCCGTCGGGAGCCGTGATCGTCGTCGTGAACGTCGCCTTGTCGGTCATGTAGTTGTTGCAGGGGAACCAGCTCTGGGCGCCGATCGGCTCGTTGACCGTGAACGAGCCGTCGCAGCGACCCGGCTTCGAGCAGGCGCGCACCCAGCCCTCCAGCGAGCGATCGCTGTCGACGATCGCCCGCGGTACCCCGGAGTAGTCGATCGCGACCGTGAACCCGGCGCCGGCGGCGATCGGCGCCGCCGGGGTGACGATCAGCTTCGCGGGCTGGCTCACCCGCTCGTCGCGGCTCAGCCGCCGGCGCGCGTCGCGGCGCTCGAACGTCGCCGCGGCGCCGTCGACGGTGACCGCGGACACCTCGAGGTCGCGCTGGAAGTCGAGCCCGAACCGCGACAGGTCCTGGGTCGCCCGCGCGGTGATCGTCGTCCGGGTGCCGGCGCCGAGCGCGTTGGCCGCCGGGTCGTAGTCGAGCCGCAGGTCGTAGTGGAGCGCGTCGTAGCCGCCGTTGCCGATCTGCGGGAACAGCGGGTCGCCGAGCGACAGCGCGCCCGGCCGCGGCGCCGCGGCGGCGGCCGCGGGCACCAGCAGCGCGGCGAGGGCGGCGAGGAGCAGGGCGCGGCGCACGGGCGCGGAATCGTTGCAGAGCGGGCCGTGCCGGCGCGGCAGCCCGCGCCGCGCGGCCGTCGGCGCCGGCCCGTGGTCCGGCTGCCCAGCCGGTCACCTAGGCTGTGGCCCATGGGCGGCCCCGAGACCCCGAGGACCTGCATCATCGGCGCCGGCGCGACCGGGATCTCGGTCGCCAAGGCGCTGTATGAGCGCGGGCTCGACTTCGACGTCTACGAGCTCGGCGACCGGGTCGGCGGCAACTGGGTGTTCGGTAACTCCAACGGCGTCTCCTCCTCCTACCGGTCGCTGCACATCAACACCTCGCGCGAGCGGATGGAGTTCTCCGACTTCCCGATGCCGAAGCACTACCCCGACTTCCCCCGCCACGACCACATCGCCCGCTACTTCGACGACTACGTCGACCACTTCGGCTTCCGTGACCGGATCCGCTTCGCGGTCGGTGTCGAGCACGTCGAGCCGGCGGCGGGCGGCGGCTACGAGGTCCGGACCAGCGACGGCGAGACGCGCCATTACGACGCGGTCGTCGTCGGCAACGGCCACCACTGGGACGCGCGCTGGCCCGAGCCCCCCTTCCCCGGCAGCGATGATTTCGCGGGCGAGCAGATCCACGCCCACGACTACAAGGACGAGCGGCAGCTGCGCGACAAGGACGTCGTCGTCCTCGGGATCGGCAACTCGGCGATGGACATCGCCGTCGACGCCTCCTACCACGCCACCAGCACGATCCTCGCCGCCCGGCGCGGCGCCTGGATCCTGCCCAAGTACATGTTCGGCAAGCCGGTCGACAAGGAGAACAAGCTCGTCGACAACCTGCCGCCGTCGCTGCGATTCGGGCTGCTGCAGCGGGTGCTCGTATCGCAGGTCGGCAAGCCGTCCGACTACGGCCTGCCCGAGCCCGACCACAAGCTCGGCCACGCCCACCCGACGGTCAGCGGCCGGATCCTCGACCGGCTCGCGCACGGGGCGATCACGGTCAAGCCGAACATCGCCGCGCTCGAGGGCGAGACGGTCCGCTTCAGCGACGGCAGCGAGGCCCACGCCGACCTCGTCATCTACTGCACCGGCTACAAGATCACGTTCCCGTTCTTCGATCCCGACTTCGTCGCCGCGCCCGACAACCGCCTGCGCCTGTACCGGAACATGTTCCACCCCGACCACGAGCGCCTCTACTTCCCCGGCCTCGTGCAGCCGCTCGGCGCGATCATGCCGATCAGCGAGCGCCAGGGGGTGCTGATCGCCGAGGCGCTGCTCGGCAACTACGAGCTGCCGCCGCGGGCCGAGATGGAGCGTGAGATCGACGCGCGCGAGGCGACGATGCGCAAGCGCTACGTCGCCTCCAAGCGGCACACGATCCAGGTCGACTTCGACCCCTACATGCGGCTGCTGAAGAAGGAGCTGCGCGCCGGTCGCGAGCGGGCGCTGGCCGCCGCCGGCTGAGCTGACCCGCGCCCCCGGGCGCCGCCGCTACTTGATGAACAGCATCTCCGAGTACTTCGGCAGCGGCCAGAGGTCGTCGGCGACGATGTCCTCGAGCCGGTCGGCGATCGCGCGCACCTCGGCCATCTTCGCGAGCTGGTTGTCGCGGGCGTACTCGGCCAGCTCCAGCCCCTCGACCCCGTCCGGGTAGCGGTTCGCCCGCTCGAGCTCGCCGATCCGGGCGGCGAAGTCGGCGATCAGGCCCTCGAGCTCACCGTCGACGCCGGCGACGCCGGCGGCCTCGATCAGCGCCGCGTGGCGCAGCGCCGCCGGCAGCAGCATCGTCTTCGCGATCGACTTCGCGGTCTCGGCCTCGATGTTGGCGAGGCCGGTGTACTGCTCGACCCAGACCTCGAACCGCGCCTCGAGCTCGCGCCGCGACAGCACCCCGTAGCGCTCGAACGCGGCGACGGTGCCGTCGGCGATCACCTCGGGCAGCGCCTCGGGGGTGGTCGGCAGGTTCTTCAGCCCGCGGGCGGCGGCCTCGGCGTGCCAGTCCTCGGAGTAGTTGTCGCCGCCGAACACGATCTGGCGGTTGGCGGCGTAGGACTCCTTGACGACGGCGGCGACGGCGGCGCCGACGTCGGCACCGGCGGCGAGCTCGTCCTCGAGCTTGGCGGCGAGGTCGTCGATCGCCTCGGCGACGATCGTGTTGAGGACGGTGTTGGGGAACGCCAGCGACATGCTCGACCCGAGCGCCCGAAACTCGAACTTGTTGCCGGTGAAGGCGAACGGCGAGGTCCGGTTGCGATCGCCGCCGTGCTTCGGCAGCGGCGGCAGCACCACGGTGCCGAGCTGCATCGTCGCCGCCTCGGTCTTGCCGTCGCCCTCGCCGGAGACGATCGACTCGAACGCCTTGTCGAGCTCGGCGCCGAGGAAGACCGAGATGATCGCCGGCGGCGCCTCGTTGGCCCCGAGCCGGTGGTCCTGGCCGATGTTGGCGACCGACGCCCGCAGCAGTCCCTGGTGCCGGTTGACGGCCTGGATCACCGCCGCGCAGAAGAACAGGAAGCTGGTGTTCTCGGCCGGGGTGTCGCCGGGGTCGATCAGGTTGACGCCGGTGTCGGTCCCCATCGACCAGTTGTTGTGCTTACCGGAGCCGTTGACGCCGGCGAACGGCTTCTCGTGCAGCAGGCAGACGAGCCCGTAGCGGCGGGCGACGTTCTTCAGCACCTGCATCGTCAGCTGCTGGTGGTCGGAGCCGACGTTCGAGTTCTCGAAGATCGGCGCCAGCTCGTACTGGCCCGGGGCGACCTCGTTGTGGCGGGTCTTGACCGGCACGCCGAGCTTCACCAGCTCGCGCTCGGTCTCCATCATGCAGGCCAGCACGCGCTCGGGGATCGAGCCGAAGTAGTGGTCGTCGAGCTCGTGGCCCTTCGGCGGCTGGGCGCCGAACAGCGTCCGGCCCGAGTTGATCAGGTCGGGCCGCTCGAAGAAGTACTGCTCGTCGATCAGGAAGTACTCCTGCTCGGGCCCGACCGTGGTGTAGACGCGCTGCGAGGTCTCGTCGCCGAGCAGCCGCAGCGCCCTGATCGCCGAGGTCGAGAGCGCGTCCATCGAGCGCAGCAGCGGGATCTTCGCGTCGAGCGCCTCACCGGTCCATGAGGCGAACGCGGTCGGGATGCAGAGCAGCGTCCCGTTCGGGTTCTCGAGGATGAACGCGGGGCTGGTCGGGTCCCAGGCGGTGTAGCCGCGCGCCTCGAAGGTGGCGCGGATGCCGCCGGTCGGGAACGAGGAGGCGTCGGGCTCGCCCTGGATCAGCTCCTTGCCGGAGAACCCGGCGACGGCCTCGGAGTCGATCCCGGGCTCGAAGAACGAGTCGTGCTTCTCGGCGGTGAGCCCGGTCAACGGCTGGAAGACGTGCGTGTAGTGGGTGGCGCCGCGCTCCAGCGCCCACTCCTTCATCGCCTCGGCAACCTCGTCGGCGAGCGAGGGATCGAGCGGCTCACCGGCCGCGAGCGTCTTGTTGAGCCGCTCGTAGCACTCGCTCGACAGCCGCTGCTTCTGCACCGCGGGCGAGAACACGTTCTCGCCGAACGGGAGGCTGCCCGCCTCGCGCAGGTCGGCGGTCTCGACGGCGCCGCCGTTGGCGCTCCAGGTCGAGGCGGCGGTGAGGTTGTGCTTGCGGGCTCGCGTGATCTGCGTCATCTGTCGTTCGCTCCTCGTCTCGCGGCGGCGCGGCACCGTCCCGGTCGGGGACATCTGTGCCGCGGTCGATGGGCTGGGGCGGTGATCGTCGCTGCCGCAGACTAGGGGCTCGCGGCCGAACGCCGTTTGTACGCGCGTACAAAACCGCCGCCGCCGGTTTCGACGCGCGGGAGCCGCCCCGGCCGCGGCGCCGCGGGACCGGCGCCCGTCGCAGCGCGGCGCGTAGCGCGGGCGCGGTGCCCCGGCCGCGCGCTCAGGACGCCTTCGCGATCGCCCGGTCCATCGCCTCCAGCGGCGAGCTGACGATCGCGCCGTGGCCGGGGGCGAGCGCCCGCGGCTCGAGCTCGCGCAGCGCCCGGGCGGAGGCGAGCGCCGTCGGCTTGTGCCAGGTCGCCATCCCGGGCAGCGGGAACAGCGGGTTGACCTGGGCGGTGGTGCGGACGCCGGCGAGGGTCGAGTAGGCGTCGCCGCAGAGCAGCGTGCGGTCGCGGACGTCGAGCAGGGCGACCTGACCGGGGGTGTGGCCGGGCGCCGCGACGACCTCGAGCGAGCCAATCCGCTCGCCCGGCTCGAACGTCCGGGTCGGCGCCGTCTCCGGCGCCGGGAAGCCGCCGCGCGGCTTCTGCTGGGGCTCGTCCGGCCGCAGGCTGAGGTCGCCGGCGAGCAGCGGCCGCTCGCGCGTCGAGATCAGCACCTCGGCGTCGGGCAGCTCGCGGGCCAGCGCGTCGAGCGCCCCGACGTGGTCGCTGTGGGCGTGGGTGAGGACGATGCGGACGATCGGGGCGCCGAGGTCGGCGGCCGCGGCGAGGATCGCCTTGGCGCTGCCGCTGATCGCGGTGTCGACCAGCGTCAGCCCATCGTCCTCGGCGACCAGGTGGACGTTGACGACGCCGAACCGGCTGAGCCGGGTGGCGTGCTCTGTGCGCTGCGCGGCCACCGGGGCGAACATGCCCGGCGCCGCCGGTCGGCAAACGTGGCGGCAGCTCGAACCGCGCCCGGCATGCGAGCATGGTCGCCGTGAGCCCGTCCGGCCCCCGCAACGAGGTCGCGCGCAGCGAGCGGGTGCTGCCCGGCGTCTGGCGGCTGCGGCTGCCGTGTCCGTGGCCGGGCGTCCCGCACGTCAACGCCTGGGCGCTCGAGCGCGGCGACGGCTTCGTGCTGGTCGACACCGGCGTCGCCGGTGAGGACGGGCTCGCCCAGCTCGAGCTCGCGCTCGGGCAGGCGCGGTTGAAGCTGCGCGACGTGCGGCTGCTCGTCTGCACCCACGCCCACACCGACCACTACGGCCTCGCCGGACCGATCATCGACGCCGCCGGCTGCGAGCTGTGGATGCACCCGGCCTGGGAGCACATCCGCGCCCTCGCCGAGGACCCCGAGAAGGCGTTCGAGCGCCGGATCGAGGTCGCCCGCCAAAGCGGCGTCCCGGCGGCGGCGCTGGAGCGCTACGAGGCGAGCCGCAAGGACGAGCCGCCGCTGGTCGAGCGCGTCGTCGCGCCCGACCGCGAGCTCGTCGAGGGCGTCGCGGTCGCGACCGACCTCGGCTTCCTCAACGTCCACGAGACGCCGGGCCACGCGCCCTCCCACGTCGTCCTGCACGAGCCCGAGAGCGGCGTGCTGCTCTCGGGCGATCACCTGCTCGGCCGCGTCTCGCTGTTCTTCGACTACGGCCACACGCCCGATCCGGTCGGCGAGTTCCTGGCCTCGCTCGAGGTCGTCGAGCAGCTCGACGTGCGCCTCTGCCTCGCCGGCCACGGCCGCCCGTTCCGCGACGCGGCGGCCAAGATCGAGGCCAATCGCCGGCTCGTCGCCGAGCAGCTCGACCGGGTGCGCCGGTCGCTGGGCGAGGGCGGGCGCACCGCCTTCGACGTAGTCCCCGATCTGATCGGCGCCGAGAACCTGAGCGCGGCCACCGCCGCCTGGGGGTTGCAGCTGGCGCTCGCCTACCTCGACCACCTCGCCGCGCTCGGCGAGGCCGAGCCGGTCGAGGGCACCGATCCGGTCGCCTGGCGCCGCCGCTGACGCCGATCCGCCGAATCGTCCAACGCGGGCGCCGAACTTTGGCCGAGCCCGTGCAGCGCGCGGGCGCGCGGGTTGGATAGGTTCGCGCCTGGCCGAGGTCCGTCCAAGTCCGCTCAGCCGCGAAGGGAGGTGCCCGTTTCCGAGGAGGTGACAGCGACCGTGCCGGAGGTGGATGTGCGGCTGCGGCGGGTGCGCCGCACCTACGGCGAGGTCGTCGCGGTCGCCGGCGTCGACCTCGAGATCCACCGCAACGAGTTCTTCACGATGCTCGGGCCGTCGGGATCGGGCAAGACGACGATGCTGCGGATGATCGCCGGGTTCGAGGTCCCCGACAGCGGCGCGATCGAGATCGTCGGCCGCGACGTCACCGCGCTGCCCGCCTACGACCGCGACGTCAACACGGTCTTTCAGGACTACGCGCTGTTCCCGCACATGACCGTCGCCGACAACGTCGAGTACGGGATGCGGGTCGCCCGGATCGACAAGGCCGAGCGCGCCGAGCGCCGCGGCGCCGCGCTCGAGATGGTCCGGCTCGGCGGCTACGACGAGCGCAAGCCCGCGGAGCTGTCCGGCGGCCAGCGCCAGCGCGTCGCGCTCGCCCGCGCGATCGTCAACCGGCCGCGGGTGCTGCTGCTCGACGAGCCGCTCGGCGCCCTCGACCTGAAGCTTCGCCAGCAGCTCCAGGGCGAGCTCAAGGGGATCCAGCGCGAGGTCGGCATCACCTTCGTCTACGTCACCCACGACCAGGAGGAGGCG
>CAZCFA010000024.1:0-37680 GCA_964497825.1 uncultured Conexibacter sp.
CGTCGGGTAGCGCTCGACCAGAACTCCGAGCACGTCCGGCTCGACCCAGTCGCGGTTCATGTACTGCGGGTAGACGCAGAGGCGCTCGGTCAGCGCGTAGCCGCGCGGGCGCAGCCGCCTGCGGACCTGCAACGGGCTCGGGAACGGATGCTCGGGTGAGATGTGATCGCCGTTGGCGGAGAGCCCGCCGAGGTCGGTGGCGCCGGCCGCGACCAGATCGACCCACCAGTCGGAGAGGTTCGGCGGCACCTGGATGCCGACGCCGGGCAGCAGCCGCCGCGCCTCGGCGACCAGCCGCCGCATGTCCTCGAGCGAGACCGGCGCCGCCCACGGCGGCAGCTCGACCGCGCCGTCCTCACCGTCCGACCCCGAGCCGCCTTCCCGCCAGCGCCGCTCGCTCGCCTCGGCGGCGATCTCGGCGACCTCGGCGCCGTAGTAGCGCGGGTGCGGGACGAAGTTCTGCAGGATCACCTCCTGGATGTGGCCGTGGCGCTCGTGCGCGGCGGCCAGCGCCTCCAGCGAGGCGACCCGCTCCTCCTCGCTCTCGCCGATGCCGACGAGGATGCCGCTGGTGAACGGGATCCGCAGCTCGCCCGCCGCCGCGATCGTCGCCAGCCGGACCCGCGGGTGCTTGGTCGGCGAGCCGGCGTGGACGGTCTCCATCAACCGCTCGCTGATCGACTCCAGCATCAGCCCCTGCGAGGCGGTCACCGCGCGCAGGCGCTCGAGATCGGCGCGCGCGACGACGCCGACGTTGGTGTGCGGGAGCATCCCCCGCGCGAGCGCCTCGGCGCAGACCCACTCGACGTAGGAGGTGAAGTCGTCGTGGCCCCATTGCCGCAGCCGCTCGGCGACGATCGGGTTGACCTCGGGCGACTCGCCGGTGAGGACGAGCAGCTCCTTGACGTTGCGGCGGCCCGCCTCGTCGAGCCGGGCGCGAACCGCGTCGGGGTCGTGGATGTGGGCCTGGTGGGTGGCGAACGCGCAGTACTTGCAGTAGCAGCGGCAGGTTCGCGACAGCGACAGCGTCAGGTTGCGGGAGAAGGTGACGCGCCTCACGGCCATTCAAGCTAGCGAACGCAAACGGGGCGCCCGCGCGGGCGCCCCGTCCGGCAGCTCGGGCGTCGCGCCCGGGTCAGGTTCCGGGCGCCTTCTCCGGCTCGTCCTCGGGCTCGCCGGCCTCGATCACGTACTTGTAGAACAGCGTCGCCAGGATCGCGCCGACCAGCGGCCCGACGATGTAGGGCCAGACGCCGCCCCACTCGCCCGAGACCAGCGCCGGGCCGAACCAGCGGGCGGGGTTGAAGCTGCCGCCGGTGAGCGGGCCGAACACCATCACGCAGACGGTGAAGACGAGGCCGATCGTCAGCGGCGCCCACTCGCGCCAGGCGCGCGCGTTGAGCGCGACGGCGACGACCGCGAGGACGATCAGGAAGGTGCCGAGGCCCTCGACCACCGCGCCCGCGAAGTTGCCGCCGAGCAGGTCGGTCACCTGGGCGGCGCCGTAGTTGGCGGCCCGGCCCTCATCGAGCAGCAGCCCCTTGACGAGCAGGGCGCCGAGGACGCCGCCCGAGAGCTGGGCGAGCACGTAGACGACCGCATCGATCCTGTCGATCCGCTTGAGGATCGCCGCGGCGGTGGTAACCGCCGGGTTCAGATGGGCACCGCTGACCCCGCCGAGGATCTGGATCAGCGCGAACAGCGTCAGACCCTGGACCAGACCGATCACCGCGAAGTCGGATCCGAACTGCGGATCGCCGCCGGCGGCGAGATAGAGGCTGAGCACGCCCCCGATCATGAGCACCAAGAAGAACGTGCCGACAAGCTCGGCGATGTAGGCAGCCAGTCCTCGATCCTGCACTGAAGATGAACCTCCTGTGGGGTTTCTCCCGCCGGGGGCGGAAAAGAGCGTGCGCAGTCTAGTCAAACGCGCCCCCGGGACAGGTCACCCGCGGCTGGTTCCCCGCGGTAGGTCACTAGGGTTGGCGGCAACCGATGAGAAGGATCGCCGCGTCGCTGGCGGCCCTCCTGCTGGCAACGGCCCCGGCGGCCTGCGGCGGGAGCGGCGCTGAACCGGACGCGCCCGCCGACGGCGCGGCGCAGACCCTCGTCCTCGACTTCCAGCCGAACGCGGTCCACGCCGGGATCTACGCGGCGATCGCCTCCGGCGATCTCGCCGCGCGCGGCGTCGACCTCGAGGTCCGGGTTCCCGGCGCCTCGACCGACGCGCCGAAGCTGCTCGCGGCCGGGCGCGCCGATCTCGCGCTGATCGACATCCAGGACCTGGCGATCGCCCGCGCCCGCGGCGCCGGCCTCGTCGCCGTCGGCGCGATCGTGCAGCGGCCGCTGGCCGCGGTGATCGCCGCCGACCGGACCTCGATCCGCACGCCCGCCGACCTGCGCGGCGCCACCGTCGGCGTCACCGGGCTGGCCTCCGACGACGCGGTCCTGCGGGCGGTGCTCGACTCCGCCGGCGGCGCCGAGGGTGACCCGCCGCGGACGATCACGATCGGGTTCGACTCGGTCGCGGCGCTGTCGGCCGGACGGGTCGATGCCGCGACCGCGTTCTGGAACGTCGAGGGGGTGGCGCTGCGCCGCGCCGGCGTTCCGACCCGCGAGTTCCGCGTCGACGACTACGGCGCGCCGCGGTTCCCCGAGCTCGTGCTCGTCACGACCGCGGCGCGGCTCGACTCCGACCGCGGCCCGATCGCCGCCGCCGTGGCCGGGCTGCGCGCCGGCTACCGGATCGCCGCCACCGACCCGGGCGCCGCGCTCGACGCCGAGATCGACGCGGTCCCGGCGCTCGACCGCGGGCTGCTGGAGGCGCAGATGGCGGCCCTCGACGGCGCCTTCTCGCCGCCGCTGCGGCTCGACCGGGCGGCGCTCGAGCGGTGGGCAGACTACGCGGTCGAGTACGGGATCGTCGCCGAGCGCCCCGACGTCGGGGCGGCGTTCGACCTCAGCCTGGCCCGTCGCTGAGCAGCCGCGCCGCGAGCTGCGGCAGCTCGCGCGACATCCGCGAGCGCGGCACGACGAGGTCGAACCCCGCCGCCTCGGCGCGGCGCCTGGTCGCGACGTCGACGTGGGCGTAGAAGCCGAGCGTCGGCGGGCCGAGCGCGGCGACCGCGGCGGGATCGGTGACGAGCTCGAGGTCGGCGACGATCAGCTCGGCCGCCGCCGCGCCGGCGGCGGCCGGATCGGCGCAGAGCTCGACCTCGTGGCCGGCGGCGCGCAGCGCGCCCTCGACCCGGCTCGCCAGCATCAGGTCGGCGACGATCGCGACGACGCGGGCCACTCAGATCGAGCGCCGCCGCCGGTACTCCTGCCGGACGCTCTCGGGCCGGCCCCACATCTGCACGACCTCGGCCCGGCCCTCGTTGAGGCCGCGGACGACGAGCTCGCCGTCGATCCCCTGCGCGTCGAGCATCGCCAGCACCCAGGCGACGGTCTCGGGGGCGGCGCCGTGGCCGAACCCGTTGGCGACGTTGATCCGCCAGTGCCACTCGGCCTCGGAGTAGGGCTGGGCGTTGATCTGGGTCATCGGGATCGAGGCGTCGACGTAGCGGTCCTCGTCGGCGAGGCGCAGGTCGACCTGCATGTCGGTCCAGTCCCTCGGCAGGGCCTCGACGATCTCGGCGAATGCGGCTCCCAGCGCCATGCGCCCAGCCTATAGCTACGCCAGGAACAGGTCGAACAGCAGGAACGCGTTGAGGCCGATGATCGCGGCCGCCAGGCCGGCGGCGACCGCGGTCAGCCAGGTCGGGTTGACGAGCCCGCCCATCACCTCGCGCTTGCGGGCGATCACCAGCAGCGGCACGAGCGCGAACGGGATCCCGAACGAGAGCACGACCTGGGAGATGACCAGCGCCCGGGTCGGGTCGAGGCCGATCGCGAGGATCAGGAAGGCCGGTGCCAGGGTGATCGCGCGGCGCAGGTTGAGCGGGATCCGCCGGTTGATGAAGCCCTGCATGATCACCTGCCCGGCCATCGTCCCGACCGAGGTCGAGGCCAGGCCGGAGGCGAGCAGGGCGACGCCGAAGACCGTCGCGGCGTTGTCGGAGACGGTCTGCCGCAGCCCCTCGTAGGCGCCCTCGATCGTGTCGATGCCGGTCAGGCCGCCGGCGTTGAAGAGGCCGGCGGCGACGACGACCATCGACATGTTGACGAGCCCGGCGATCGTCATCGCGATCACGACGTCGACCTTCTCGAAGCCGAGGATCTTGCGCTTCTCGGCGTCGTTGCGGCCGACGACCCGGCGCTGGGTCAGGGCCGAGTGCAGGTAGACGACGTGCGGCATCACCGTCGCGCCGAGGATCCCGGTCGCGAGCAGGATGCTCTCGGTGCCCTCGAAGCCGGGGATGAAGCCCTCGGCGATCCCCTTCGGGTCCGGGTTCGACCGGGTCACCTCGAAGACGAACGAGGCGATGACGACGCCGACGAAGCCGGCGATCACCGCCTCGAGCCGGCGGAAGCCGTGCTGCTGCAGGGCGAGGATCGCGAACGAGCCGGCGCCGGCGATCAGGCCCGCGGGCAGCAGCGGGATCCCGAACAGCAGGTGGAGGCCGAGCGCGGCGCCGATCACCTCGGCGACGTCGGTCGCCATCGCGACCAGCTCACCCTGGACCCAGAGCCCGAGCGACGCGCGCCGCGGAAACTCCTGCCGGCAGAGCTCGGGCAGGTTGCTGCCGGTCGCGATCCCGAGCTTCGCCGACTGCGCCTGGACCAGCATCCCGATCAGGTTCGCCGCCAGCACCACCCACAGCAGCGCGTAGCCGAACTGGGCGCCGCCGGCGATGTTGGTCGCGAAGTTGCCGGGGTCGATGTAGGCGACCGAGGCGATGAACGCGGGGCCCAGGAACGGCCAGAGGCGGGCGATGCCGCGGCCGCGGTCGCCCTCGAGCGAGGCGCGCGCGGCCTCCGCCACCCGCGACTCGCCCGGCATGAAGACCTCGGAGCCGTCGCCGTCGGCGCCCTCGGCCCGCTCGAGCAGCTGCTCGGGCGGCGCGCTCACCGAGCCGTCGCCCCGACCCGCATCGCCCGTGCGAGGCCGCCGCCGAGCGCGAAGCTGCGATCGCCGAAGCGGACCGAAAGCGGCCCGTCGAACGGCTGCCGCTCGATCACCTCGAGCCGGTCCCCCGGCGCGATCCCGCGCTCGCCGAGGTAGCGCAGCATCCCCGGGTCGGCGTCGGAGACGCGCACGAAGATCCCCGTCTCGCCGGGTTCGAGATCGACCAGCGAGCGGGTCTCCTCCTGCTCGAGCTCGAGCTCGGGGCTCGGGATCGGATCGCCGTGCGGGTCGTGGCTGGGATCGCCGAGCGCCGCCGCCATCCGCTGCTCGAGCTCCTCCGAGATGTAGTGCTCGAGCACCTCGGCCTCGTCGTGGACGCGGTCCCACGGCATCCCCAGGGCGGCGGCCAGATAGGACTCGATCAGCCGGTGGTGGCGGATCACCTCGAGCGCGAGCCGCTCGCCCGCCGCGGTCAGCTCGACGCCCTTGTAGGGCTCGTAGCGCAGCAGGCCGAGCGCGTCCATCCGCTTCAGCATCGCGGTCACGGTGCCGGGCGATACGCCGAGCCGCTCGGCCAGCGAGCTGGTGCCGATCGGACCGCGGCCGCGACCCGACAGCGCGTGGATCGCCTTCGCGTAGTCCTCAATCGCCTCCGATGCCTTGTCGCGGCCGGCGCGAGCGTGCGATCCGGTCGGGTTTCGTACCACCATAATCAGGAGTTTGACATATCAAAAGGACGTGGCGGGCGCGGCCCCGCGCCGCGCTCGCGCGGCCCGCGCGAGCCGCGACCTACAATCGTCGCGTGGCCTCCGCAGCGCTCGGCATCGACGCCCAGTACCGCGCGATCCGCGAGGGCGCCGGGCTGCTCGAGCGCCCCGACCGCGCCCGGATCGCGGTCGGCGGCTCCGAGGCCGGCGAGTTCCTGCAGGGCCAGGTCACCAACGACGTCGAGGCGCTCGAGCCCGGCGACGGCTGCTACGCGGCGCTGCTCGACCGCAAGGGCCGCGTCCGCGCCGACATGCGCGTGCTCAGGCTCGACGACGGCTCCTACCTGATCGATACCGAGCCCGATGCCGGCCCGACCGTGCTCTCGCACCTGTCGATGTACAAGGTCGGCCGCGACGCCGACGTCGCCGAGCTCGACGACGCGGCCCCGCTGCTGTCGCTGCTTGGGCCGCTGTCGGCGCAGCTCGTCGGCGCCCCGCTCGGGCCCGAGCACCGCCATCGCGAGCTCGAGATCGCCGGCGCAGGCTGTCGCGCGGTCGCCACCGACCTCGGCGCCGACGTCCTCGCCCCGGCCGCGGCGGCCGGCGCCGTCGCCGCGGCGCTGCTCGACGCCGGGGCCGAGCCGATCGAGGTCGAGGCCGCCGAGATCGCCCGGGTCGAGTCGGGACGGCCACGGCTCGGGCGCGAGATCGAGCCCGAGCGGACGATGCCGCAGGAGGCGGGGATCAACGAGCGCGCGGTCAGCTTCACCAAGGGCTGCTACATCGGCCAGGAGACCGTGGCGCGCCTGCATTACAAGGGCAAGCCGAACCGCCACCTGCGGCTGCTGACCTCGGCCGAGCGGCTGCCCGACGGCGCCGCGGTCAGCCGCGACGGCCGCGAGCTCGGCACGGTCGGCACCGCCGTCCTCTCCCCCGCCCGCGGACCGCTGGCGCTGGCGATCCTCCGTCGCGAGGCCGAGCCCGGGACCGAGGTCGACGTCGCCGGGGCCGGGACGGCGACGGTCGAGGAGATCCCGGGGCAGGAGGGGTGAGCGCGAGCGGACGGGCCGTCGGGCTCGGGGGCCGTCCGCTGGCGAGCAGCTCGCCGCTGCTCGGCGGCCCGCTCGCCGCCGACGACGGCGCCGCGCCGCTGCACGCCCCGGCGCCCGAGGGGCCCGAGACCGGCTACGACCACAGCGCCGACCGGCTCGCCTCCGATCCGCCGGCGACGCTCTCGGCGGCGCCCGAGCAGCCGCCGGCGGAGCTGCTGCGCGAGCTGCTGCCCGCGGCCGAGCCCGGCCGCGAGCTCGACGACTGGGGGCGCTCGGAGCGGCTCGTGCGGCTCACGGCGCCGCTGCTCGACTTCTACTACCGCTACTGGTTCCGGGTCGAGGTCGAGGGGATCGAGCAGGTCCCGGCGAGCGGCGGCGCGCTGCTGGTCGGCAACCACTCCGGGGCGCTGCCGCCGGACGGCCCGATGATCATGCAGGCGATCCGCAACGAGCACCCCTCGCCGCGGCCGCTCTACATGCTCGGCGAGCACTGGTTCAAGGGCTATCCCGGGGTCGCGATGGCGGCCGCGAAGCTCGGCGTCGTTCCCGCCCACCCGGCCAACGCGCAGCGCCTGCTCGGCGACGAGGGCCGGCTGGCGCTGGTCTTCCCGGAGGGGATGAAGGGCAGCGGCAAGGTGCTCTGGCAGCGCTACCGGCTGCGTCGCTTCGGCCGCGGCGGCTTCGTCCGCACGGCGCTGCGCGCGCGGGTTCCGATCGTTCCGGTGGCGCTGGTCGGCGGCGAGGAGGCGATGCCGATCTTCGCCCACCTGCGGGCGCTGCAGCGCGCGACCGGCCTGCTGTACGCGCCGCTGAACCACGCCTTCCCGCAGTTCGGCCTCGCCGCGGCGCTGATGTACCTGCCGGCCAAGTTCCGGATTCGCTTCCTGGCGCCGCTCGACCTGCCGGCGCTGGCCCCGGGCACGATCGAGGACGCCGCCGCCGTCCAGGCGATCGCCGAGGAGACGCGGGCGCGAATCCAGACCGCGCTCGACGAGATGATCGCCCGGCGCCGCTCGGTCTGGCTCGGCTGACCGGCGCCGCCGGTTCGGTTAGATTCCCGGCAGGATGAGGAGGAGCTTCCTAGCGGGCCTCGCGGCGCTTTTCTGCGTCGGGGCGATCGGCTGCGGGGCCGAGTACCACCCCAACGAACTGCGGCCTCCGGCCGGCGTCGAGCTGAGCGGGAAGATCGACAACCACCGCGTCGTCATCGCCCCCGGCAGGGTCGGCGGCGGCCTCGCGCGGATCACGGTCTCAAACCAGTCCGACGACGGCGTCGCGCTCGAGTTCCTCGACCGCACCGGCAGGCCGGCGGGGTCGATGGACGAGATCGCCGCCGGCGGCGTCGACTCGATCCAGATCAACCTCAAGCGCGGCAGCTACGCGGTCGAGCCCAGCGTCAGCACGATCGCCGACGGCAGCCTCGTCGTCGGCCCCGAGCGGCCGAGCGCGCAGAACGACCTGCTGCTGCCCTGAGCGACGCCGGCGCCCGCCGGGGTCGCGGGTCGTGACGCCGGCCGCCCCGCCGGTCGGGACCGGGCCTAGCGTGACCCGGCCGCGTCGTCGGTCGTCCCGTCCTCCGCGGCGACCAGCGAATCGATCCGGTCGAGCTTCGCCTCGGTCGCGGCGATCATCTCGTCGAGCGTCGTGCGGGCGCGGTCGGAGGAGGTCTTGATCCCGGTCAGCGTCGAGCGGATCGACTGCGCCTGCTTGAGGCTCGACTTCGCCTCCTCGGCGACGGCGCGGACCTCGGCCGCGTCGACGGTCAGCTCGCGGCCGCGGGCCATCGCCACGCGCGCCGCCGCCAGCCGGTAGGCGATCGCCAGCGGCAGCGAGTCGGGCTCGTCGCGATCGACGGCGACGATCAGCTTGTTGCCCTCGTACTCGTGCAGCTGCTCGCGTCCCGACGGGATCCGCTCCTCGCCGGCGACGACGAGCACCCCGAAGCCGGCGGCGCGCGCGGCCATCGCCGCGTTGAGCTCATCCCAGGCGTCGTTCTTCGACAGCTTGCGGTCCTTGACCTCGAAGACGATGCGGCCGTCGGCGGCGCCGGTCGCGGCGCCGATCTCGACCAGCACGTCGCCCTTCTTGCCACCGCCCTCGGCACCCTCGGCGCCGGTGTGGGTGGCGCAGTCGCCGCGGGCGTCGGCGATCGCCTCGACCGCCGCGAAGACCCGTTCCTCGAACGTGAGCCCCTTGCGGGTGCCGGCCCGCTCGGCCTCGGCGACCGCCTGCTCGCCCTCCTGACGCTCGAGCAGCTTCGTCAGCCGCTCGCTGAGCTCGGCGATCCGCGCCTGCATCCGCCGCGACTCCCCGACGTGGCTCTCGGTCAGCTCGGCGGCCTTCCTGTCGTGGCTCTCGCGCAGATCGTTGATCTGCTTGCGGTGCCGCTCCTCGGCCTCGAGCATCGCCTTCGCGGTCCGCATCTGGACCGCGACCAGCGGGTTGTCGCCCTCCTCGCTGCCGAGCATCCTGATCAGCTCCCGCTGCTGCTGCTCGCTGCTGCTGAGCAGCATCTGCTTGATCTGGCTCTGGACCGAGTCGCTGCGCTCAACGTCGAAGCTGCGGGCGATCCGCTCGGCGATCTCCTCGCTGCCGGTCTCGAGCCGCTGCTCGAGCTCGGCGCTGAGCTTGCCCATCCGCTCCGCGAACGCGCGCTGGACGAAGTCGACGTTCATCTCGGTGCTCTCCGAGTCGATCACGCGGGCGCCGATCTCGATCGCCTTGGCTACCGTCTCGGGCGCCGGCACGCCGGCATCGTGGCGCTCCCGGACCAGCTTCGCGGCGCGCTCGTCGCTGACCGTGAGCGACTCGATCACGATCCGATCGTCGATCGCGCGGACCGACGGGCGGTGCTCGAACGGGAGCTGGTCGATGTCCGATCGCGAGGCTTCCACGGTGGCTCACGAAGGTAGTCGCGGCTCCGGATGCAATCCTGACGCCGCACCTTGGATCCGGTTCATGCTGACCTCGAGCGGCTGCGCGGGCTGCTCGCCGAGATCTCCGATCTCGGCCGCGCCCGGGCGCTGCTGTTCTGGGACGAGCGCACGCAGATGCCGCCGCGCGGGCAGGCGGGACGCGCCGAGCAGCTCGCGACCCTGGTCCGGGTCCGCCACCGGCTCCAGGCCTCCGACGAGCTGCGCTCGCTGCTCGACCGGCTCGCCGCCGCCGAGCTCGAGGATCCGCTCGACGCGGCGACGGTGCGGATCGCCGCCCGCGACGCCGCCAAGGCCCGCGCCGTCCCGGCCGAGCTGCGGGCCGAGATCGCCCGGGCGGCCTCCGACGGCGAGCGGGTCTGGGCCGCGTCGCGGGCGAGCGGCGACGTCGGCCCCTACATTCCGGTGCTCGAGCGCAACGTCGCCCTGCGCCGCCGCTACATCGAGTGCTTCGACGACCGCGATCACCCCTACGACGCGCTGCTCGACGACTACGAGCCCGGCCTGCGCACGGCGACGATCAAGCCGGTGCTCGAGCGGCTGCGGGCCGGGCTCGTCCCGATCGCCGCGGCGATCGCCGCGCGCGCCGAGGCGGTCGACGAGGCGCCGCTGCGCGGCCGCTTCGACCCGGCCGGGCAGGCTCGGGTCGTCGCCGCCGTCCTCGCCGGGCTGCCGCTGCCCGCCGGCGGCTGGCGGCTCGATCCGACCGGGCACCCGTTCGCGGTCGCGATCGCCGCCGGCGACCTGCGGCTGACGACCCGCTACGAGCCCGACCGGCTGCCGTACGCGATCTTCGCCGCCGTGCACGAGGCCGGGCACGGGATCTACGAGGCCGGGATCCCGGCCGTGCTCCGCCGCGGCCCGCTCGGCCGCCCGCCGTCGCTCGGCTTCCACGAGTCCCAGAGCCGGCTGTGGGAGAATTGGGTCGGGCGCTCGGCGCCGTTCGTCGCCTCGCTGCTGCCGATCCTGCGGGCCGAGCTCCCGGGGCGCTTCGACGCCGTCGACGAGCGGGCGCTGCACCGCGCCGTCAACCGCGCCGGCCCCTCGCCGATCCGGGTCGAGGCCGACGAGGTCACCTACAACCTCCACGTCGCGCTGCGCTTCGAGCTCGAGCTGGCGCTGTTCGAGGATCGGCTCGAGCCGCGCGAGCTGCCCGAGGCCTGGCGCGAGCTGACCCGCTCCTACCTCGGGATCGAGCTCGCCTCCGACGTCGAGGGCGTGCTCCAGGACGTGCACTGGGCCGACGGCTCGTTCGGCTACTTCCCGACCTACTCGCTCGGCAACCTGATCGCCGCGCGGCTCTGGGAGCTGGCCGGTCGCGACGATCCGGCGCTGGTCGCAAACACGGCGCTGGGCGAGCTCGAGCCGCTGCGGGCCTGGCTCGGCCGGCGCCTGTACCGGCACGCGGCGACGATGCTCCCGGCCGAGCTCGCCACGGCCGTGCTCGGCGGGCCGGTCGAGGCCGAGCCGCTGCTGCGCCGGCTGCGGGCGAAGTACGGCGAGCTGTACGGATTCACCTAGCCCGCCTCGCCGAGCGTCGACGGCTCCCGGCTGGGCGGGGCAGAAACCGACGTTCGATGCAAAGCCGGGCCCCGGAACCGCCGCGCCGCAGCGCCCCCGAACGCGCCCAGGCCCGTCGCGACCCGCCCCGATTCGCGTAGCATCCGCGGCCGCCCTCACCGAACCCGAACGAGGAGAACCGTGGCCGTAGAGATCGCCGACGTATCGAAGCTCGACGTGGAGCCGGGCACGCTGCCCGAGAAGATGGCCGCCTGGGTGATCCGCCAGGAGCGCGAGGGCGAGCCCAAGGACGCGTTCCAGATCGAGGAGGTCGATACCCCCGAGCCCGGCGCCTTCGAGGTCGTCGTCAGGGTGATGGCCGCCGGCGTCAACTTCAACAACGTCTGGGCCTCGCTGGGCGAGCCGGTATCGGTCTTCGGCTACGGCGACCACCCCGAGTACGGGCACCACATCGGCGGCTCCGACGCCTCCGGGATCGTCTGGAAGGTCGGCCCCGGCGTCAGCAACTGGAAGCCCGGCGACGAGGTCGTGATCCACTGCAACCAGGCCTCCTACGAGGACGTCGAGGTGCACGGGCTCGACCCGCTGGCGGCCCCGACCCAGCGGATCTGGGGCTACGAGACGACCTGGGGCTCGTTCGCGCAGTTCACCAAGGTGCAGGCGCAGCAGCTGTTGCCGAAGCCGCAGAACCTCTCCTGGGTCGACTGCTCGGCCTACGGGCTCACCTACTTCACCGCCTACCGGATGCTGCTCAACCGGGCGAAGATCCAGGCCGGCCACAACGTGCTGATCTGGGGCGCGGCGGGCGGCCTCGGCGTCTTCGCGGTCCAGCTCTGCAAGGCCGCCGGCGCCAACTGCGTCGGCGTCGTCTCCTCGCCGGAGAAGGGCGAGCTGGTCAGGCAGCTCGGCGCCGTCGATTACGTCGATCGCAACGAGTTCAAGGGGATGATGCGGACCGGCGAGGAGAGCGCCGAGGAGGAGAAGGCCCGGTTCAAGGAGTCCCGCGCCTTCGCCAAGAAGGTCAAGGGGATCCTCGGCGACGCCCCCGACATCGTCTTCGAGCACGTCGGCAAGGCGACGTTCCCGACCTCGGTGTTCACGGTCAAGCCGTTCGGCAAGGTCGTGATCTGCGGTGCCACCTCCGGCTACACGCTCGACTTCGACGTCCGCTACCTGTGGATGAAGCAGAAGGAGATCCTCGGGTCGCACTTCGCCAACGCCTACGAGTGCATGCGCGCCAACCAGCTGATCGCGGAGGGCAAGGTGCGGCCGGTGCTGTCGGACGCGATGTCGTTCGAGAGCGTTCCCGAGGCGCACCAGATGCTGCACGAGAACCGCCATCACGGCAAGATCACGATCCGCGTCGGCGCCACCGACAACGACTCGGGCAAGACCGCCGAGGGCGAGGGCGCGATCTGGGCCGAGGTCGGCGCCTAGCCGAGCCCGGCCCGGCTCACGGCCGGCACCGCCGCGCGCGATCGCTCGATCGCGTGACGATCGAGCGCGCTGCCGGCGTTCGCGACCGCGCGCGCGGCGACCTCGTCGGCGACCGCGGCGATCGCCGCCACGCGCTGGGTCGCTCCGCACCCGCCCGCGGCCCGCGCGCAGGCCGCCAGCGCGTCGAGGATCTGCTCCGCGACGAGCGCGTCCCCGTCGACGAAGCGGTTGACCTGGAGCAGCGGATCGAGGTGCTCCGAGTAGGACCGATGCCTGGCGAGCAGCGTGACGCCGTGGTCGGGGAACTCGCGCAGGGCGCGAGGCTCGGCGCGCTGGGCGAGCCGCACGAGGATCGAGCGCAGATAGCGGATCGAGGTGACCGCCGTGATCGGGTCGTTGATCCCCGGTGAGAGAGCCTTGATCGCCGTGTCGGCCAGCTGGCGGATGCCGAAGTCGACGTCCTGGGTGAGGTCGCGCTCATCGGCGACCGCGATCGAGCCGAGCAGCTTCTCCCGGCAGCGCTCGGCCACCTCGGGCGGCCAGACCTCGAGGATCGCGCCGTCGACGCTGACGAAGTCCCCCGGGCAGACGAGCACGGCCGCCCGTTCGGACCTCCCGGAGAGGGTCTCGGCCAGCCCATCGAGCCCGACCCAACGCACGTAGCCGGGTCGCGGCGGCAACAGCTTGCCCGGGTCCTGCTGCCGCCAGCGGGCGGCGACGTCAGCCGCCGGCTCCTCCCCCGGGGGTTCGCCGTAGGGCTCGGGATAGACGTCCTCGATCCGCTTCAGCGTCTCGCGGGTGATGTTCGCGGTCAGATGCGAGACCTGGATCAGCTGCGAGACGTGATGGAGGAACGCGATCAGCAGGATCACCGCTCCGATCCCGAGCAGCGAGGCCACGGTGACGCTGAGCCGCGGCACGAACTCGGCGTCGCCGAACGAGCCGACGGAGCGCAGCACGAGGATCGAGTAGACGAACGTGCCGACGTAGACCCCGATCGTCACCTGGGTGATCCGGTCGGTGAAGAAGGTGGGCAGGGTCCGGGGGCTGAACTGGCTCGAGGCGAGCTGGAGCACGACGATCGTGATCGAGAAGGTGAGCCCCGCAACCGTGATCAGCGACCCCGCGAGGACCGAGAGCAGCGTCCGGGCGGCGGAGCCGTCGCCGCTGAACAGGATCGAGATCGAGAGCTCCAGGCTCTTGTCGAGCTCGACGAGCGCGATGCCGACCACCGCGAAGACGACGACGATCACCGCGGGGACGAACCCCAGGCTCCGCCAGGCCGCGAGCCAGCCGCTTCGTGCTCGATCCCGCACGTCCCCCATCATCGCGGTCGGAGCGGGCCGTCGCCTCAGTCAGGGAGCGCCGCGAACGCCTCGGCGACGCGGCCAATATGATCCGCCGCCATGCCCGAGGTCAACGTCATCGACTGGCACATCAACCCGTTCCGGGCGGACCGCTGGTATGCGGCCTGGATGCCGGCGCTGCGCCGCGCGCCCTCCTTCGGCGCCAGCTCCTACTCGCTGACCAGGGCCGAGGACGACCACCTCCACTTCATCCAGACGACGATCTGGGAGAGCCGCGCCGACTTCGACCGCTTCTGGTCCTCCGATGAGGTCTCGCGCGCCCGGGCGGATTCGCTCGACTGGTACAACAAGCCGGTGCTGCCGGCTTGGCACGTGCTGCTCGCGGCCGAGCCCGAGTAACGCCTGCTCGTAGAGTTCGACCGCGACGCCCGGGCCGGCGCCGGCGGCGAGCTTGGCGTCGGTCGTGACCAGCGGCAGGCTGAACTAGCCTATCCACCGTGTCCGAGGTTCTCTACTACGCGATCCCCTACTTCATCCTGCTGCTGATCCTCGAGGCGCTCGCGTTCAAGTACCTCGGCGACGACGACCGCGGGCTGATCGGCTACGACGCCCGCGACACCCGCACCAGCCTGCTGCTCGGCGCCGGCAACGTCGCGATCAACTTCGTCTGGAAGTTCGCGGTCGTCGCCCTCTACGTGGTCGTCTACGAGCTGACGCCGCTGCGACTCGACCCCGGCGACTGGTGGGTCTGGGTGCTGCTGTTCTTCGCCGACGACTTCTCCTATTACTGGTTCCACCGGGTCAGCCACGAGAGCCGGATCTTCTGGGCGAGCCACGTCGTCCACCACTCGAGCACCCACTACAACCTCTCGACGGCGCTGCGCCAGACCTGGGTGCCGATGACCTACCTGCCGTTCTGGCTGTGGCTGCCGGCGGTCGGGTTCGAGCCGTGGATGGTGCTGCTGGCGCAGGCCTGGTCGCTGATCTACCAGTTCGGGATCCACACCGAGCGGATCGGCAGGCTGCCGCGGCCGATCGAGTACGTCTTCAACACGCCCTCGCACCACCGCGTCCACCACGGCTCCAACGAGGTCTACCTCGACCGCAACTACGGCGGCATCCTGATCATCTGGGACCGGATCTTCGGCACCTACGAGGGCGAGGGAGAGCGGGTCCGCTACGGCCTGACCAAGAACATCGGCACCTACAACGTCGTCCGCGCCGCCTTCCACGAGTACGTGGCGGTCTGGCGCGACGTCAGGCGGGCGCCGACGCTGCGCGCGAAGGCCGGGGTGCTCTATCACGGGCCGGGCTGGACGCCGCCGGGGGTCGATCCGGCGCGGATCGAATCGAGCGGCCGCGGCTGAGGCCCGGCGGCGTCGCTAGGCCGCGACCGCGGTCGGGACGGCGGTCGCGAGGATCGATGCGCTGACCTCCTCGAGCACCGCGATCATCGCCTCGGTCGCGCGGCTGCGGGTGCCGGCCTCGAGCGTCACCGCCCAGATCCGCCGGATCGGCGGCTCGGGGGCGACGTCGACGATCGCGACGCCCGGGTTGCGGTAGAGCAGCGCCAGGTCCGGGATCAGGGTCACGCCCATGCCGGCGGCGACCAGCGCCTGCATCGCGGTGTAGTCGTTGCTCTCGTAGGCGACGTCGGGCTTGAAGCCGGCGCGCTCGCAGCTGCCGACCGTGAGCCGCCGGCACGAGGTCTCGCTCGACCCGCAGAGCCAGGTCTCCGACGCGAGCTGCTCGAGCCGGATCGCGCCGGCACCGGCGAGCTCGTGATCGGCCGGCAGCGCGATGTGCATGTCCTCGTCGAGCAGGTGGGTGGTGAGCAGGTCGCGATCGTCGCTGATCGGGTCGAGCTCGAAGTCGTAGGCGATCACGAGGTCGCTGCCGCCGCGCTTGAGGGTCGGCAACGAGTCCTCGGGGTCGGCCTCGGCGAGGCTCAGCCTGATCTCCGGATGGCGGTCGTGGAACGACCGCGCGGCACGGGTCAGAAGCGAGGCGTTGGCGCTCGAGAAGCTCGCCATCCGCAGCTCCCCGGCGCCGAGGCCGGCGAGCTCGGCGAGCTCGCGCTCGGCCGCCTCGAGCCGGCAGATCGCCGCGTCGGCGTGGGAGACGAGCAGCGACCCGGCCTCGGTCAGCTGCGGGCCGCCGCGCAGCCGCACCAGCAGCGGCAGCCCGACCTCGGCCTCGAGCGCCGAGATCTGCTGGCTGACCGCCGACTGGGAGACGTGCAGCTGGTCGGCGGCGGCCGAGAACGAGCCGCGCTCGGCGACCTCCCGGAGCACCCGCAGACGCCTCAGATCCAGCATAAGAACACCTTATCAGATCAATCTACGATCCATATTGCGCTAATCCTGCGGCTGCGCGATCCTCGACTTGGAACTTGCACCCGATCGCCCGAAGGAGGCCGCAAGATGCACTACGTCGGAACCCAGATCCAGATCGCTGACCAGATCACCCGCGCGGCCCGCGATCATCACGCCGCCGCCGCGATCCGCCGCCGCCGCGAGAGCCGGCGGCGCCGCCCGCCCCACGCCGCATCGAGCGCGCTCGTCGTGCGCACGCTCGACGCCGGCGACCGGCGCGCCGTGGCGCGGCTCGCCGAGCTCGACAGCTCCGACCTCCCGGCCGGCCCGCTGCTCGGCGCGAGCAGCGGCGGGAAGCTGATCGCGGCGCTCTCGCTCGACGACGGCGCCGTGATCGCCGACCCGTTCAGCGAGACCAACGCCGCGGTCGAGCTGCTGCGCCTGCGCGCCGCCCAGCTCAGCGGCGCGAACCGCCGCCGGCGCTTCCGCCTGCCGCGGCTGCCGCGGGCGCGTGGCGCGATCGCCGGCTCCCCGCCCGGCGGCGGCAGCCACCTGCTCGAGCTCTAGCCCTCCTCTCCCTCCTCCCCCGAGAGCGACGGCGACGGCGCCCCGCGCCCACCGGGCCGGGGCGCTTCGCCGTTCGTTCTCAGTGCTGCTCGAGCGGCGCCATCGTCAGGCCGGCGCCGGCGAGCTGCTCCCAGTAGTGCTCGGCGGGCTCGCGGTGCCCGGTCCAGACGATCGCGCGCCCGCGATTGTGGATCTCGTTGGCGAGGCCCATCCCGCGGTCGTAGTCGACGCCGGGAATCGTCCGGGCGAGCGAGCGGGCGACGTGCTCGAAGGTGTTGTGGTCGTCGTTGTTGACGATCACCAGCCAGTTGCCGCCAAGCCCCGACCCGGGCCCGGACGTCTTCGGCCGCTCGACTGTCGTCGTGGACATCGCTCGCTCGACTCCCGCTCCCGCAGGGTACAGGCGCGCGGGGCGCGGCCGCGAGCGCCGCTCAGGACAGCGGGACCTGGACCTTGAGCTTGTCGAAGAAGGCGACGCCGTGCCCCTTCTTCGACTTGCCGCTGTTGCCGAAGCTGAGCCCGGTCTGGCGGCCGCCGACCTGATCGGCGTCCTTGTCCCTGAACGAGGCCAGCTTCGTGCCGTTGACCTTGGCGACCACCGTCGATCCCTGGACCCCGATCTGCAGGCGGTTCTTCTTCGCGAATCCGTCGATCGCCCTGACGCGGTCGGCGTCGAGCACCTCGCCGCTCTTGAGCAGCTGGAAGCGGCGGGTCTTGGGGAAGATCCGGAGCTCGTAGCTCTCCTTGCGGCTGGCGCGGATCACGGCGCCGACGTAGACGGTCTTCCTGACCTTCTTGTCGGTGTCTTTGTTGACCTTGGCGACAACCCGCACGATCTGGTTCGGCTGGGCCGAGGCGCCGGAGACGGGCGTCGAGACGGCGCACTCGACCTTGCCCCCCTTGCTGGTCACGCCGAGCGCCGACTTGTTGCGCCAATCGCGCTTGCACTGCTTGCCCGGCCCCGAGAGCCGCTTGATCGACTTGAAGTCGGACTTCGAGCTGAACGAGGTCTTGAACACGGTGATGTTCGCCCCCATCGCGGTGGTGGCGAGCGCTGCCGCGACGGCGGCGATGGCGATCAATGCAAGCTTCTTCATGGCCCTCGGTGGTGGTTGGCGGGGAGCGTAGCTGGCGCCGCGGTCAGGGCGGATCGGTCCGCGTGATCCTGCCCGCAGCCACCCAGAACACGGCAAGGGCGCCGATGTAGCGGTCCGCCGGCCGCAATTCGTCGCGCCGCCGCTCAGCCGTCGCGCTTGCGCCAGTAGCGCTCGAGGCCGAGCCAGACTTGATCGGGCGGCATCGCCGCACGGATCCGCTCGGCGACCGCGGCGGGCTCGGCGTCGATCCGCCGCTCGAGCCCGGTGAGGAAGCGCGAGCGGTCGCCGCCGCGGGCCGCCTCGGCGAGCCGCCCGAGCTCGTCGGCGGCGGCCTCGAGCTGCGGGCCCGGATCGTCGACCGGGCCGAAGTGGGTGAGGCCGAGCCGGCGCGGGCGGCGCTCGCGCAGCGCCGCGATCGAGGCGCGCCAGAGCTCGACGTCGATGTCGGGCGGCGGCGTCGGCATCCAGACCTCGGCGGTCGGCGGCACCAGGACCCCGGCGACGTCGCCGACGAACGCCTCGCCGCTGCCGGGGTCGAGGTAGCTGACGTGGTGGGAGGCGTGGCCGGGCGTGTAGAGGACCTCGAGCCCGGCGACGGTCTCGCCGCCGCTCAGCGCGGTCACGTTCGCCGCCGGCACCGGCAGCACCTCGCCCCAGAGCCGCTCCATCGCGTCGCCGTAGAGCCGGGCGGCGCTGCGCAGCAGCCGCGCCGGGTCGATCAGGTGCGGGGCACCGGCCTCGTGCACGTAGACGGCCAGGTCGGGGAAGCGGCGGACGAGCGTCCCGGTCGCGCCCGCGTGGTCGAGGTGGATGTGGGTCAGGAGGATCGCCTCGGGCTCGCCGTCGAGGCCGGCGAGGACGGTCTCGATCGACGACGAAGGGCCGGGGTCGATCAGCACCCGCTCGCGCGCCCAGACCCCGATCACGCGATCGAGGCCGGCGTGCATCGTGTCGATCAGCCGTGCCACCCGTCGCTGACGCTACCCGTCGCCGCGCTCGCGAACCCGCGGCCCCGCGGCTCCGACCTACAATCCGCTCCATGAGCGACCACCGCCTGCCCGAGCGCGACCGGCCCTGGATGATCCGCACCTACGCCGGCCATTCCGACGCCCGCCGCTCGAACGAGCTCTACCGCAGCAACCTCGCCAAGGGCCAGACCGGGCTCTCGATCGCCTTCGACCTGCCGACCCAGACCGGCTACGACCCCGACGCGACGCTGGCCCGGGGCGAGGTCGGCAAGGTCGGCGTCTCGGTCGCCCACCGCGGCGACATGGAGACCCTGCTCGAGGGGATCCCGCTGGCCGAGATGAACACCTCGATGACGATCAACGCCACCGCGGCCTGGCTGCTCGGCCTCTACGTCGCCGTCGCCGACGAGCAGGGCGTCGATCGCGCCGCGCTCAAGGGCACGACCCAGAACGACATCATCAAGGAGTACCTCTCGCGCGGCACCTACGCGTTCCCGCCCGAGCCCTCGATGCGGCTGATCGCCGACATGGTCGCGTTCACCGTCAACGAGATCCCGCGCTGGAACCCGATCAACGTCTGCTCCTACCACCTGCAGGAGGCGGGCGCGACGCCGGTGCAGGAGATCGCCTACGCGATCTCCAACGCGACCGCCGTGCTCGACACCGTTCGCGACCGCGGCCAGGTCCCCGAGGCCGACTTCCCGAAGGTCTTCGGCCGGATCTCGTTCTTCGTCAACGCCGGCGTCCGCTTCATCGAGGAGCACGCGAAGCTGCGCGCGATGGCGGCGCTGTGGGAGCGGCTCGGCCGCGAGCGCTACGGCGTCAGCGAGCCGAAGTACCTGCGGATGAGGTACGGGGTGCAGGTGAACTCGCTCGGCCTGACCGAGGCGCAGCCGGAGAACAACGTGCCGCGGATCGTGCTCGAGGCGCTCGCGGTGACGCTCGGCCGCGACGCCCGCGCCCGCGCGGTCCAGCTCCCCGCCTGGAACGAGGCGCTCGGCCTCCCGCGCCCCTGGGACCAGCAGTGGTCGCTGCGGATCCAGCAGATCCTCGCCGAGGAGACCGACCTGCTCGACTATCCCGACGTCTTCGAGGGGTCGAAGGTGATGGACGGGCTCGTCGCCGAGCTGATCGAGGGCGCCCGGGCCGAGATCGCGGTCGTCGCCGAGCACGGCGGCGCGACGACGAGCGACGCCGTCGCCTACATGAAGGCGCGCCTGGTCGAGTCGCACCGCGAGCGGATCGCCCGGATCGAGTCCGGCGAACAGAAGGTGATCGGCCAGAACGTCTTCACCGAGACCGAGCCCTCACCGCTGACGGTCGGCACCGACGGCGGCATCCTCACCCCCGATCCCGAGGTCGAGCGCGAGCGGATCGCGGCGCTCGAAGCCTGGAAGGCCGAGCGCGACGACGCCGCGGTCGAGGCGGCGCTGGCCGAGCTGGCGTCGGCGGCCGCCGACGACGGCGCCAACCTGATGCCGGCGACGATCGCCGCCGCCAAGGTCGGCGTCACCACCGGCGAGTGGGCGGCGACGCTGCGCGAGGCGTTCGGCGACTACCGCGGGCCGACCGGGCTCGACGGCTCCGCCGCCGGCGGCGACGCCGAGCTGCTGGCGGCGGTTCGCGCCAAGGTCGCCGACGTCAGCGAGAGGATCGGCCACCGGATCCGGATCCTCGTCGCCAAGCCCGGCCTCGACGGCCACTCCAACGGCGCCGAGCAGATCGCGGTCCGCGCCCGCGACGCCGGCATGGAGGTGATCTACCAGGGGATCCGCCTGACCCCGGAGGAGATCGCCGCCTCGGCGGTCCAGGAGGACGTCGACGTGATCGGCCTCTCGATCCTCTCCGGCTCGCACCTCGAGCTCGTGCCGCGCGTGGCCGAGCTGCTCCGCGAGGCCGGCGTCGATGCCCCGATCCTCGTCGGCGGCATCATCCCGCCGGCCGACGCGCGGCGGCTGACCGCGGCCGGCATCGCCCGCGTCTACACGCCCAAGGACTTCGACCTGAACCGGATCATGGCCGAGATCGCCGAGCTCGTCGCCGAGCGGCAGCCGCAGCCGGCCTGATGCGGCGGCGCGGGGACACGTCCCGGCACCAGCTCGGCTGGACGCTGGTCAACCTCAGCTCCGTACCCGTCTGGCTGGCGATGATCATCGCCCCGCGCAGCGAGGTCACCCGCTGGATCGCGGACCGGCTCGTGCCGCTCTACATGAGCCTCGGCGTCGTCTACGCCGGCGCGCTGGCTGCGGGCGCCCTCCAGAGCCGGGAGCCGCCGGACTTCGGCCGACTCGAGAAGGTCCAGGAGTTGATGCAGAACCCGAGCTGGATGCTCGCCGCCTGGACCCACTACATCGCCTTCGACCTCTTCGTCGGCCGTTGGATCTGGGAGACGTCGCTGCGGGAGGGCCGCCCGGCGCGGCTGTCGCTGCTGCTGACGTGGTGGGCGGGCCCGCTGGGCCTGACCCTGTTCTTGGCGCGGCGCCGCCCGGGTTGAACCGGCCCCCGCTCGACCGGATCTGACGCGGGACGCAAACTGCCCGCCGGCCGGCGTCGTGCCCGGCGCGGCAAATCGGCGGCACCGCCGGCACCGGCAACGGCGCCCGGTCGTCACCGGCGCTGCCGCGCCGAGGGCTTCTGTCACGCAAGCAGGCCGACATCGGTTGCGGGCGAGCCCCGCCCGCTTGCCCGACGCGCCACAATTGGAGGCGCAGGCATGGCCGACGAGGTGAACAACGATCGCAGCGCCTGGCTGCGCTGCTACCGCTGCTGGTCGCAGCGGCTCGAGGCGCAGGTCCACTACGACGCGATCCTCCGCATCGACGCCGACACCGGCGAGCCCGCGGAGCGGATCGACGAGGTTCAGGAGTCGGTGGTCCAGTGCCTCGACTGCATGCACGACCAGCCGCACCTCGCCGTCGAGGAGGGCAAGGTCGTGCCGATCGGCGACCGCTGGGAGCGGCTCGTCGCCGGCACGCCCTGGGTCGCCTCCTGCACGGTCAGCGTCGACCAGGACCTGGTCGAGGTCTGCTCCGGCCCCGAGGCCGCCGACTGCCTCACCTACGGCGCCTTCGGCGACGCCGGCACCCGCGAGTTCTTCACCCACGTCCGCTTCCACAAGCACGACGAGGAGCGGATCGTGATCCACCTGCTGGTCGAGCTCTACGCGCGCTCCGGGGACGAGGCGAGCGAGGTGCTCGAGGACGCCGCCCGCGGCCCGCTCGAGATCACCTCGCTGGCCGAGGAGTCGCGGCCGCCCGCCCACGCGGCGGACGAGGCCCACTAGGCGTCGGGGAGCGCCGCGAACCGGTCCGGGTGCGGCCCCTTGCGGCCGTCCTCGCCGCGGTGCAGCGACGAGATCCGCTCGACGTCGCCCTGGTCGAGCTCGAAGTCGAAGATCGCGAAGTTCTCCGCGATCCGCTCGGGCGTCTCCGACTTCGGGAAGACGATGTGGCCGAGCTGCAGCTGCCAGCGCAGGACGACCTGGGCCGGCGTTCGCCCGGCCCGCTCGGCGATCTCGACGATCGTCTCGTCGTCGAGCACGTCCCCGCGCGCGATCGGCGACCACGCCTCGACGGCGATGCCCCACTCGCGGCAGAAGGAGGCGACGTCCCCGTTCGTCATGTAGGGGTGGAGCTCGATCTGGTTGACCGCGGGGGTCGTCTCGGTCTCCGCTGCGAGCCGCTCGAGATGGTCGATCTGGAAGTTCGAGACGCCGATCGAGCGCGCGCGGCCGTCCGCCTTGAACTCCTCCATCGCGCGCCAGGTGGAGACGAAGTCGCCGTCGTAGCGCGTCGGCAGCGGCCAGTGGATCAGGAACAGGTCGACGTGGTCGGTGCCGAGCTCAGCGAGGGTCCCGTCGATCGCCCGGCGCGCGTCGTCGGGCTCGTGGTCGCCGTTGCTGAGCTTGCTCGTGATGAAGACCTGGTCGCGGTCGAGCCCGGCCGCGCGGATGCCCTCGGCGACGCCCGCCTCGTTGCGGTACATCTCCGCGGTGTCGATGTGCCGGTAGCCGACGCCGAGAGCGGTCTCGACCGCCGCGGCGGTGTGCTCGGGGTCGATCTGGAAGACGCCGAACCCGAGCTGGGGGATCCGGTTGCCGTCGTTGAGCTCGATGCGCGGTACGTCGCTCACTGCTGGACCTTCCTTTCGCTGGCTCCCCATCGCATGCCCGTTCCTGCGCGCCTGACCCACGAGGCAGGGTTTTCCGGCTGCTCCGGTGGGCAGCCGTGCGCTGCCGGGCGGGGATCGGAGGCAGATGAAGAGCACGACAGGAGGAGCTGGGACCGGGGGCGGACGCGACCGCGAGGCGGGCGACGTCGAGTACCTGCTCGGAGCCCAGCGCGGCGAGCTGATCTCGACGCTCCAACGACTCGGCTTCGGCAAGCGGGTCACGTTCGAGCTCAACGGAGGCGAGCGCGTCGCCGGCCGCCTGCGCGGCTGCGACGGCGTCCGCGCGGTCCTGATCAGCGGGACGGTCGTTCAGGTCGCTGCGATCAAGCGCGTCGTGATCGGCGAGTGAGGGCGAGGCGCCGCTAGCGGCGGAAGTCCTCGGCCGGGTCGAGGCGGTCGATGAAGGCGACGATCAGCTCGATCACCGCCTCGACGTCGTCGAGCTGGACCAGCTCGACGGTCGAGTGCATGTAGCGCAGCGGGATCGAGACGAGGCCGGTGGCGATGCCGCCGCGGGCGACCTGGAAGGCGTCGGCGTCGGTGCCTGTGTAGCGGCCGGAGGCCTCGAAGGTGTGGTCGATCCCCTCCGCCTCGGCGGCGGCGCGGAGCAGCTCGTAGACGCGCGGTCCGAGCGTCGAGCCGCGGCCGATCACGGCGCCGGAGCCGAGCGCGTGATCGCCGTTCTCCTTCTTGTCGATGCCGGGGGCATCGGTGGCATGGGTGACGTCGACGACGATCGCGACCTCGGGGTGGAGCGCGAAGCTCGCCGCCATCGCGCCGAAGGTGCCGAGCTCCTCCTGGGCGACCGCCATCCCGGCGACGCCGACCGCGGGCGCCCGCTCGGCGGCGGCGATCCGGCGCGCGACCTCGTAGGCGACGTAGGAGCCGAGCCGGTTGTCGAGCGAGCGCGAGACCAGCCGGTTGTTGGGCAGCGCCAGCGGCTCGGCGGCGAGCACGGCGGGATCGCCGACGCTGACCAGGCGCTCGGCGTCGTCCCTGTCGGCGGCGCCGATGTCGATGTGCATGTGCTTGATCTCGGCCGGCTTCTTGCGATCGTCGGGCTCGAGCAGGTGGATCGGCTTCTTGCCGATCACGCCCGCGACCTCGGCCCCCGCGCCCGAGCCCAGCACGGTCACCCGCTGGCCGACGAGGTTCTGCGGATCCCAGCCGCCGATCGGGCCGAACCAGAGGAAGCCCTCGTCGTCGATGTGGCTGACGAACAGGCCGATCTCGTCGATGTGGCCGACGACCGCCACCGTCGGCCGGTCCTCGTCGGTGCCGACCTTGACGACCGAGGATCCGAGCACGTCGGAGCTGACCGCGCCGAACTGCGCTGCGGCGTCGCGCCAGACCTCGCCGGCGGGGGTCTCGTGGCCGGAGGGGGCGGGGACGCGGAGCAGCCGGTCGAGCAGCTCGGGGGTTTCGGTTGCGCTCATCGCGGCAGTATCCATCAGCCGCCCGCGGCGGCGCCGTGCGCCCGTTCGAGCCGCCGTTGGCGGTGGTCGAGGACGGCTGCCGGACCGCCGGCGTCCGGGCGACCGGGCCCGTCTAGTCGCGCCACCCCTCGCCGGTCGGCGCCGCGGGCCAGCCGGACGCGGCGGCGATCGCCGGATCGAGCCCCGGGTACGCGGCGGCGATCGCGGCCCGCCGGCGCTTGCTGGCGACGACCAGCGCCGCGTGCTCGTAGGCGCGATCGTGGTCGGCGTACAGCAGCCGTGGCAGCAGCGCCCGCGCCGCGGCGCCTTCGACCGCGGCGAGCTCGGCCGGCAGCTCGTAGCCGAAGTCCGGGTCGCGCTCCCAGCTGACGCCCCCGACCAGCGCCTCGTCGAGGACGGTGAGCACGAGCGCGGAGCCGATCGCGAAGCAGCCGGGCCGCTCGCGGGGCCCGGCGACGCAGCCCTGCTTGATCGCGAACAGCGGCACCGTGGCCGCGCGCAGCTCGGCCCGCAGCCGGTTGGCGCCGGCGGCCGAGCGCTCGCCCTCGCCGTGCTCGAGCCAGAGCAGGGCCGCGAGCTCGGGCTCGACCCGCGCGAACGGCGCCAGCGCGCCGACGCCGCGGCACTCGACGACGCGGAACCGGGCCGCCGGCGAGCCGGGCTCGGCGCCGACCGGCTCGCCGCCGCGCTCGGCGACCGCCCCTGCCCACGGCGGCGGCCCGGCCGGCCGCGCGCTCAGGTCAGGCGCCTCGGTCGCGTAGGGGTCGGCCAACCCGGCTCCTGCCTAGGACTCCTCGCCCGGGTTCCTGCGCGGGATCAGCACCGTGCGCTTGAACTCGGCGACGAGCGTGTTGTCCTGCTTGTAGACGCGGGTGTGGACCTTGACGATGCCGCGGTCGGGCTTGCTCTTCGACGGTCGCACCTCGAGCACCTCGGACTCGCAGTAGAGGGTGTCGCCGTGGAAGACCGGTGCCGGGTGGCTGAGGCCCTCGGTCGCGAGGTTGGCGATCGCCTTGCCGGAGACGTCCGAGACCGACATCCCGAGCGCCAGCGAGTAGACCAGCGGCCCGACGACGACGTTGCGGCCCTGCTGCGACTCCGCCGCGTAGACGTCGTTTACGTGCAGCGGGTGGTGGTTCATCGTGATCAGGCAGAACAGGTGATCGTCCGCTTCGGTCACGGTCTTCGCCGGCCAGTGCTTGTAGACGGCGCCGACCTCGAACTCCTCGAGGTAGCGGCCGTAGGGGTGTGCGCCCGACTCCTCGCGCTCGCGCTGGTCGGTGCTCAGGACGTGGCTCTCGTTGTCGCTCATCTGCTCCTTGTCGCTTTCTGCTTCGCTTGCCTTAGGGGGAACCGCCGGTCGGCGGGGCGCCGAGCGGGATGCCGGCGTCCTCGAGGCGCTGCCCGATCTCGCCGAGCTTCGCCGCGAACGACCGCGATCGTGCGTTGAAGTCCTTCAGCGCCCGCCCGACCTCGCGATCGCTGCCGTCGCGCAGCGCCGAGCGGGTCCTGGCGGCCTCGCGCTCGAACCGCCCGATCGCGGCCACCAGCTCGGCCTGCGCGCCCGCCGCCGCGCTGGGGGGATCGAGCCCGGCGAACCCGCCCCGGGCCGTCGCCAGCGCCTCGTCGGTGCGACCGAGCGCGGCGCTGATCTGCTTGCGCGAGGTCGCCACGCCGACCGCGTTGCCGAGGTCGATCAGCTCCGCCGTAAGCGGCCGCGCGAGGTCGGTGACCGCGTCGCCGTAGCGCTCGTCCTCGCTCGGGCCGCCGCAGGCGGTCAGCGCCGGCACGGCGACCGCGAGCCCGAGGGCCACGGCCCGGCCCGCGGGGCCGAGGCCTCGCCGCGGCATCAGCGGACTCGCTTGAGCTTGCTGCGCGCCTCGTGCTTGGCGATCACGCCGCCGAGCAGCCGCAGCACCGCCGGGTCGCCGCCGACCCGGACGACGCCGTGCTCGTAGGCGGTGTGCCAGTGCTCGAGCCCGGCGTCGGCGAGGTCGTTGAAGTCGGCCCGCGGCACCGAGATCTCGATCCGCGAGTCGTCGGGCTCGCCCTTGCTGATCTCCGGCCCGGGAGCGCTGACGCGGTAGATCTGGACGTCGCCGCGGCCGCGCAGCTCGAGCCGCGCGACCAGCTTCAGCTTCTCGAGCTGCGGCAGCTCCTCGATGAACCGCTTGTAGGCGATCTCGATCAGGTCGTGGGTGATGCTCGACATGCGCGCTGAAGCGTAGCCCGCTCGTCCGCTCAGACCTTGTTCCGCTGCAGCAGCTTCTTGCCGATCACCATGCGCTGGATCTCGGAGGTGCCCTCGCCGATCAACAGCAGCGGCGCGTCGCGGTAGAGGCGCTCGATCTCGTACTCCTTCGAGTAGCCGTAGCCGCCGTGGATGCGGAACGACTGCTCGACGCACTCCTTGCCGGTCTCGGAGGCGATCAGCTTCGCCATCCCCGCCTCGAGGTCGGAGCGGACCCCGGCGTCCTTCATCCGCGCCGCCTTCAGCGTCACCAGCCGCGCCGCCTCGATCTTCGTCGCCATGTCGGCGAGCTTGAACAGGATCGCCTGGTGCTGGGCGATCGGCCGGCCGAACGTCTTGCGCTCCTGCGAGTAGCGCAGCGCCAGCTCCAGCGCCCGCTGGGCGATGCCGACGCCGCGGGCGGCGACGTTGACGCGGCCGACCTCGAGCGCGTCCATCATCTGCGCGAAGCCCTTGCCGAGGCCCTCGGCCTCGCCGCCGAGGATCCGGTCGGGCGCGCAGCGGTAGCCGTTGTAGACGAGCTCGGTCGACTCGACGCCCTTGTAGCCCATCTTCTTGATCTGCGGCGGCACCTCGAGGCCGGCGAACTCGCCCTCGTTGGCGTGCGCGCCGGGCTGCTTCTCGGTGATGAAGCAGGTCATCCCGGTGTGCGGCGGGTCGGCGTCCTTGTCGGTCTTCATCAGCACGAAGACGATCCCCGAGCGCAGCCCGTTGGTGACCCACATCTTCTGCCCGTCGAGGAGCCAGTCGCCGTCCTCGTCCCGCTTCGCGGAGGCCTTGATCCCCTGCACGTCGGAGCCGACCTCGGGCTCCGAGAGCGAGAACGCGGCGCGGATCTCTCCGGTCGCCATCCGCGGCAGGAACTCCGCCCGCTGCTCCTCGCTGCCGAACTTCATCAGCAGGTAGGAGCCGATGAAGTGCGTGTTGACGACGCCCGAGATCGAGATCCAGCCGCGCGAGAGCTCCTCGACGATCATCGCGTAGGTCGTCAGGTCGAGCCCCATGCCCCCGTACTCCTCGGGGATCGTCACCCCGAACAGCCCGAGCTCCTTCATCTGCTCGACGATCGCCTCGGGGAACTCGTCCTCGTGGTCGAAGTGCTCGGCCGCGGGCAGGATCTCGTTGTCGACGAAGGAGCGCACCATCTCGGTGATCTCCTTCTGGATGTCGGTCTTCTGTTCGTAGCTGGGGGCGTCTACGGCCATCGTTCAGCGCTCCTGGGGGCAGGCGGGATTTGCGAAAGGTCAGTGCGGTCGCGGCGCCGGGGGCGTCATCGCGAGCCCCACCGGAGGTCGCCGGCGATGCTCGGAGGATACCGGCGCGAGCGCCGCCTCAGCCCTCCCGCAGGACGATGCCGGCGTCGCGCAGCGACTCGGCCGCATCGACGACCGCGGCGCGGAACGCGGCCCCCTTCTTGGTCAGGTAGGCGCGGCCGACGTTGATCCGCCCCGGGTCGCCGCTGGCGAAGGCATTCGCGCCGCGGTCCACGGCCCGGCCGAGATCGCGGTAGGCGTCGATCAGCTGCTCGGTCCCCGGCTCGGCCGCGGCCGGGGGGTCGAGCGCCTCGAGCCGGCCGATCGTCGCGTCGATCCGCCCGCTCGCGCTCTTCAGCGCCTCCGCATAGGCCGCCGGCCGGCCCCAGATCCCGGTCGGGTCGGCGAGCGGCGCCAGCTCGTTGAGGCTGTCGGCGACGATCAGGCGCAGCCGCATCGCGAAGCCCTGATCGGGGCTCGGCGCCGAGCCGGGCGCCGGCGTGGTACCCGAGCCGCCGGCGCCGTCGCCCCCGGGGCCGCCATCGCTGCCGCCGCCATCGCTGCCGGCGCCGCCGTCGCGGGGGCCGCCGTCGCCGCGGTCGGCGGCGCCGCCGCCGGTCGTCGCCGCGCCGGGATCGGTGGCGGCTCCGGCCGGGGCCGTGCCGGCGGCGGTCGCGCCGCCGCCGCCCTCGTCGCCGCCGCCGCAGGCGGTCAGCCCGAGGGCGAGCAACGCGACGAGGACGGTGAGCGCCGCCAGGCGCCCGACGATTGCCGCTCGGTCATGGGCTCGCAACGGGTGCGACAGTGTAGAGCGGCGGCGGGCGGCGCCCACGCCGCGCCGCGGCCCTTCGCTAGCGTCCCCGGGCCCCGGCCCAGCCAACCAGCCCACGAAGGAGCCCGACTTGAGGAACCCCCGAACGTTCGCCCAGCCGCTCGCCATCGGCGCCCCCGATCCGCTGCTCGAGGTGCCGTCGCGGCCGTCGCGGATGATCCACTTCTTCGACGCCTCGAACGAGAAGATGGCCGCCAAGGTGCCGGATATGGCGAAGCAGGCGGACATCCTGCTCGGCAACCTCGAGGACGCGGTTCCGGTCGACAACAAGCTCGCCGCCCGCGCGGGCCTGGTCAAGGTCGCGCGCGAGGTCGACTTCGGCGAGACCCAGCTTTGGACCCGCGTCAACGCGCTCGAGAGCCCGTGGGTGCTCGACGACCTGACGACGCTGGTGACCGAGGTCGGCGCCAAGCTCGACGTGATCATGGTCCCGAAGGTCGAGGGGGCCTGGGACATCCACTACGTCGATCGGCTGCTCGCCCAGCTCGAGGCGCGGGCGAAGCTCGACCGGCCGATCCTCGTCCACGCGATCCTCGAGACCGCGCTGGGCGTCGTCAACCTCGAGCAGATCGCGGTTGCGAGCCCGCGCATGCAGGGGATGAGCTTCGGCCCCGCCGACCTCGCCGCCTCGCGGCGGATGAAGACGACCCGGGTCGGCGGCGGCCACCCCGGCTACCGCGTCCTCAACGACCCCGATCCCGAGGACCCCGACGCGCCCCGCGCCGCGGCCCAGCAGGACCCCTGGCACTACTCGATCGCGCGGATGGTCGATGCCTGCGCCTCGGCCGGGATCCTGCCGTTCTACGGGCCCTACGGCGACATCAAGGACGTCGAGGGCTGCGAGGCGCAGTTTCGCTCCGCGTTCCTGCTCGGCTGCGTTGGCGCCTGGTCGCTGCACCCGGTCCAGATCGAGATCGCCAAGCGCGTCTTCAGCCCCGATCCGGAGGAGGTCAGGTTCGCCCGCAAGGTGATCGAGGCGATCCCCGACGGCCGCGGCGTCCACATGATCGACGGCAAGATGCAGGACGACGCGACCTGGAAGCAGTGCAAGGTGATGGTCGACCTCGCCGAGCAGCTCGCCGCCGGCGATCCGGAGCTCGCGGAGGCCTACGGCATCTCGTCCTGAGCGACGGCAGTCTCTGCTCTAGTAAGTAGAGCGAATCTGCTCTACTCTATAGAGCAGGATGAACCCGTTCCGCTACAGCGACCCGGTCCCCCCCGCGGAGCTGATCGATCGCGAGCGCGAGACCGCGGCGCTGCTCGCCACCGCGACCGACGGCAACGCCAGCCGGCTCCTCGCCCCGCGCCGCTACGGCAAGACCTCGCTGCTGCTCAAGCTCGGCGACGCGGCGACGAAGCAGGGCTGGTCGTTCGTCTACGTCGACTTCTTCGGGGTGCTGACGCTGGCCGACATCAGCGACCGGATCGAGCGCGCCTACGGCGCCCAGCTGCAGGGGCCGCTGGCCGCCTGGTTCAGCGGCTTCCGGCGCCGGCTGCGGCCCAGCTTCCGGGTCGGGGGCGAGCCGGTCGCGGCCGAGGTCGAGGTCAGCGTCGATCCCCAGGCGGAGCCACCGCTGCTCGATCGCCTCGCGATCCCGCGGCGGCTGTTCGAGCGCACCGGCCGGCGCGCGCTCGTCGTCTTCGACGAGTTCCAGGACGTGCTCGAGGCGACCGATCGCGCCGACGCGGTGATCCGCAGCGAGATCCAACACCACGGCGATGCCGCCAGCTACGTGTTCGCCGGGTCGAAGCTCGGGATGATGCGCCGGCTCTTCGCCGACCGCCGCCGCGCCTTCTACGGGCAGGCGAAGCCGCTCGCGCTGCCGCCGCTCGACCCGGCCGACGTCGCCGAGTACGTCGACCGTCGCTTCGCCGAGACCGGCAAGGCGATCGGCGAGGCGCTCGACCCGCTGCTCGACCTGACCCGCGGGCACCCGCAGCGGACGATGCTCGTCGCGAACCTGATCTGGGAGCGGACCGAGCCGCGCGGCGACGCCGACGCGGCGACCTTCGCCGCTGCCTCGGAGGCGGCGATGACCGCCGTCGGCGATGAGCTGCGCGCGATCTGGACCGGCCTCAGCGCCGGCCAGCGGCGCGTGCTGGCGGCGGTGGCCGACAACGACGCGGGGATCTACGCGGCGAGCCGGCGCCACGGGGGCTCCCGCGGCGGCGCCGCGAAGAGCGCGACCGAGGCGCTGCTCGACAACGGCGAGATCTACGCCGACGGCGCGACCGCAACCGGTTATCGGCTCGTCGATCCGCTCCTGGCGGCCTGGGTCCGCGGCGGCCGCGGGGAGCCGTGAGCGGCCGCGCGTTCAGCCATTCGCTGCGCGTCCGCTTCGCCGAGTGCGACCCCCAGGGCGTCGTCTTCAACGCCCGCTACCTCGAGTACTTCGACGTCGTGCTGACCGAGCTCTGGCGCGCGGCGTTCGGCGGCTACGACGCGATCATGGACGAGCACGACGTCGACATCGTCGTCGCCGAGGCGGCGATCCGCTACCGCTCGGCGCTGCGGTTCGACGAAGTCTTCGAGCTGCGGGCGACGATCGAGCGGCTCGGGACGACGTCGATGACGACCGCGATCGCGGTCGAGCGCGACGGCGAGAGCGTCGCCGCCGGTGAGCTGCGGCATGTGTTCATCGCTCGCGGCTCGGGCGCCAAGACCGCGATCCCGGAGCCGATCCGCGCGGCGCTGGCCCCCTACGCGCGCGGCTGACGGCTCAGCGGGTCGCCGACTCGCCGGCGCGCTTGTAGTGCTCGTAGGAGCGTGAGACCTTGGCGGCGACGCGGCGCGCCTTCGGCGATGCCGCGGCCGACTGCTCGAAGATCTTCCAGGCGCGGAAGCCGTCGTCGATCGCCGCCCGGATCTCCTCGCTGCTGGCGTCCTCTTCGACGCCGAAGCGCTCCGCCTCGGTGCGGCCGACGATCAGCTGCTCGAGCCGGTCGAGCAGCTCCTTCGGCACCTCGACGCCCCCGAGGACGCAGCGCTCGTAGGCGTCGATCAGGCCGAGCAGGTGCATGTCGGGCTCGAGCTCGACCTGCTGGACGCGGTCGAGCAGGCCGTCGAGCTCGGGCCAGCGGTAGCCGAGCTCCTCGAGCCGCTCGAGCGCACGGCCCGCCTTGATCGCGTCGCTGCGCAGCTGGAAGCCGTAGATCTTGCGCCGCAGCTGCGCCATCCCCGAGACCTCGCGCAGGCGCCGCCGCAGCTCGACCCCGCTGAGCTGCCCGGCGTCGGCGAGCTCGAAGGCGGCCCGCAGGCCGGCGATCCCGTAGCGCTCGAGCAGCCGCGCCGCCGCGCCCTCGCCCAGCGACGCGGCCCCGGCCCCGAACGCCTGCTCGGAGGCGAGCAGGTCGCTGCGGCCGGCGCCGGAGTTGCGCGCGAGCTCGGCGATCAGCGCCACGTCCTCGCCGATCGGGACGTCGGTGCTGCCGAGCTCGGCGAGCCGCTGGTTGACCTGATCGGCGTCGGCGATCAGCGGCTGCAGGGCACGCTCGACGGTCGCGTCGAGGCCGCCCTCGATCACCGTCGTGTCGCCGACGTCGACCGTGGTGACGACGATCCCGGCGTTGATCGCCGAGATGTTGCGGCCGGGGACGCCGCGCTCGAGATCGTCGAGCAGGGCGGGGATCTCGCCGATCTGATCGGCGGCGACGGTGAGCAGGAACGCGTCGGAGCCCTCGCCGGCCTGCTCGGCGGTCGCGCCGATGCTCAGCGACACCGTCCGCAGCGAATCGACGGCGAGCGCGACCTCGAGCTCGCGCAGCGGCTCGGGCGGCTCGAGGATCGCGTCGGGCAGGGTCCCATCGGGGTTGAGCGCCGACTCGACCGCGACGCCGCCCGCCGTCGTCCCCCGCACCCGCTCGGTCGCGCCGTGGACGAACGAGATCTGGGGCGCGACCTCGGCGTAGCCACGCGCCGGCGCCAGGCGGCGGCCGAGCAGCGCGTTGACGAGCCCGGTCCGGCCGCTGTCGGCGCGGCCGACGATCGCGATCTGCAGCGGCGCGGTCAGCCGCGCGCGGACCTGCTCGAGCTCGGCCCGGGCGTCGCCCGTGACGCCGGTGCGGAGGACGGCGTCGCAGATCCGCAGCACGTGCTGGGTCAGCTCGCTCGACGGGCCGGGGCCGGGGCGGGGACGGCGCACGTCGGAGTCGGGTCGCGGGGTCGCGGGCGCGCCGGCGGCTGCGCCGCCGCCCTCGAGCGCCGCCCGCGCCGCCGCGGCGAGCTCCGCGACCGTCGGAAAGCGCTTGGCGGGGTCGACCTCGACCGCCCGGTCGACGACGGCGGCGAGCGCCGGCGAGATGCCGGAGATCGCCTCCAGGCGCGGTCGCTCCATGCCGCCGAGCATGTCCCAGAGCACGCATCCGAGCGCGTAGATGTCGCCGAGCACGTCGTCGCCGCCGCCGCGGTGTCGCTCCGGCGCCATGTAGCGGACGGTCCCCATCACCGAATCGCCGGGGTCGGTGATGTCGTCGTCGATCGGCTTCGCGAGGCCGAAGTCGGTGACGTAGATCCGCCCGGTCTTGGCCTCGAGCAGGACGTTGCCGGGCTTGATGTCGCGATGGACGAGACCGCGCTCGTGCGCGGCCCCGAGCGCCGCCGCGACCTGGTCGAGGACCTCGACCGCGACCTCGGGCTCGAGCCGGCCGTCGTGGGCGAGGCGCTCGCGCAGGGTCTCGCCCTCGACGAACTTCATCACGATGAACAGGCGGCCGTTCTCCTCGCCGGCCCAGTGGACCGGGACGATGCCGGGGTGATCGAGCGCCGCCGCCATCTTCTGCTCGCGCTCGAAGCGGACCCGGAACTCGCTCTGCTCGGCCAGCCCGGGCGACATCACCTTGAGCGCGACCGGGCGGTCCAGCGCCCGCTGCGTCGCCCGGTAGACGATCGCCATCCCGCCCTCGCCGGCGACCCGCTCGATCAGGCAGTCGGCGACGATCGAGCCGACCCTGATCTCGCTCCGCGAGGCGATCTCGACCGGGTGCCCGATCGCCGCCTTGGCCGCTCGCCCGAGCTCGCCCGCGGAGGCGTAGCGCTGCTCGGGGTCGCGGGCCAGCGCCTTGGCGATGACCGCGTCGAAGCCGGGCGGGATCCCCGGCGCGAGCTGGCTGATGATCGGCGCCGGCTCCTGGATCTTGGCCAGCAGCCGCGCGGCGCTGGTATCGCCCTGGTAGGGGACCGTGCCCGAGAGCGCCTCGAACAGCGCGACGCCGAGCGCGTAGACGTCGGTCCGCAGGTCGACGTCGAGGCCCTGGGCCTGCTCGGGCGACATGTAGTCGACGGTGCCGATCACCGAGCCGACGTCGCTCAGCGCCGTGTGCGAGGAGACCCGCTTCGAGAGGCCGAAGTCGGTCAGGTAGGCGTGGGGCGAGCGCTCGCCGACGATCAGGACGTTGGTCGGCTTGACGTCGCGGTGGACGAGGTCGCGGGCGTGGGCGGCGTCGAGCGCCGAGGCGATCGCCGAGACCAGGTCGGCGGCGAGCGGCGGCTCGAGGCGCTGCCGCTGGTTGATCAGCCGCGCCATCGTGTGGCCGTCCTCGACGTAGCGCATCGCGATGAACAGGTGGCCGCCGGAGGCCTCGTCGGCGTCGTAGACCGGGATCACGTGCGGGTGCTCGACCGCGACCGAGATCATCGCCTCGCGCAGGAAGCGCTCGCGGAAGCTCTTGTCCTTGGCGAGCTCGTCGGTGATCACCTTGACCGCCTCGGTGCGGTCGAGACGGTCGTTGCGCGCCCTGTAGACGACGCCCATGCCGCCGCGGCCGATCTCGGCCTCGAGCGTGCGCCCGGCTATCGAGGAACCGATCCCGAGCCCGCGCCGTCGCATCCCCAGAAGGCTAGATGCCGGCGCCGGGCTCAGCCCTGGCGCCGGTAGGCGCGGAGGACGCCGTAGGTGATTGCGAGCATGATGATCGTGAAGCCGGCGAGGATCGCGAGGCCGGGGATGAAGGTCAGATCGAAGAAGTCGGGGTCGTAGCGCACCGACTTGGCGACGTCGGGCGGCAGCGACTCGATTCGCATGCGCATGTCGATCGCCGAGCCGATGTCGGCGAACGCCCAGCGCGAGTAGATCACGTTCGAGAACGCGCCGATCACCTTGCCCATGTCGGCGACCGCGACGATCGCGCCGCCGAACAGGAGCTGCGGGATCAGCGCCAGCGGGATGAAGCTCGCGGCCTGATCCTCGCTCGAGACCAGCGACGAGATCAGCAGGCCGACGCCGGCCGAGACGAACCCGGTCATGCAGCAGATCGCGAACACCTTCACGTACTCCTGGGGGAACTCGGGCAGCGGCCGGATCCCGAAGGTGACGACGACGAGCAGCAGCGCCTGCAGCGCGACGAGGCCGAACAGCACGAGCGCCTTCGAGCTCAGGTAGGCGCTGACCTTGACCCCGACCGCGCGTTCTCGCTCCATCAACGGCCGCTCCTTGATCACCTCGCGCGAGCCGTCGATCGAGCCGAGCCAGATCATCGTCGTGACGACGAGGAACAGCATCAGCGCGGCGTTGGTCGGATCGGCGCCGACGTCGAGCACGCCCTCCTTGAACAGCAGCGCGATGCCGAGCGCGATCAGCGGCGCCTGGCCGAGCAGGATCATCAGGTTGCGGCGATCGCGCAGCAGCAGCTTCGCGTAGCGCTGGGCGAGCAGCGCCGTCTGGCGGCCGACGTTGGGCTGCGGGCGCGGCGCCGGCTTCGACGGCGGCGCCGGGCCGGGCTGCCCGATCGTCGCCAGGAACTCGGGGTCGGTCGCCTCGAAGCGGGCGCGCCACTCGGTCGCGGGCCGCTGCTCCAGCGCCGTGTAGATGCCGTCGAAGTCCTCGACGCCGAAGAACGCCTTCGCCTCCGCGGGCGGGCCGAAGTAGGCGAGCTCGCCGCCGACCCCCATCACGCAGACCTTGTCGGCGAGGTGCAGGTTCTTGGTCGCGTGGGTGACCGCGACGACGGCGCGGGTCCCCTCCTCGGCGAGGTCGCGGAACAGCTCCATCAGCTGCGTCTCGAGACCGGGGTCGAGGCCGGTGGTCGGCTCGTCGAGGAACAGCAGGCTGGGCCGGTTGAGCAGCTCGGTCCCGACCCCGACGCGCTTGCGCTGACCGCCCGACAGCGAGGCGACGAGCGTGTTCGCGTGCTGCTCGAGGCCGAGCTCGCCGAGCACGCGATCGACGGCTCCGTCGATGTCGGCCTGAGAGGAGTCGCGCGGCAGCCGCAGCGCCGCCGAGTAGCGCAGCCCCTCGAGCACGGTCAACCCGCGATGGACGATCTCGTCCTGCGGCACGTAGCCGATGTCGGTGAGCCTGGTCAGCACCGGCTCGCCGCTGACGAGGACCTCGCCCGCGGTCGGCGTCGTGACGCCGGCGAGCATCTTCAGCATCGTCGTCTTGCCCGAGCCGCTCTCGCCGATGATGACGACGAACTCGCCCGGCTCGACGGCGACCGTGGCGCCGTTGAGGATGACCTTGTCGCGGATCGCCATCGTGATCCCCTCGGCCCGCAGGCGGAGGGCGCCGCGGTCGTCGCGGCGGACGAAGTTGGTGCCGTCGTAGACGAGCCGGAACGGGCCGATCCCGATCTCCGAGCCGGCCCTGATCGGCGCCCGCTGGCGGATGAACCGGCGGTCGAGCCGGGTGCCGTTGCGGGAGCCGAGGTCGCGAAGCTCGGCGACCCCGTCGGCGCCGCGGCGGACCTCGGCATGGAAGCGGGAGACGTTCGGATCGTCGAGCACGAGGTCGTTGCCCGGATCGCGGCCGATCGTCAGCGTCGCGCCCTCGAGGCTGACCACCTGGGCGGCGCGCGGCTCGCGCTCCGGGGCGGCGCCGAACATCGTCTGCTCGCCGCTGATGTAGCGCAGCTGCTCGTGGCCGATCTCGATCGAGTCGCCGCTGTTGAGCCAGCGTGAGGCGTTGCGGAGGACCTCTCCGTTGAGCAGCGTGCCGTTGCCGCCGCCGAGGTCGGAGACGTAGTGGCGGCCACCCTCGGCGACGATCACGGCGTGGCGGCGCGAGGCCGAGGGGTTCTCGATCACGAGGTCGTTGCCGGGGTCGCGTCCGATCGCCATCCCCGTCGCCGGGATCGGGACCCGGCGGCCGTCGCGGATGATGTCGGCCGTGGCGCCGGAGCCGGCCGCGACCGGCCGGGGCCGGATCGACGAGGGCGAGCCGGCCTGCTCGACCGGTCCGGCGGCGCCGGCCGCGGCGGCGCTGGCCGAGATCGCCTCGGTCGCGGGCGTCGCGGGCGTCACCGCGCCGCCGGCCGCCGGCGCGCCGCTGACGGTCAGCACCGTGTCGCCGATCTCGACCCGGTCGCCGGCGGCGAGCGCCCGCGGCGACTGCGCCGCGAGCCGCTCGCCGTTGACCGCCGTCCCGTTCGCCGAGCCGAGGTCGGTGACCTGCAGGTCGCCGTCGGCGCCGACCTGGAAGCGAACGTGCTTGCGGGAGATCTTGCGATCGGTCGGCACGTTGCCGGGGCCCTCGACCGCCCGGCCGACGAGCAGGTCGCCGGCGAGACCGACCTCGCGGTCCGCTGCGCCTCCCGTGCTGACGAGTATCGACCACCCCACGGGCCGCCACAATAACCACGGTCGAAGTGGTAGCGTCCGCACGCTGAGGGGTGGCGTCGGATCGAGGGTGGACATCGGGGTCCCGGCGGGGGCGACCCATTAGGCTGAGCTCGTTTTCATGAGCGGTTGGATACTGGCAATCGACTTCGGTACCACCTCGACCGCGGCGGCGCGGCGGGTCGGCGACCGGGTCGAGTCGATCCAGCTCCAGAACGGGCCGCGGATGCCGTCGATGGTGTTCTGGCGCGAGGGCACCGGCTCGACCGGCCGGC